>CBDUGF010000111.1:0-13216 GCA_965366835.1 uncultured Rhodobacterales bacterium
ATCTGATCCAGAAGACCGAAGCCGAGATGCTGCGCACCCCGAACTTCGGCCGCAAATCGCTCAACGAGATCAAGGAAGTGCTTTCGGGCATGGGCTTGCACCTCGGGATGGATGTCGAAGACTGGCCGCCAGACAATATCGAAGACCTGGCGAAGAAATTCGAAGACGCCTTTTAAGATCGTGGGGTGCGTTTCTTGCGCACCCTACACCCCGGGCACAATGCCCCAAGGAGAGTTGCTGACACGCATCGGCAACCGGACAAAGCAAAACCGCCCGTAGAGGGCAATAGGAGTAAGACACATGCGTCACGCAAAAGGCTATCGCCGCCTCAACCGCACCCACGAGCACCGCAAGGCGCTCTTCTCGAATATGGCCGGCTCGCTGATCGAGCATGAGCAGATCAAGACCACCCTGCCCAAGGCCAAGGAACTGAAACGGATCATGGACAAGCTGGTCACGCTCGGCAAACGCGGCGACCTGCACGCCCGCCGCCAGGCCGCGTCCCAGCTGAAACAGGACAAGGACGTCGCCAAGCTGTTCGAGGTTCTCGGGCCGCGCTACAAGGAACGCCAGGGCGGCTACACCCGCGTTCTCAAGGCCGGCTTCCGCTATGGCGACATGGCGCCGATGGCGATCATCGAACTGGTCGATCGCGACCCCGGCGCCAAGGGCGCCGCCGACAAGGCTCGCGTCGAAGCCGAAGCCGATGCGGAGATGGCCGAGGATTGATCCTTCGCCACACGCGAAACAGGTTCATGCCCCCGCCCGAAACGGCGGGGGTTTTTCGTTGCGTTGTCGGCCGCGCGCCCGCCGCCGCAAGGCCTGCGCGCTTGCATTCCCGCCCACGGCTCCGCATATCACACGACAAGACATCGGAGGACAACATGGCCCGCATCCTGATCCTTGTTCTGGTGCTTCTGGCGCCGCCGCTGGCCGCCATTGCCGACACGCGTGTGCCGACATCGCAAGGTGAAATCGCGCTCGGCTTCGCGCCGCTGGTGAAACAGGCCGCGCCCGCGGTGGTCAACATCTACGCCAAGCGCGTGGTGCAGGTGCGCGACGCCAGCCCGTTCGCCAATGATCCGTTCTTCCAGGATTTCTTTCAGGGCTTCGGCGCGCCGCGTCCGCAGGTGCAAAACAGCCTCGGTTCCGGTGTGATCCTGACCGAGGGCGGCATCGCGGTGTCGAATTATCATGTCGTCGGCCAGGCCACCGATATCCGCGTGGTGCTGAATGACCGGCGCGAATTCGATGCCCGCATCCTGCTGGCCGACCAGGAAAGCGATCTCGCCATCCTGCAGATCGAAGATGCGCCGCCAATGCCCTTCCTGCCCATTCGCGACAGCGAAACGGTTGACGTGGGAGAGCTGGTTCTGGCCATCGGCAACCCGTTCGGCGTGGGCCAGACCGTGACCAGCGGCATCGTCTCGGGGCTGGCGCGTTCGGGCACCGCCACGGGCAGCGCGCGCGGCTATTTCATCCAGACCGATGCGGCGATCAATCCGGGAAATTCCGGCGGCGCGCTGATCGACGTCAACGGCGCGCTCATCGGGATCAACACCCGCATCGTGACCCGCTCGGGCGGCTCCAACGGCATCGGCTTCGCCATCCCCTCGGCGCTGGTGCAGCGCTTTGTCGAACAGGCGCGACAGGGCGAGGCCCGGTTCCTGCGCCCCTGGGCCGGCATCAACGGCCAGCCTGTCGATCCGGCCATCGCCGAAAGCCTCGGGCTCGATGTGCCGCAGGGCATCGTGATCTCCGATCTGCACCCCATCAGCCCGTTTCTAGCCGCCGGGTTCCGCCCCGGCGATGTGATCACAGCGGTCAACGGGCAGGCGGTCAACACCCCCGATGAAATGGTCTTCAGGATGACGGTGGCGGGGCTGGGCAACGCGGTCTCGATCACCCGCCTGCGCGATGGCGAGGCCAGCGAGATCGCCATCTCCCTGATCACCGCGCCCGACAGCCCGCCGCGCAACACCCGGCGCACCTCGCGCCGCGCCGCCATCCCCGAGCTCGAGATCGCCAATATCAACCCCGCCGTGCTGGCCGAGTTCGGCTTGCCGCTCAATGCCACCGGCGTGGTGATCACCGATCCCGGCCCGGCCGGGCCGCGCGCCGGGCTGGCGCGGGGCGATGTGCTGCGCGCGATCAACGACGTGCCGCTGAGCGATACCGCCCAGGCCGAAACCCTGCTCAGCAAGCCGTCGCGCTGGCTGTCGCTCGAGGTGCAGCGCGGCAATCAGCGCCAGGTGCTGCGCTTCCGCCTCTGAGCGCGCCGGGCGCATTCCCCCGCCGCACCAAACACGCTATGCATGGCCTTGCACCATCCTGAAAACCGGATCTGCCGCCGATGCCCGATCTCTTCGATACCGCCCCCGCGCCCGACGACAAGAGCCCCGCCAAGGGGCCGCGTCCGCTGGCCGACCGTCTGCGCCCACGCAGCCTCGGCGAGGTGATCGGGCAGGATCACATCCTCGGCCCCGAGGCGCCGCTCGGTGTCATGCTCGGCTCCGGCTCCTTGTCGTCGCTGATCCTCTGGGGCCCGCCCGGTGTCGGCAAGACCACCATCGCGCGGCTTCTGGCCGACGAGACCGACCTCACTTTCGTGCAGATCAGCGCGATCTTCACCGGCGTGCCGGAGCTTCGCAAGGTCTTCGAGGCCGCCAGGCACCGCCGCGCCAACGGCCAGGGAACGCTACTGTTCGTCGATGAGATCCATCGCTTCAACAAGGCCCAGCAGGACGGTTTCCTGCCGCATATGGAGGATGGCACCATCCTTCTGGTCGGTGCCACCACCGAGAATCCCAGTTTCGAGCTCAACGCCGCGCTGTTGAGCCGCGCCCAGGTGCTCACCCTCAAACGCCTCGATCTCGCCGCGCTCGAACGGCTCGCCCAGAACGCCGAGCAGGTTCTGGGCAAGCCCCTGCCGCTCGACGGGGCGGCCCGCGAGGCGCTCCTGGAAATGGCCGATGGCGATGGCCGTGCGGTCCTCAACCTGGTCGAACAGGTGATGGCCTGGAAGGTCAGCGGCAAGCTCGACCGCGATGCGCTCGCCAGTCGCCTGATGCGGCGCGCGGCGAAATACGACAAATCCGGCGAGGAGCATTTCAACCTGATCTCGGCGCTGCACAAATCGGTGCGCGGCTCGGATCCCGATGCCGCGCTCTACTGGCTGGCGCGGATGCTCACCGGCGGCGAAGACCCGCGCTATCTCGCCCGCCGCATCACCCGCATGGCGGTGGAAGATATCGGGCTGGCCGATCCGCAGGCCCAAGCCCATTGCCTGCATGCCTGGGAAGTCTACGAACGCCTCGGCAGCCCCGAGGGCGAGCTGGCGCTGGCCCAAGCGGTGATCTATCTCGCGCTCGCGCCCAAATCCAACGCCGCCTATGCCGCCATGAAGGCCGCCATGGCCCAGGCCAGGAAAACCGGCTCCGAGCCGCCGCCGAAACATATCCTCAACGCCCCGACAAAGCTGATGAAAGACGAGGGCTACGGCGCCGGCTATGCCTATGACCACGACGCCGAAGATGGCTTTTCCGGGCAGAACTATTTCCCTGACGGCGTCAAGCGCCCGGTGCTCTACCAGCCGGTCGAGCGCGGCTTCGAGCGCGAACTCAAGAAACGCCTCGACTGGTTCACCAAACAGCGCCTCGAGCGGTCCCGCTGATCCCCTTCATCTTGCCGGAAATATCCCGGGGGGGGGCGGGGGGCAGGCCCCCCGCTTCTCACTGTAGTGCCGGAGGGCATCTCCCGCGTTTCCCCCTTGCCAGCTTGACAAACCGCCCGCCCCCTGTGACAGACCAGCCCATGATCACAACCCTTCTCCAGGTCGCCCTTGGCGGCGCCATCGGCGCTTCGGCGCGCTATCTTACCTCCGTGGGCACGATGCGGCTCATGGGGCCGGGCTTCCCTTGGGGGACGCTGGCGGTGAACGTGATCGGCTGCTTCCTGATGGGCGTGCTGGTGATCGTTCTGGCAAATCGGGATGGCGGCGTCCGCATCGCGCCCTTCCTGATGACCGGCATCCTTGGTGGCTTCACCACGTTCTCGGCCTTCTCGCTCGATGCGATGGCGATCTATGAGCGCGGCGAGCTGGCGCTCGCCGGGTTCTATGTGGCGGCTTCGGTGCTGCTGTCGCTCGGGGCGATCGTGCTGGCGATGTATCTGACGCGGGGGTTTTACACATGAGCAGGGTTCAGACCGTCACGGTCGAGGCGGGCGAGGGCGACCAGCGCCTCGATCGCTGGTTGCGCCGCCGCTTTCCGCATCTGGCGCAGGGCCGGATCGAGAAGATGTGCCGCAAGGGCGAGCTGCGCGTCGATGGCGCGCGGGTGAAAACCTCGACCCGCGTGGAAGAGGGCCAGGAGGTGCGCATCCCGCCGCTGCCCGAGCCGGGCGATGCGCCCAGACATTCGGCTTCGGCGGCGCCGGTCTCTGCCGCCGATGCCAAGATGATGCAGGCGGCGGTGCTGTGGCGCGACGATCATATCATTGCGATCAACAAGCCCCCGGGCCTGCCCTCGCAAGGCGGCAGCAAACAGACCCGCCATGTCGATGGCCTCTCCGAGGCGCTGCGCTTCGGCGCCGACGAAAAGCCGCGCTTGGTGCACCGGCTCGACAAGGACACTTCGGGCGTGCTGCTGCTGGCGCGGACCCGGGAGATGGCCGCCGCGCTCACCGCCGCGATGCGCCACCGCGAGACCCGCAAGATCTATTGGGCGGTGGTCGCCGGGGTGCCGCATCCCTATCTCGGCGAGATCAAATACGGGCTGGTCAAGGCGCCGGGACATGGCGCCAAGGGCGAGGGCGAAAAGATGCTCTGCCTGCACCCGCGCGATGTCGAAAAGACCCCGGGCGCCAAGCGCGCGATCACCCAATATGCCACGCTCTATCGGGTCGCGGCGCGCGCCGCATGGGTGGCGATGGAGCCGATCACCGGCCGCACCCATCAGTTGCGCGCCCACATGGCCGAGATCGGCCACCCGATCATCGGCGATGGCAAATATGGCGGCTCGGGCCAGGAAAACATGGGCGATGGCTGGGGCGCGCAGCTCGGCGGGATCATCTCGAACAAGCTGCACCTGCACGCGCGGATGATGCGGTTCGAGCATCCGGTGACGCGCAAGCTGATCACCGTCACGGCGCCGTTGCCCCAGCACATGGCCGACACGTTCGACAATCTCGGCTGGGCCCCCGACATGGCCGCCGAAGACCCGTTCGAGGCGATGCCGTGACAGCCGCCCGTCTGCGACTGGCCGTTTTCGATGTCGATGGCACGCTGGCCGACAGCCAGGTCGGGATCGTTCGCGCCGCGCGCGCCGCATTCGAGAGCGAGAACCTGACCCCGCCTGCGCGCGCCGACATCCTGTCGATTGTCGGGCTGTCGCTCGATCACGCCATGGCCCGGCTGGCCCCGGACCTGACCGGCACGCGCCACGACGCGCTGGTGGCGGCCTACCGGTCCGCCTATTTCCAGCAGCGACAGACCCATGGCGCCGCGCCGCTCTATGATGGCGCCCTTGCGGCGCTGGAAACGCTGGCCCGCGATCCCTTGCTGCTGATGGGTGTGGCCACCGGCAAATCCAAACGCGGTCTCGATGCGCTGATCGAGGCGCATGATCTGGCGCGGTTCTTCGTCACCCGGCAAGTGGCCGATTTTCATCCCTCCAAGCCGCATCCCGCGATGCTGCGCGCGGCGCTCGCCGAGGCCGGGGTCGGGGCCTCCGATGCGGTGATGATCGGCGACACCACATTTGACATGCAGATGGCAAGCGCCGCCGGCACCGCCGCGATCGGGGTCGATTGGGGCTATCATCCGGCCGCCACGCTCGACGCGGCGCTGGTGATCTCGGATTTTGCGGCGCTGCCGGGGGCGATAGATACCGTGCTGGCCCCGAAAGTGGAGAATCATTGATGAGTGAATGGAAGGCCAAGCGATTCTGGAAACAAGCCACCGTGGCGCCCGAGGGCGACGGTTTTACCGTGCTGCTCGACCGGCGCACGATCAGGACTCCGGCCAGGCAGCCGCTGGTGGTGCCGGTGCGCGCATTGGCGGACAGGATCGCCGCCGAGTGGGACGCCCAACAGGACAAGATCGACCCCAACACCATGCCGTTCACCCGCTCGGCGAATGCCGCCATCGACAAGGTGCGGGCGCAGCGGGCCGAGGTGAACGATCTGATCGCCGCCTATGGCGATGCCGATCTGCTGTGCTACCGCGCCGAAGCGCCGGTTGAACTGGTGGCGCGGCAGGCGGCGGCGTGGGATCCGCTTCTGGCCTGGGCGCGCGATGAGCAAGGCCTTGATCTGCAAGCTTTTACCGGCGTCGTGCATCAACCGCAAAGCGCCGGGGCGCTGGCCCGTGCCGTCGAGTTGACAAAAGCGATGGACGCCTTTGAACTGGCCGCGTTTCACGATCTGGTCAGCCTCAGCGGATCTTTTGTGCTCGGCCTGGCGGCAGCGCGGCGAATGCGCCCGCCCGAGGAACTTTGGGAGCTGTCGCGGCTCGATGAGACCTGGCAGCAGGAACATTGGGGCATCGACGACGAGGCCGCCGCCAGCGCCGCGATCAAATCCGCGGCCTTCAAGCATGCCGCGGAATTGTTTCGGATCGTTGCGCGAAGCTGAACGAAACTGACGTGTGGTCAAGCGGGCGAGAAACATTCAAAACCCCCGAAACCCCCTATTGCTAACAATCTTTCGTCTTATGAATCGCTTGACGTTTCGCGCTGAATCCGACCAAACTTGAGCGCACTGAAGGGGGAGCATCCTTTCAAAAATCGCAACCGGCTGGCACAGTCGGAGAAAGCCGCCTGGAAGACGGCGGACAATCAGGAAGAGGTAAACATGAAAAAAACCGTATTTCTCGGCGCACTCACGGTAGCCGGTCTGGCCGCCGGCGTTGCCGCGGCTGGCACGCTCGATGACGTGAAGGCCCGCGGCAAGCTGAACTGTGGTGTGTCCACCGGCGTGCCGGGCTTCGCCGCGCCGGACGCCAATGGCGAGTGGAACGGCTTTGACGTCGCCGTGTGCCGCGCCGTTGCCGCCGCTGTCCTGGGGGATCCCAAGGCAGTCGAATTCGTGCCGACCACCGGCAAGACCCGCTTTACCGCGCTGGCTTCCGGCGAGGTCGACATGCTGGCCCGCAACACGACCTGGACCTTCTCGCGCGACGTGGACCTCAAGTTCACCTTCGTCGGCGTGAACTACTATGACGGTCAGGGCTTCATGGTGCCCAAGGGCCTCGGGGTGAGCTCCGCGAAAGAGCTCGACGGTTCGACGGTCTGCATCCAGACCGGCACCACCACCGAGCTGAACCTGGCGGATTTCTTCCGCTCCAACAATATCAGCTACGAGCCGGTGCCGATCGAAACCAACGCCGAAGCGCAGCAGCAGTATCTGGCCGGCGCCTGCGATGTCTACACCACCGATGCCTCGGGCCTGGCCGCCACGCGCGCGACCTTCGAGAACCCGGGCGATCACATCGTTCTGCCCGAAATCATCTCGAAAGAGCCGCTCGGCCCGCTCGTGCGCCACGGCGATGACGAATGGGGCGATGTGGTGCGCTGGACTCTCAACGCGCTGATCGCGGCCGAGGAAGTGGGCGTCACCTCCGCCAATATCGGCGAGATGTCGGCTTCCGCGGGCAACAACCCCGAGATCAACCGCCTGCTCGGCACCGAGGGCAATCTCGGCGAGATGCTCGGCCTCAGCGGCGACTGGGCCAAGAACGCCATCATGGCGGGTGGCAACTATGGCGAGATCTTCGAGAAGAACATCGGGGAAGCAACGCCGATCGGCCTGTCGCGCGGTCTCAACGCGCAGTGGACCGAGGGCGGCCTGATCTACTCGCCGCCGTTCCGCTAAGACTTCAGGAAAAGGGCGCGGAACATCTCCGCGCCCTTTTCCAAGCCAACAAACCGGGCTTTTTCGAGCGGGGCAAACCTCGCCGATGACAGAGCCAGGACAACAGACAGACAGGGACGTCGCCCATGACAACGCTTACCGACCCTCCGCGCGAGGGATTTCGGCTATCGCAGCTGATCTACGACACCCGCTATCGTTCGATGACGATCCAGGTTGTCGCGTTGATCGGGTTTCTGATCCTGATCGGCTGGCTCATTTCCAACACGGCGCAGAACCTGTCTGATCTCGGTAAGGAGCCATCGTTCCGGTTTCTGAGCGAGCCTGCCGGCTATGACATCAACCAGCGTCTGGTCGATTACAACAACCAGCATTCGCATTTGCGCGCCGCCGTCGTCGGCGTGCTCAACACGCTTCTGGTCGCCTTCCTGGGCTGTATCGCCGCCACCGTGCTGGGCGTGCTGATCGGCGTGGCGCGCCTGTCCAAGAACTGGCTGGTGGCGCGTCTGATGGCGGTCTATGTCGAGACCTTCCGCAACGTGCCGGTGCTGCTCTGGATTGTCTTCATCATGGCGATCCTGATCGAAACGCTGCCACAGCCCAAGGAATTCCGCGGCGACGGGGCCACCGCCTCGATGTGGTTCGATGCCTTCGCGTTCTCGAACCAGGGGGTATTCATTCCGCGCCTGGTCCCGGCCAATCACTTCTGGGTTTTGGTGCTGATGGTGATCGTGTCGTTCCTCGGCATCCGCTACCTGCGCAAACGCGCCAACCGGATCCAGGAAAAAACCGGTATCCGTCCCAAGACGCTGCTGGCGTCCTTCGGCGTCGCCATCGTGCCCTTCGTGGTGGCCTTCCTGGCCATCTCCGCCATCACCACCCAGCGCCAGCAGGCCTATATCGGCGTCGGCGTCGAGGGCGCACAGACGCTGCCCGCCTTCGCCGAGGCGAAAGGCCGGATTTCCTATTGTCATGCTGCCGGCGATGCCGCTTCGCTGAATGGGCTGCGCTTTCTCGAAGCCACCGAAGTGCCGCAACGGCGGCGCGATTATTTCAGCCCTTCCGCGGCGATGACCGCGATGGCCGAAGGCAAATGCGATCTGATCGTGGTGCCGGCCGGGCGCGCCGAAGAGCAGCTGACGACGCTGCAGGAGAATATGCAGAGAAAACTCCCTGCCGTGATCCTTCCGGCCGATTTCACCGAAGGCAAGGCGATCGAGATCGAACTGCCCGCGCTCACCGAAAAGGGCATCCCGCGGTTCGAGGGCGGCACCCACCTGCGCAATTCGCTGATCGCGCTCTGGATCGCGCTTTCGCTATACACGGCAGCGTTCATAGCCGAGATCGTGCGCGCCGGCATTCAGGCAATCAGCCATGGCCAGACCGAAGCCGCCGCCGCGCTTGGCCTGCGACCCAAGCGCATCATGAGCCTGGTGATCCTGCCTCAGGCGCTGCGCGTGATCATCCCGCCGTTGATCTCGAATTACCTCAACCTCACCAAGAACAGCTCCCTGGCCATCGCCGTGGGCTACATGGACATCACCGGCACGCTGATGGGCATCACGCTCAACCAGACCGGCCGCGAGCTGGAAACCGTGATGCTCGGCATGCTGATCTATCTCACCATCTCGCTCAGCATTTCGGCGGTGATGAACTGGTACAACAACAAGATGAAAATGGTGGAGCGGTAAGATGAGCGATATTCACTCCGAAACCGTTGCCTATGTCCGCGACACCATGCTCCCCGAACGCGAGCCCCCGGCCTCGACCACCGGCGCCGTCGGCTGGATGCGCGAGAACCTGTTCTCGGGCGCGTTCAACTCGGTCCTCACGGTCGTGTCTGCCCGGGTCGTATTTTACGTGCTGACCACCGCGCTGGGCTGGATGATCTCTCCGACGGGGAATGCCGCCTCGCTCAACGAATGCCGCGCGCTTCTGGCGGAGCAGGGCCGCGAAGGGCATTTTTCCGGCGCCTGCTGGGGGGTGATCCGCGATCGCTGGGTGCAGCTGTTCTTCGGTTTCTACCCGGCCGATCTCTACTGGCGCCCGGTGCTGGCCTTCCTGCTTCTGGGCGTGGCGCTGGCGCCGGTGCTGTTCTCCGACAAGCTGCCGTCACAGATGCTGTGGTTCAGCGCGATCTACCCGGTGATTTTCCCTTGGATGCTCTGGGGCGGTGCCGTCTGGGTGCCGATCCTGGTGATCGTCGGGGTGGTTCTGGCCTATGTTGTCTATTCGCTGATCGAAGACTGGCTGTCATCGCTGATCGGGATCATCGCGGCGACGGTCTTTATTGTGGCCTGGTTCCTCTGGGGCCTGGGCGCGATTTCCGGCGTGATCAATACCGCTGTGGGCACCGCGCGCATTGATGGCCGGCTCGAACAGGTGAACACCGATATCGAGCGCCTGAGCGCGGAATCCCGAAGCCTCGATGCCGAGATCAAGGAAGTTTTGGCGCAGATCAACGAGACCCTGAAGGTCGAGGACGATGCCAAGACGACCGGCGAAGGCGCCTATGCCGCGCTCCTGGCCGAGGTGAAACCGGCGCGCGACAGGCTGGCCGATCTGCGCACCGAGAAGGGCGTGACCGACACCAACCTTTCCAATCTGGAATCGCTCAAGCGGCGAGTCGTCGCCTTGCCCGAGTTGAAGGAGAAGCTGCCCGGCCTGCGCGACGCGGCGGAAGCGGCTCGCGCCGACCTGCCCGACTCGGTAACGCATGTGCGGACCGAGAATGGTCTGAAAACGCTCAGATTGCGGATTGCCCAGGAAAATCTCGAAATCCCGCCCGAGGATGTCAGCGCCCTGGAAACGGCGCTGAGGCTCGAAAGCGATGTCGCCGCCACCCAGACAACCATCGACATGACCTATGCCGACGTGGCGCGCATCGGGCTGCGCCCGGTGCAAAGCCGCGAATTCGGCGGCATGATGCTGTCGCTCACCATCGGGGTGGTTGCCATCGCGCTGTCGCTGCCGATGGGTATTCTCCTGGCGCTGGGCCGGCAATCGGATCTGCCGCTGCTGAAATCGCTTTGCGTGGGGTTCATCGAGTTCATCCGCGGCGTGCCGCTGATCACGCTGCTGTTCGTGGCCTCGACGCTTTTGAACATCTTCCTGCCGCCGGGCACGAATTTCGACATCATCCTCAGGGTGATCATCATGGCCACGCTGTTTGCCTCTGCCTATATGGCCGAGGTGATCCGTGGCGGGCTCGCAGCACTGCCCACCGGCCAGTATGAGGGCGCCGACAGCCTCGGGCTCAACTATTGGCAATCCCAGCGTCTGATCATCATGCCGCAGGCGCTTAAAATCTCGATCCCGGGCATCGTGTCCACCTTTATCGGGCTGTTCAAGGATACCGTGCTGGTGTCGATCATTGGCCTTCTGGATCCCTTGGGACTGTCCAACGCGATCCGGGCCGATTCGGATTGGAACGGCATCGTCTGGGAGATTTACGGGTTCATCGGGTTGATGTTCTTCGTCTTCTGTTTCTCCATGTCGCGCTATTCCATGTATCTCGAGCGCAAGCTCCATACCGGTCATTGAGGAGGCCCACCCATGTCACAACTCGCAACCGACCGTGAAATCGACCGCTCGAAGATGACTGTGAGCGACGAGGTCGCCATTGAAATCACCAACATGAACAAGTGGTTCGGCACCTTCCACGTGCTGCGCGACATCAACCTCACGGTGCAGCAGGGCGAGCGGATCGTCATTGCCGGGCCGTCGGGCTCTGGCAAATCCACGCTGATCCGCTGCATCAACGCGCTGGAAGAGCATCAGCAGGGCCGGATCGTGGTCGATGGCACGGTGCTGTCGAACGATCTCAAGAACATCGACAAGATCCGCCGCGAGGTCGGCATGGTGTTCCAGCATTTCAACCTGTTCCCGCATCTCACCATCCTCGAAAATCTCACCCTGGCGCCGATCTGGGTTCGCAAGACGCCGCGCAAGGAGGCCGAGGAAACCGCGAGGCACTATCTTGAGAAGGTCAAGATTCCCGAACAGGCCGATAAATATCCCGGCCAGCTTTCGGGCGGGCAGCAACAGCGCGTGGCGATTGCCCGTTCGCTCTGCATGAAGCCGCGGATCATGCTGTTTGACGAACCGACCTCGGCGCTCGATCCGGAAATGATCAAGGAAGTGCTCGACACCATGATCGAGCTCGCCGAAGAGGGCATGACCATGCTCTGCGTGACCCACGAGATGGGCTTTGCCCGCCAGGTCGCCAACCGGGTGATCTTCATGGATGCCGGTCAGATCGTCGAACAGAATGAGCCCGAAGAGTTCTTCAACAACCCGCAGAGCGAGCGCACCAAGCTGTTCCTCAGCCAGATCCTCGGGCACTGAGCCGGACCTCTGTTGCAGAAAAGCGGGCGGAGGGGCAGCTCTCCGCCCGCTTTCGCGTTTGCCGCCAGGTGCATCAGCTCCGCCGCAGCAGCACGATCCGGTTGGTGTTGGTGCCCTTGGTCCCGTTCGACACACCCCAGCAATTCGCCGTGTTGGTGAAGTCCTGATCGTTGACCATCACGCCGAGCCGTTCGAACGGCAGCCCCTCTGCCGCCGCCCAGACCAGCCGTTCGAGCAAGACCTTGCCGCCGCGCACCTCGCCGACCTCGAAGGCGACATGTCCGCCCGGGCGCAGGATGCGGGCCTGTTCGCGCAAGACGTCGTGCACCATTTCGCTCCAGGCTTCTTCGGTGCGCAGCATCGCGATCTCTACCTTGTCGGGGTCGATCCCGGCAAACCAGCAACGCAGCCAGTTGTCGGCACTGTAATTCACCACATCGAGAAACGGCGGCGAGGTCACCACCAGATCGACCGAGCCAGCCGCGATCCCCGGCGTTTTGTCTGCCGCGCCGGTGAAGAACCGCGCCCGCACGCCATCCTGAGCCGATCCCTGGCGCAACAGGGTGCGGGCTTTCTTCAGAATGACCCCGGCCACATCCTTCTGCGGCGGCGAGACTCCGAGCTTTTCATTTATCCTGATCTGGGATTTAAGCGACACCGCCTGATTGGGCGGCATCGAACGGCCCGAGAAAAAGCCCGGAGAATGCCCGCTCAGCCGGTTGAGCGCGATCATGCGGACCCAGTCGCTCGCCGGATCGAGGCTGCCATCCGCCGCCGCCTCGGCGCCGATCCAGTCCTTCAACTGTTCCAGGTGGCCCAGCGTGGCGGGGTGATAGAACGCCTCAAGCTCGGGCTGTTGCGGCACGCGCTCCTGCCAGTCGATCCGGGCCAGCGTCTGCTCGATCTGCGCAACGCTCATTGGCAGGGTGCGGGGCCGTGCCAGCATGGTGGAAAGCGGATTGACGTCATTGCCGATCACATGGCGCCCCTGCAAGGCCGC
>CBDUGF010000112.1:0-13028 GCA_965366835.1 uncultured Rhodobacterales bacterium
CTATACATCCGCGCCGCGAAGGCGTAGATGCGCGGGCTTGGCGGCTGGCAAACGATGGCGCGCCGCAGACCACGCAAGCGAAAGAGACGGGAACGGCTGTGAAGAAGACCCTGGCAGAGGCGCTCGAAGCGCGCGGATACACCACTTTGACGGCGGTGCAGGAGGCGGTGACCGATCCCGGGATCACCGGGCGCGACCTGCTGGTTTCGGCGCAGACCGGATCGGGCAAGACGGTCGGCTTCGGCATTGCGATTGCGCCGGGGCTTCTGGGCGAGAGCGATGTGTTTGACGCCGCCGCCGCGCCGCTGGCGCTGGTAATCGCGCCGACCCGGGAACTGGCGTTGCAGGTCAAGCGCGAGCTGGCCTGGCTCTATGCCAATGCCGGGGCGGTCGTGGTCTCGACCGTGGGCGGCATGGACATGCGCGACGAGCGCCGCGCACTGGCCCGTGGCGCGCATTTCGTCGTCGCCACGCCGGGACGGCTGCGCGATCACATCATGCGCGGCTCGATCGACCTTGGCGGTCTGAAGGCGGTGGTGCTCGACGAGGCCGATGAAATGCTCGATCTGGGGTTTCGCGAGGATCTGGAATTCATCCTGGAGAACGCGCCGGAGGAGCGCCAGACGCTGCTGTTTTCCGCCACCGTGCCTGCCGCCATCGCCCGGTTGGCCAAGAGCTATCAGAAAGATGCGGTGCGCATCGCCACCACCAGCGGCGCCAGCCAGCACGCCGATATCGACTATCGCGCGCTGCGGGTGGCGGCGCGCGATGGCGAAAACGCGATCATCAACGTGCTGCGCTATTACGAGGCGCCCAACGCCATCGTATTCTGCAACACCCGGGCGATGGTCAACCGGCTGACCACGCGGCTGTCCAATCGCGGGTTTTCCGTAGTGGCCCTTTCCGGCGAGCTGTCACAGAGCGAGCGCACCCATGCCTTGCAGGCGATGCGCGACGGGCGCGCCAGGGTTTGCGTGGCCACCGATGTGGCGGCGCGCGGCATCGACCTGCCCAATCTCGACCTGGTGATCCACGCCGAATTGCCGACCAACCAGGACACTTTGCTGCATCGCTCGGGGCGCACCGGGCGGGCCGGACGGCGCGGCGTCAGCGCGATGATCGTGCCGCCCGCGTCGCGCAAGAAGGCCGAGCGCCTGCTGGGCTGGGCCAAGCTGACGGCGGAATGGGACGATGCGCCCTCGGCGGAAGCGGTTTCGGCCCGGGATGAGGAGCGGATGCTGGCCAGCCCGGACTGGCTCGAGCCGGCCGAGGAGTCCGATCTGGGCACGGTGGCCAAGCTGGTCGGGGCGTTTTCCGCCGAGCAGATCGCCACCGCCTATCTCAGGCTCTATCGCGAGCGCCATTCCGCGCCCGAGGATCTGTCGGATGCCGGGGAGGCGGCCAAGCCGCGGGCGCCGTTCGGGCCGAGCGTGTGGTTTTCGCTGGCCGGGGGGGCGGCGGCGGGGGCCGAACCGCGCCGGGTCCTGCCGATGCTGTGCAAGCTGGGCAATGTGACGCGCGACGATGTCGGCGCGATAAGGATCCAGCAGGACGCGGCGCTGATCGAGCTGCGCGAGGCGGCGGTGGACGGGTTTCTGGCGGCGATCGGCCCGGCGATGGTGCTGGAAGGCGGCGCGGCGCTGACCCGGCTATCCTCGGCGCCGACCTTCGAGCGCGGCGCGCGCCCGGCCAGAGCGGCGGAGCCGAAGGACCGCGCCCCGAGGCAGGACAAGCCGGCCCCGAAGGAGACCGCCGCGCGGTTTGAAAAGCCCGCGGCGAAGGTGCAGGAGCCGCGCCCGAGTGCGCCAGGCAAACCCGCTGCGGCGGGCAAGGCCAGGGCACCGGGTTCGACACCGCCGGTCGACTGGAACGATGCCTCGGAGCCGAGGGCGAAGAAGCCCAAGCCCGGCGCCAGGCCGGCGCATAAGGGCAAGGCGAAACATGCCAAGGCCAGGCCCGGTGCGGCACCGGATGGCGAGGCCTGGACGGCGCGCAAATCGGCGGCGGCGAAGGCACGGCGCGCCGACAGTGCCGAGAGCCGCGCCAAGGGGCCGAAACCACCGGTGGGCAAGCCGTCGAGCAAGAAGAACCGGGCGCGCCTGTCGCTGGCGGGCAAGCCGGACGGATCGGGCCCGCCCGTGCGCAAGCCGCGCAGCAAGCCGCGAGGCAAGCCGGGCGGCGGCAAGCCCTGAGCCTGCCGCCCCGGCGGGCGCTGGGTCAGTCTTCGTCGTGGGTGAGATGCGGCACGTCGGCGGCGCCGGCCGAACCACGCCCCGAAAGCGACGGGTTTTCCATGAAGAAACGATGGCAGTTGAACGAGAACTCGCCCTCGGGGACCGAGGCGCGGGTGAAGCTGCCATCCGGCGCCATGACCCAGCTTTGCGCCTGGTCGGCCATGTTGGCGGCCATGATCTGATCGGTGATCTGGGCCTTCACGGTCGGATTGAGGATCTCGACCAGTGTTTCGACCCGGCGGTTGAGATTGCGGCCCATCCAGTCGGCCGAGGAGATGAACACCCGCGCCTTCTTGTGCGGCAGGCCCTTGCCGTTGCCGTAGCAGACGATGCGGGAATGTTCGAGAAACCGCCCGACGATGGATTTGACGCGGATATTCTCGGAGAGCCCCTTGATACCGGGGCGCAAGCCGCAGATGCCGCGGATCACCAGCGAGATTTTCACCCCCGCCGCGGAGGCGGCATAGAGCGCGTCGATCACCTCGCTGTCGATCAGCGAGTTCATCTTGGCCCAGATCTCGGCCGGGCGGCCGGCCTTGGCGTGGCCGATCTCGTCGCCGATCATCTCGATCAGCCTTGATTTCAGGTTGAGCGGCGAGATCGCCAGATTGTCGAGCACCTCGGGATGGGCATAGCCGGAGAGGTAATTGAACACCTTGGTGGCATCGCGGCCGAGATCGGCGTCGCAGGTGAACAGTGACAGATCGGTATAGATGCGCGCCGTAATGGGATGGTAGTTGCCGGTGCCGAAATGGGTGTAGGTGACCAGCTTGTCGCCCTCGCGGCGCACCACGGTGGAGATCTTGGCGTGGGTCTTGAGATCGAGAAAGCCATAGACCACGTGGGCGCCGGCGCGCTCGAGGCGGCGCGACTGGCGGATATTGGCGGCCTCGTCGAAGCGGGCCTTGAGCTCGATCAGCGCGGTGACGGATTTGCCCTCTTCCGCCGCCTCGCACAGCGCCGAGACGATCGGGCTGTCGCGCGAGGTGCGATAGAGGGTCTGCTTGATCGCCACCACGTCGGGATCGTTGGCGGCCTGATGCAGGAAGCGCACCACCATGTCGAAGGTCTCGTAGGGGTGGTGCAGCAGCATGTCCTTCTGCTTGATTGCCGCGAACATGTCGCCGTCATGGTCCTGCACCCGCTCGGGGATGCGCGGGCTGAACGGCGGCCAGAGCAGATCGGGGCGGTCATCGACCACCATCTCACTGAGATCGGACATGCCGATCAGCCCGTCGATCTCGACGATCTCCTCATCGGTGACATGCAGCTCGTGCTTGATCATGTCGAGCAGGGATTTCGGCGCGTCGGCGGAGATTTTCATCCGCACGACCTCGCCGCGGCGGCGGCGCTTGAGCGCGGTTTCGAACTCGCGCACCAGGTCTTCGGCCTCTTCCTCGACCTCGAGATCGCTGTCGCGCAGGATGCGGAAGGCGCAATGGCCCTTGAGCGCGTAGCCCGGGAACAGCGAGGTGATATGTTCGAGCAGCAGGTCTTCGAGCGGCAGGAAACGGTGCTCGCCCTCGGGCGCCGCCAGCGCGACGAAACGGTCGATCTGGTTCGGGATCGGCAAGAGCGCCAGCAGCTTGCGCTTGTCGGCCTTGCGTTCGAGCTGAAGCGCCAGCGAAAAGCCGGTATTGGGGATGAACGGGAACGGGTGCGCCGGGTCGATCGCCAGCGGCGACAGCACCGGGAAGACCTGGGTGAGGAAGGTGTCGCGCAGATGGGCGCGGTCGTCCTCGGTCAGGGTGTCGCGGCTGCACAATGATATGCCGACGCCCTGCAACTGCGAGCTCAGCGTGTCGAAGGCGTTCTGCTGCTGCGCCATCAGGCGGCGGGCCTCGGCATGGATCAGCACCAGCTGTTCGGCGGGGCTGAGCCCGTCGGCGGCGGGGGTGGTGACGCCTTCGCGGGCCAGCTCGCGCAGACCGGCGACGCGCACGGTATAGAATTCATCGAGGTTGGCGGCAGAGATCGACAGGAAGCGCAACCGCTCGAGCAGCGGCACGCGCGGGTTTTCGGCCTCTTCCAGAACGCGCCAGTTGAAGCTCAGCCAGGAAAGCTCGCGATTGAAGAAGCGGCCCGGGCTGGTGCGATCCAGATCCGGCAGATCGAGCGGTTCGGGAAACGGGGTTTCGAGAAAATTGGCGTTTGTCATGGGGGCCTTATGGGGCGGGTGTGTCAGGGGATCGGGCAAGCCGGGAGACGATTGTGCGCCGCTTGCCGGGGGATGTCCAGCCGGGGCGGGCGAGGCGACCGGGGCGACCGGGCGCGATGATTTGGCCGGGCGGGACGCTTTGGCGGCGAGCGGCGGGGCCGCCGGGCTGGCCGGATCGGTCGCGCCAGTTCTGTCCGCCGGGCCGGTCCGGGCCGGCGCATCGGACTTGCCAGCCCTGCCGGTCGCATCGACCGGGCCGATGCCGTCTGCGGGCTCGGTTGCCTTCGCCTTGTCGGCGCGGCGCGGCGCTGGCGACGCGGCGGCGGAGCGGCGGCGCTTGGACGTGGTCGTCTTGGCGCGGGCGCGCTGATCGGGCCTGCGCATCAGCACTCCCCCGCACAAGACCGGGCGCATCGCCCTGATCGGGACAGGGAATCGGGGCATCGAGCGATATCGTGGGACTGCATCGGCAAAGGCTCCTCTGTTTCAAACGGAGTCTAGCATTGCGGCGGCGGGGGCGCCTTGCTGTCGATCAAGCCCTGGCGCAAGCGGATCGCCGGCGGTGTCGGCAAGTGCCGGGCCGGTCAAGCGGGATTTTGAGGCAGCCGCCCATCGCTCTTTGGCGCCGGGCGCCGGCAAAGGCCAAGCTGAAACTTCGGCCTGGCTTAACCGCATCGAAACGAGTTTGCGGCAAGACTGCATGCGGCGTTTGGCGAGGCGCCCGGCAACCGGCGAAGGAGGGCGGCTTGGCGACGATCAACGGCAGCTCGGGCGATGATTCCCTGGCCGGCACGGAAAATGCGGATTCGATCTCGGGGCTGGCGGGCGATGATACCATCGGCGCGGGCCAGGGCGCGGATACGGTGCAGGGCGGCGACGGGGAGGATTGGCTCGATGGCGGGTCGGGCGACGATTCGCTTGTCGGCGGCGACGGCGACGACACGCTTTACGGTGGCGATGCGGGCGCGCGCACGGCGGATCGCGCGGTGTTTCGCTGGGACGATATCCCCGATCCCGACAATGGCGGGAACATCGACAGCGGCGACGAGATCGAATCGGGCAGTCAGACGGTCAACGGGGTCGTGGTCAGCTATGCGGTCACTCCGGACATCGGCAAGTTCGAAGACGACACCCAGTATGTCAGCGGCATCGACGACGGCGCCGGGACGATCAACGACAACAGCGCGCTCGATCTCTATGACACCGGTGCGGCCGAGATCGAGTTTTCCGAGGCGGTCGAGAATGTCCATTTCCGGATCAACAATTTCGATGCCTATAACGAGCACCTGGTGATCCGCGCCTATGACGCCGACGGCAACCAGATATCGTTTGACGCCACGCTGGGATCGAATGTCGGGGCGGTCGATAACGATACGGTGCCAGGGGTCGACACGTTCGAGGGGCTGGGCGGGGAGTATCATGACCATCCTCCCCAGGGTTCGGTGCTGATCCAGATCCCCGGACCGGTGGCGCGGATCGAGATGGACTTCACCAGCGTCAACCAATGGACGCTGACCATCACCGACATCTATTTCGACGATCCCGCGAGCGTGGTCACCGATCCGGCGGGCGATGACAGCCTGGAGGGGGGCGCCGGCGACGATCTGCTGATCGGCGGAGAAGGCGACGACCTGCTGAGCGGTGGCGCCGGCAACGACAGGTTCGAATATGAGCCCGGCGACGGCCATGACACCATCACCGATTTCAACGCCGGCAATACCGGCACGCTGAACGGTGGCGACAGCACCAACAACGATTTCATCGATCTTTCGGGCCATTACCAGAGCCTGAGCGCGCTGCGCGCGGATTTCCTCGATGACGGCATTCTGAACCAGTCCAACGCCACCGATCTCGACGGCAACGCGATCGACTGGAGCGGCAGGACGCAGTTTGGCGATGGATCGCTGACCTTTCAGGACGCCGTGATCACCGATTTCAAGACCGAGAATACCGGCGTGACCTGCTTCACCGCGGGCACCCTGATCCGCACCCCGAGGGGCGAAGTGGCGATCGAGGACCTCCGGGTCGGCGATCTGGTCAGCACAATGGACAACGGGCCGCGGCCGATCGCCTGGATCGGGCGGCGGCAGGTCGGGCAGGGCGAACTCATGCGCGATGAGCGGCTGTATCCGGTGCTCATCCCCGCCGGGCTTCTGGGGGCGCAGCGCGCGCTTTTGGTGTCGCGCCAGCACGGCATGCTGATCGGGCGTGACAGGCTGGTGCGGGCGGCGCATCTGGCGCGGGCGGTGCGCGGCGTGCGCATCGCGCGGGGCAAGCGCGGGGTGAGCTATGTCCATCTCGGCTTCGAGGCGCATCAGATCATCTTTGCCGAGGGCTGTGCGAGCGAAAGCTTCTATCCCGGGCCGATGGCGATGACCATGCTGACCGGGCGCGCGAGGGCGGAGCTGCTGCGGGCATTTCCCGATCTCGCAGCGGCGGCGCCGGCGCAGGGCCGGAGCCTGCAGGCAGCTTATGGCGACACGGCGCGGCGTTTCCTGAAGACCGAGCGGGCGCTGAGACGCTTGCTGCGCGCCGGGGCGGGCCAGGCGGGCGGGCTGTTGCAGCGCGCCTGAGGCGGGCGAGGCGGCGCTATCGGGCGGGTGGTTCATCTGCAACAAACGGAGTGTAGCCGGGCGGAGGTCGGCGGGTTCTGTGCCGTGAAGCGGAGGCGTGCAGGCGGCAGGAACCGGCGCGGTCGTCTTGGGGCGGGCCTGGCCGATCAGCCCATCAGCGCGTCGAGCACCTGGCCTGCCAGTTTGCGATTGACCTCGCGGCCCTCGCTCAGGGCGGCTTCGTCGAGCGCGGCGACGACCCGGCGCGCCATGTCGAAGCTGCGGTCGATCCGGCGCAGCAGGTAGGGGATGGTGTCGGGGGTGGGCGAGAGCTGACGGTCGGCGAAGAGCTTGGTCAGCACCGCCGCGAGCAGCGCGTCATCGGGGCTTTCGACCAGCACCGAGGCGGTGCCCTCCATCCGGCTTTTCAGATCGGGCAGGATCAGGCCCCAGCGCGAGGGCGGCAGATGCGCCGTCATCAGCATCGAATGGCCCTCGGCCAGGGCCAGGTTGTGCAGGTGAAACAGCGCCACTTCAGCTTGCGGGTTGCCGGCGATGGTGGCCACGTCCTCGAGCGCGATATTGCCGCTGGCGAGCTCGGGAATATCGAGCCGGGGCAGCGCGGCGGCGGGCACGATCCGGGCCTCGGCGGCCTTGGCCCAGACATGCACCAGATGGGTCTTGCCGGCGCCCGACGGCCCGACCAGCGCCAGCTTGCGGCCGGGCCAGGCGGCCCAGTTCTCGACCATCGCCACCGCATTGGCATTGGCCGGCGAGACGAAGAAATCCTCGCGCCCGAGCGCCGTTCTGACCGGCAGATCGAAGGACAGCTGTCTGGACATTATTCGGCGGCGCTCTCGGCGTTCTGGGCGCTGTCGCTCTCCGGCGGCAGGGCGGCGGCATGGTCGGAGGTGCCGCGATAGAGCAGGCTGTGGCGGTATTGCGCCGACAGGAACCGGGCGACAACGCCCAGGGCGGCGGCCACGGGCACCGCCACCAGCATGCCGACGAAGCCGAACAGCGAGCCGAATACCGAGAGCGCGAAGATCAGCCAGACCGGGTGCAGCCCGACCGAGGAGCCGACCAGCTTGGGGGTGAGGAAATTGCCTTCGATCACCTGGCCGAGCACGAAGATCCCGGCGACCAGAGCGAGCGGGATCCATTGGCCCCAGAACTGGAACAGCGCCAGCCCGATGGCCAGCGCGCCGCCGATGATGGCGCCGACATAGGGAATGAAGGTGAGCGCGCCGGCGACGAAGCCGACGACGAGGCCGAATTGCAGCCCGACCAGCATCAGCGCCACTGCATAGTAGGTGCCGAGGATCAGGCAGACCGTGCCCATGCCGCGGATGAAGGCGGCGAGGGTGGCGTCGATCTCGCCGGCGAGGTGGCGGATCATCGGCGCGTGATCGCGCGGCAGAAGCTCGTCGATCCGCGCGATCATGCGGTCCCAGTCATAGAGCAGGTAGACCGCCACCACCGGCACGATCACGAACAGGAGCACGATGTTGATGATCGAATAGGCCGAGCTGAGCACCGCTTCGAGCAGCTCGGCGCCGCGTTCCTGGACCTTTTCGCCGACGGTGAGCAGCGAGGTGCGCAGGGTGCTGTCGGCATCCATCAGGGAGGGGAAACGCTCGGTCAGGAAGGCTTGCAGATCCTTGGCCAGCTGGGGCGCGATGTTGAACAGCGCGATCGCCTGTTCGACCAGCGCCGGGATCACCATGAGCGCCATGACGACGAAGGCCAGCAGCGCCAGCAGCGTGATCAGCCCGGTGGCGACGCCGCGCGAGGCGCCCATCCGCTCGAACCGGTCGGCGACGGGATCGAGGAAATAGGCCACCGCGCCGCCGAGCACGAAGGGCAGGATCACATCACCGAGAAACCACAGGATGACGCCCGCGAGGACCGCGGCGATGCCCCAGTATTTGAGCTGTTGCTGAACCGGCAATGCCATCAATCTTCCTTTTCGTCAGGCTTTCACATTGACCATTCGCGCCCCGGTTTCAAGGGGTGGCCCGGGTTTGATGTCGGCCCGTGCGCACCGATCCGGCGATCTCGGGGACAAAAAGCGCCAGGCCGGGCAGCGACGGGTGATTGCCGTCGGTATAGAGCAACTGGCCGTCGCGGATCAGGGCGCAGCTCTGCGCATCGCAGAAGATTTCCGCCGGGTCGATCAGGGTGATCGCGCCCGCGGGCGCGTCGGCCAGTGCGATCGCCTCGGTGAACACCGCCTTCATGTCGCGCCCGAGCACGTCATAGACCGCGCGCGGATATCCGGCGTCTCGCGGCGGCGGCGTACCCCACCAGGCGCGGGTGCCGAACAGCAGCGGGATGTCGATATCGGGCCGGGGCACGGGCATCACCAGGGTGACGCGGCGCGCGCCTCGGGTGAGGCTGTGCAGCTGGCGGGCCAGATGATCGGTGATGGCGCTGCGGATCGCGGCGCCCGAGGGCGGGGGGCTGGCCTGTTGCGGTATGGCAAAGAACCCGTCTTCGCGGCTGTGGCCGGTCATGTCGGGGCCGCTGATGTCGAAGAGATAGTTCTTCCAGGTGGCGAAGAGCACGACATGGCTGATCTCGGGGTGGGCCGCGAGGTGCTGCATCACCTTGTCGTTGAAGGCGGGGCATTGGCTGGCGCGGGTCTGGCCGGGGATGATCAGGCCTGGAACCGGCAGGCAGCTCGACAGGGTGAATTGGCGGGTGCGCAGGCCATCGCGGGCCAGCTCGGCGGCCAGCGGACCGGCCAGGCGAGCGCCGTGGCTATCACCCCAGAGCGCGATTTCGGGGCGCGCCGTGGCGGCGTCTTCAGGCGCAGCGATCACGCCACCATTGCCCAGGACGCAGGCGCTTTCGGCCTTGAAGTCAGGTACTTGCGGGCGGGAATACATGCATCGCTTGTAGTCGCGGCTGGCCGACAGGCGCATGTCGAGCAGCGCCATCACTTCGGGCGGCATGCGGGACGGATAGCCGCGGCTGATATGGCCGCCAAGGGCGATCACCACCACCAGCGCGGCGGCGCCGGTGAGCGCAAGGCGGCGCGGGCGCGGCACCGGGCCGGGGCGGCGGAAGGGCTGTTCGACGAAGCGCCAGCTCAGCGCCGAGACTGCGATCACGCCGGTCAGGACCAGCGCGATGCCGGCGAGGGTTTCGGGCCACAAAAGCGCCGATTTCAGCAGGCTGAACGCGGGTTGGTGCCAGAGATAGAAGGAATAGGAGATCAGGCCGAGAAAGCGCATCGGCGCCACGGTGAGCGGGGTTTGCAGCCATTTCGGGGCGTGCGGGGCAGCGAGGATCAGGGCGCTGCCGAGCACGGCGGGCAGGGTCCAGAACCCGGGCCAGGGCGCCTTGGGCGGCACGCTCCAGAGACCGATCAGCACCAGTATTAGGCCGAGCACGTAGGCCGGGGCGTGCAGGGCGATCGGCAGGGGGCGGCGGCGTTCGGCGACGGCGATGGCGACGCCGATCAGAAGCTCCCAGGCGCGGGTGTGCAGCAGGTAGAAGGCCTGCATCCGGTATTCCGCGCTGGTGGCGACGGCGACGAGAAAGCTCGCCGCGATCAGGGCGATGAGCGCGGGCGTGATCAGGCGCGCGCCGCTGCCCCAGCGCCAGAGCAGCACCAGCATCAGCGGCACGATCAGGTAGAATTGCTCCTCGACGCCGAGGCTCCAGGTATGGACCAGAGGATCCTCGGCGGCTTCGGGGCGGAAATAGTCGATCGTGAAGAGAAACCAGATGTTGGAGAGCGATAATAGCGCGCTGAACGCCGCGCCGCCGGTATAGCGATAGACATGCGGCATCAGGGTGAACCAGCCGAGCAGCATCACGGCGAGGACCATCACCACCAGCGCGGGCAGGATCCGGCGCACCCGGCGCAGATAGAAGCGGCGGAACGAGAAATCGCCGCGCGCCAGCCCGTCGAGGATGTTGCCGCCGATCAGGTAGCCCGAGATCACGAAGAACACATCGACCCCGGCATAGCCGCCCGACATGGATTTCAGCCCGGCGTGATAGAGCACGACGCCGAGGATGGCGATGGCGCGCAGCCCGTCGATATCGGTGCGGTAGGCGCGTGCCATGGGACAGGCTCCGGTTGCGGGGCGGGCCATGGCCCGAGGGGTGGGGCGAACTTATCTGGCAGGCCGGGCGATGCAAGCGCGAAGGCGCGCGCTGTCGCTTGCCTCACTGGGGCAATTGGGCTAGCTCAGGCGGCACGTCATCAACAGGAAGCCAAGCCATGCGCCTTTCACGCTATTTTCTGCCCGTATTGAAGGAAAACCCCGCCGAGGCGCAGATCGTGAGCCATCGGCTGATGCTGCGGGCCGGCATGATCAAGCAGGCCAGCGCGGGGATCTATTCGTGGCTGCCGCTGGGCTTCAAGGTGCTCAGGAAAATCGAGAATATCGTGCATGAGGAGCAGATGCGGGCTGGCCATATCCCGATGCTGATGCCGACGCTGCAAAGCGCCGATCTGTGGCGCGAAAGCGGGCGCTATGACGATTACGGCGAGGAGATGCTCAGGATCAAGGACCGGCACGGGCGCGACATGCTCTATGGGCCGACCAACGAGGAGTTGATCACCGATATCTTCCGCGCCCATGTCGGCTCCTACAAGGACCTGCCGATGACGCTCTATCACGTCCAGTGGAAATTCCGCGACGAGATCCGGCCGCGTTTCGGGGTGATGCGGGGGCGCGAATTCCTGATGAAGGACGGCTACAATTTCGATCTATCGAAAGAAGACGCGCTGCATGCCTATAACCGCCATCTGGTGAGCTATCTCAGAACCTATGAGCGGATGGGGCTTCAGGCGATTCCGATGCGGGCGGATTCCGGGCCGATCGGCGGCGATTACACCCATGAATTCCTGGTGCTGGCCGAGACCGGCGAATCCGAGGTGTTCTATGACAGCGCGATCACCGATCTGAAATTCGGCGACCGCGAGATCGACTATGACAGTGTCGAGGCCTGCCAGGCGGTGCTGGAGGAGTTCACATCGCGCTATGCCCGCACCGACGAGACCCATGACGAGGCGAAATTCAGCGAAGTGCCCGAAGCGCGCCGCCGCACCGCGCGCGGCATCGAGGTCGGCCAGATCTTCTATTTCGGCACCGAGTATTCCGAGGCGATGGGCGCCACGGTGCAAGGCTCCGACGGCAAGCCGGTGACGGTGCATATGGGCTCGCACGGGATCGGCGTGTCGCGTCTGCTGGGCGCGATCATCGAGGCCAGCCATGACGACAACGGCATCATCTGGCCCGAGGGTGTGACGCCGTTCCATGTCGGGATCGTGAACGTGAAACAGGGCGACGACGAGGCCGATGCGGCGTGCGACAAGCTCTATGGCGCGCTGGAGGCGGCGGGGCTGGAGCCCTTGTATGACGATCGCAGCGAACGCGCCGGGGGCAAGTTTGCCACGATGGACCTGATTGGTCTGCCCTGGCGGATCACCGTCGGGCCGCGCGGGCTGAAGAACGGCGTGGTCGAGCTGACTTCGCGGCGCACGGGCGAGAGCGAGGAGATGGCGCCCGATGAGGCGGTCAAGCGGCTGGCAGCGATTTACCAAGGCCATATGGTGCGCGGGATCTGAGGGGGGCTTGGGCGTAAAGCCCGGCACGGAATCATGGGCGGAACCCGCCGTGCAGCGCCCTCCCTCCCACCGGGAGGGCGCTTTGGTGAGCGTGCGCACCGCACTGAATTCGTTCGGTGATTCAGGGAAAAGCGCCCAACACAGCCGTTTCCGGCGCCCACCCGAGGGAGGGCGCTGCACGGCTTGATTTGCCGGGGAGCGTAACAGTGACCCCCGGCGCCTTCGGCTTGACTCCGGGCGGGTCGGCGCAGCGATTGATAGCGGCAAAAGCCTCGCCGCGCAGCCCCTTGAACGGTCAAATTCGGGGTTTGGGCGACGCTTGTGGATGAGCAGGAAGGCGGCACCGATATCGGGTCGGTCCTAAAGCCCTTTGGCGCCACCCTGTTGATCTGATAGTCTTCCGGCAACAAGAACACGGAGGCAGGGCAGATGCTTCTCAGGGCGATGATAGTGACCGGCGGGATCGCCGGGGCGGCGGGCATTTCGCAGCTGCC
>CBDUGF010000113.1:0-12766 GCA_965366835.1 uncultured Rhodobacterales bacterium
CCTCGCGCTTTGTGATCGACCGGCTGACCCGGTTTTACCGGGAGCGCAAGGTGCAGCCCTATGGGCCGTATGAAGCCAGCCGGTTGGGCGGCGAGGAGATGGATGAGGCGCGCAGGCGGCTGGCGGCGATGTTGGGGGTCGAGACCGACGAGCTGTCGTTTGGCCCGTCGACGACGCAGAATACCTATGTGCTGGCGCAGGCCTTCCGGCAATGGATGAGCCCCGGCGAGGCGATCATCGTGACCAACCAGGATCACGAAGCCAATACCGGGCCGTGGCGGCGGCTGGCCGAGGATGGCATCGAGATCCGCGAATGGAAGATCGACCCGGAGAGCGGGCATCTCGATCCGGCCGATCTGGAGGATCTGCTGGACGAGAAGGTGCGGCTGGTGTGTTTTCCGCATTGTTCCAACGTGGTGGGCGAGATCAACCCGGTGACCGAGATCACCGCGATGGCCCATGCGGCGGGGGCGTTTGTCTGTGTCGACGGCGTGTCTTATGCGCCTCATGGGCTGCCCAATGTGGGCGAGTTGGGGCCGGATATCTATCTGTTTTCGGCCTACAAGACCTATGGGCCGCATCAGGGCATCATGGTGATGCGGCGGACCCTGGGCGAGGCGCTGCCCAACCAGGCGCATTATTTCAACGCCGACACGCTCTACAAGCGCTTCACCCCGGCGGGACCGGATCACGCCCAGGTGGCTGCCAGCGCGGGGATGGCGGATTACATCGACGCATTGGCCGAGCATCACGGCATCGGCGGCGACAGTGCGGCGCGGGCGGGCGGCGCGCATGATCTGATGCGGGGTCATGAGGGCGCGCTGTTGCAGCCGCTGCTGGACTATCTCAGGGCCAAGAATGGCGTGCGCCTGCTGGGACCGAGCGATGCGGCGCTGCGCGCGCCGACCGTGGCACTGGAACTGCGCGAACCGGGCGCGGCGGCGGCGGAGCGGCTGGCGGCGCATGGCATCATGGCGGGCGGCGGCGATTTCTATGCGCTGCGGGCGCTGAAGGCGGCAGGGATCGACCCGGACAAGGGCGTGCTCAGGCTGAGCTTCGTGCATTACACCGACGAGGCCGAGATCGGCCAGTTGATGGAGGCTCTGGAGCGCGAATTGTGAGCTGCGAAACCCTGTGAGAAACCCAGTGTGATGAGCCAGCCACAACCAGCGATCTGGTGGATCAGGCGCGATCTGCGGCTCGCGGACAATCGCGCGTTGCGGGCGGCGGCAAGCGCCGGGCCGGTGATCCCGCTGTTCATCCGGGACCAGTCGGTCGATGCACTGGGCGCGGCGGCGAAATGGCGGCTCGGCGTTGGGCTGTCGGCGCTGGCCGGGGCGCTGGAGCGAAACGGCAGTTGTCTCATTCTGCGATCCGGGAATGCTGCGACAGTTCTGGAAGAGCTGATCGCGGAGACCGGGGCCGGGGCAGTGCATTGGCAGCGGCTTTACGATCCTGACGCGGTCAGGCGCGACAAGAACATCAAGTCCGACCTGAAAGCAGCTGGAATCATTGCTGAAAGCCATGCCGGACACCTGCTGAACGAGCCCTGGGAGGTCAGCACCGGAACCGGCGGGCATTACAAGGTTTTCACGCCGTTCTGGAAGGCGATCCGGGCGCGCGATCCGGGTGCGGCGCTGCCTGCGCCGGGCAAGCTGACCGCGCCGGAGAGCTGGCCGGACAGCGAAAGGCTGGAAGGTTGGCACATGGAGGCCGCGATGCAGCGCGGTGCGGCGATTGTCGCGCGCCATCACGCCCCGGGCGAGGCGGCGGCGCAGGACCGGCTGGCGGCGTTTCTCGACGTGGACATGGCCGATTATGCCGACAGCCGCGACATGTTGGCGCGCGACGGCACTTCGGGCCTGTCGGATCACCTGGCCTTGGGCGAAATTTCGCCACGCCAGATCTGGCAGGCGGCGGCGCGGCGGCGCGAAGAAGGGGCAACGGGCACGGAGCCGCTCCTGCGACAGATCGCCTGGCGCGACTTTGCCCATCATCTGATGTTTCACGACCCCAGGTTGCTGAGCGACAACTGGCGCGAGGGCTGGGACGGCTTTCCCTGGATCACCGACGCGGGGCATCCGCACCTGATCGCCTGGCAGCAGGGGCGCACCGGAATCGCGCTGGTCGATGCGGCGATGCGCGAGCTTTACGTGACCGGCAGGATGCACAATCGGGCCCGGATGGTGGCCGCGTCATACCTGACCAAGCATCTGATGATACACTGGAAATTGGGTCTGGAATGGTTTGCCGACTGCCTGACCGACTGGGATCCGGCCAACAACGCGATGGGCTGGCAATGGGTGGCCGGAACGGGGCCGGATGCGGCGCCCTATTTCCGGGTGTTCAACCCCGATACTCAGGCCGAGAAGTTCGACCCCGAGAGGCGCTACCGCGACAGATGGATCGCCGAGGGGCGCGACGCGCCGACGGCTACGGCGCTGGCATTTTATGACGCCATTCCGCTGAGTTGGGGGCTTTCGCCGGAGATGGCGCGGCCCGATCCGGTGGTGACATTGCCTGCGGGGCGCGCGCGCGCGCTGGCAGCCTATTCAGCGCTGAAATCGGGCTGACAAAGTAAAATCTTGCCAGAACCGATGTCTCGCCCTAGCTTTTGTCCTAGATGCGCAGGAGGAAAAGGATGGTCCTGACGTCGACAGAAGGGCAGGCAGGCCTGCCGCGATACTTTGCCAACGTGTTCGAGATCGCCTCGCGCATGCCGGTCGGGCGGCTCGATTTCGTAATGCCGGACGGGCGCCGGTTTCGCGCCGAGGGGCAAAAGCCCGGACCCGTGGCCGAATTGAAACTGCACAACATGGATGTGTTCTCGCGGCTGATCCGCGAAGGGGAACTCGGGTTTTGCGATGCCTATCTCGATCAGCAATGGAGCACGCCCGACCTGCAGGCGTTCCTTGATCTGCTGAATGCCGGAAACGAGGAACTCTATCGCGGTTTTCCGGGGAAATCGCTGATCCGGGCCTTCGAGCGGCTGCGTCACTGGATGAACTCCAATACCAAGGAGCAGGCCAGGGAGAACATCTCGTACCACTACGATCTGGGCAATGAATTCTATGCCCTGTGGCTCGATGACACGATGACTTACTCCAGCGCCCTGTTCGAAACCGGGCAGCAGAGTCTTGAGGCGGCGCAGACCGCGAAATATGCCGCGATGGTCGATCAGATGGGGGTGCGCCCGGGCGATCACGTTCTGGAAATCGGCTGTGGCTGGGGCGGGTTTGCCGAATACGCTGCACGCGAACGCGGGCTCAGGGTGACCGGGCTGACGATCAGCGAAGAGCAGCTGAAATACGCCAGGGAGCGCATTGAAAAGGCGGGGCTTTCCGGGCAGGTCGAGCTGAAGATGCAGGACTATCGCGACGAGACCGGACGCTATGACGGCATCGCCAGCATCGAAATGTTCGAAGCTGTTGGCGAAAAATACTGGCCGGTCTATTTCAACAAGGTCCGCGAGTGTCTCAATCCCGAGGCGCGGGCGGTGTTGCAGATCATCACGATTCAGGAAAAGCGTTTTGAAGCCTACCGCAGGGGCGTCGATTTCATCCAGAAATACATCTTCCCGGGCGGCATGCTGCCCTCGAAAACCGCGCTTCAGGCGGAAATCGTCAAGGCCGGAATGACGGTCGAGGCGATGCGGGCATTTGGCGAAAGCTATTCCCAGACGCTGCGGCGCTGGCACGAGACGTTCAATGCAAAATGGGATCAGGTCAGCGCACTGGGCTTCGATGATCGCTTCCGGAGGATGTGGAATTTCTATCTCACCTCTTGCGCGGCGGCCTTTCATGGGGGTAACTGCGACGTAGTTCAGATTACGGTAAGCAATCCGAGACCCACCTGATGCCAACATCCTATCGACTTGTATCCGCACTACTTTACGGCGCGCTGGCCTGGGTGGTGTCCGCAATGGTGATGGAAGTGATGGAGGCTGAAACCCAGCGCCAGAACTTCGGAAATTTCCAGCTGGTCAACACCGCCATCGGCGTGCTCGTCGGCTGGATCATCGTCGGGAAGCGCCTGGGCTCGGATTACGTGACGGCGATGGGAATCGGCTTTACCGGCATGCTGACGCTGGTGTTCTGGTGTCTTTTTGCCCATGCGTTCAACGAGATGCTGCGCCTGTCGCTGGCGCGGCGCTATGACGGACCGGTCGAGGCGCTGGTCTCGGTGTTCAAGCTGGGGATCGAATATGGCGGCTTTCTGGTGCATGGTCAAATTCTTGTCGTGTTAATTCTCGGGGGCATGATTGCCGGCGTGATTGCCGAGTTTGTGAAACGTCGCTGGGCATGAAGTTTCTTCTGCAAGCCTCTGCAATAAAATGATAAATATCTTTTTGTATGGCACGTTGCGCCATCCCGGGCTGCTTGAGCTGGTGTCCGGGAAAAGCTGGAGCGCATTGGCGCCGGAACCCGCGCATCTCGACGGCTATCGCGTGGTCTGGGCCGAAGGGCATAGCTTTCCGCTGATCGAAAAATCCGCAGGACCAGGGTGTGACGGGCTGATCCTTCGTGGCATCGAGGGCGAAGTTCTGCAACGGCTCAATCATTATGAACTGGGCTTCGGCTATGACCTGAAAGAGGTCAGCGTGGGCACGGCGTCGGGGCCGGAAACGGCGCAGGTCTATTTCCCGCGTCCGGGCCTTTGGCGCGCTGGAGCACCCTGGTCGCTTGAGGATTGGGTGCGCGAGTTCTGGCCGCTGACGCGCCACTCGGCGCATGAGGTTATGGGCTATTTCGGCGTGCTCACCGGCGCAGAGGTGGCGGCGCGCTACAAGATGATCCTGACGCGGGCGGCTGCCAATCTCATCGCCGAGAATGAGCGGATCCCGACCGAACGGCGCAGCGACATGGGGCGCGATGCGGTCGAACTGCGGGCGGAAAAGACCGATCACGCCGGGTATTTCCTTCTGAAAACGTTGCAATTTTGCCACCGGCGCTTTGATGGCGCGATGAGCGAGGAGGTTCACCGTGAGGTGTTTATCGCCGGAGAGGCGGCCACGGTGCTGCCCTATGATCCGCAGCGCGACCGGGTGCTTCTGATCGAACAGTTCCGCATGGGGCCATATGCGCGGGGCGACCGTCACCCCTGGGTGCTGGAACCGATTGCCGGGCGGATCGACGGGTTTGAAACGGCGCAATCGACTGCGCGGAGAGAAGCCGAGGAGGAGGCCGGGCTGCATCTCGAAAGGCTGGAGCCGATTGCGCGGTTCTACGGCACGCCTGGCTATTCCACCGAGATGTTTCACAGCTTCCTCGGGATCACCGATCTGCCCGATTCAACCGCCGGACCGGGCGGCGTGGCTGATGAGCACGAGGACATCCGCAGCCATGTTCTGAGTTTCGATGACGCGATGCGCCTGATCGACACCGGCGAGGCCAATAACGGGCCGCTGATCCTGTCGCTCTTGTGGCTGGCGCGCGAGCGCGGACGGCTGCGCGCGGTGGCCAAAGCCTGATCCGCACCCCAAGCTTCGCGGCTTGAGTTCGCCGGCCGGGAAGCCTAAACCTGAGCCCGGATGGAACGCCGCCGAAGGAGCGCTGTCATGACCTCTCAGCCGATTGCCGAAGATCTCGCCCAGGCCGTGGGCAATACCCCGCTGATCAAGCTGCGCCGCGCCAGCGAGGCGACCGGCTGCACCATCCTGGGCAAGGCCGAGTTCCTCAATCCGGGCCAATCGGTGAAGGATCGCGCGGCGCTGTTCATCATTCGCGATGCGGTGGCCAATGGCACGCTGAGACCGGGCGGCACCATTGTTGAAGGCACCGCCGGCAATACCGGCATCGGGCTGGCGCTGGTGGGAAGTTCGATGGGGTTCAAGACCGTGATCGTCATTCCCGAGACCCAGAGCGAGGAAAAGAAGGACATGCTGCGGCTGGCCGGAGCCGAGCTGGTGCAGGTGCCGGCTGCGCCCTATCGCAACCCGAACAATTTCGTGCGCTATTCCGAGCGGCTGGCGCGGGAACTGGCCAAGACCGAGCTGAATGGCGCGATCTGGGCCAACCAGTTTGACAACGTGGCCAACCGGCAGGCCCATATCGAGACCACCGGTCCGGAAATCTGGGAGCAGACCGGCGGCAAGGTGGATGGTTTCATCTGTGCGGTTGGCTCGGGCGGCACCCTTGCGGGCACGGCGATGGCGCTTCAGCCCAAGGGTGTGAAGATCGGGATTGCCGATCCGATGGGCGCCGGGCTTTTCAGCTATTACACCACCGGCGAGATCGCGATGCAGGGCGGCTCGATCGCCGAAGGCATCGGCCAGGTGCGGATCACCAAGAACCTTGAGGGCTTCACCCCCGACATGGCCTATCAGGTGCCGGACGAGGAGGCGCTGCCTTATGTCTTCGACCTGCTCGAACACGAGGGGCTGTGCCTTGGCGCCTCGTCGGGTGTCAACGTGGCCGGGGCGGTGCGGATGGCGCGCGAGATGGGGCCGGGACACATGATCGTGACGATGCTGTGCGATTATGGCACGCGCTATCAGTCGAAGCTGTTCAACCCGGCATTCCTGCGCGAGAAGGATCTGCCGGTGCCGGGATGGCTCGAGCGTGCGCCCAAGGATATCCCCAGCGTGTTCGAAGAGGCATGATGCTGCTGCGCCGTTTCTTTTTCTGGTTCGCCCTGGCGCTGACGCTCGCCGGATCGCCGGCCTTTTCCCAGGGCGAGACCAAGGTCGATTATGACGCCTGGTCGCGCACCGCGGTCAGGGCCGAGGATGCGGTGGAAGCCGGCCGGGCCTCGAACGCGGCAATGCAGGCGCTGCGGGCCGAGCTGGTCAAATGGCGCGAACGGTTCTCCCAGGCTCAGACAGTCAATGCCAAGACGATTTCGGGGGTAGAAGCGCAGATCAAGGCGCTCGGGCCGGCGCCGGAGACCGGCGAAGAGCCCGAGGATATCGCGGCCCAGCGCCAGCAGCTCAACGCTCGGCTTGCGCTTCTGAAGGCGCCGGGGCGCACCGCGGATGTGGCATTGTCACGCGCCAATGCCCTGATTTCAGAGATCGACGCGATGCTGCGCGAACGTCAGGCCGAGGCGTTGCTGGCGCGCGGTCCGACGCCGCTCAACCCGGCGATCTGGCCGAGCGGTTGGAGCGCCCTGTGGCAATCGCTGGACAACAACCGCGTCGAGATCGTGACCTCGTGGAACAATCCGTCGCAACACGCAACGTTCCGCAAGAACCTGCCGCTTGTTCTGGTGCTGGCGTCGGTCGGGCTGATCCTGTTGCTGCTCGGGCGACGCTGGATGCTGCGGCTGAGCCAGAGGATGATGGCGCAGCGCCCGACACCGGCGCGCTGGCTCTGGGCGTTCGTGCTGTCGCTGGGGCAGGTGGTGTTGCCGATGATCGGCCTGATCGCACTGATCCGGGCGGCCTATATATCGGAGCTTGCCGGTCTGCGCCTGACGCCGTTGCTTGGCGAGCTCGGCAATGCCGGTTTGATGATCCTGGTCGCGCTCTGGATCGGGGTGCGGGTCTTCCCCAAGGGCGACGTGACCAATCCGCCGATGTTGTTGCCGCCCGAAAAGCTGCGCGAGGGGCGGCTTGTGACCGGGCTGTTCGGATTGGTTCTGGCGCTGAACGGCGTGAACAAGGAACTGGCGCGCTACGACAACTGGTCGGACGAGGCCCGCGCGGTGATCGTTTTCCCGCTGATCGTGCTGGGCGGGGTTTTGGTCTGGTGGATGGGCATCCTGCTGCGCAAACATGGCGAAGCTTCCAAGTCGCAGACCGAAGAAAGCGAGGAACCAGCGCGCTATACCGAAAAGGTCTACCGTCTGGTCGGGCGCGCGCTGGCGCTGTTGGCATTGGCTGCGCCGCTGTTGGCGGCTCTGGGATATCTGCGGGCTTCCGAACGGATCATGTTCCCGCTGATGGAATCGCTTCTGCTTTTGGGCTTCGTATTGATCCTGCAACGGGTGCTGGCCGAGCTCTATGTTCTGATCCGCGGCCAGGAGGATGCCCGCGACGGGCTGATTCCGGTGCTGACCGGGATGGCGCTGGTGCTGTTGGCGGCGCCGCGCCTGGCGCTGATCTGGGGCATGAGCCAAACCCAGCTCGACGAGTTCTGGCGCCAGGTGCGCGAGGGGTTTCAGATCGGCGATGTCACGCTCAACCCCACTGTCTTTCTGAAGCTTGCGATTGTCTTTGCCATCGGTTTCACGCTTACGCGGCTGCTACAGGGCACGCTGAAGAACACGGTTCTGCCGAAAACCAAGCTCGACATGGGCGCGCGCAACGCTTTCGTGTCGGGCATCGGCTATGTCGGCATCTTCCTGGCGGCGCTGATCGCCATCACCAGCGCGGGCATCGACCTTTCCTCGCTGGCCATCGTTTTCGGTGCTCTGTCGGTAGGGATCGGCTTTGGCCTTCAGAACATCGTATCGAACTTCGTGTCGGGCATCATCCTGTTGATCGAGCGGCCGATTTCGGAAGGTGACTGGATCGAGGTCGGTGGTGTCCATGGCACGGTGCGCGACATCTCGGTGCGCTCGACCCGGATCGAGACCTTCGATCGCACTGACGTGATCGTGCCGAATGCCGATTTTATCACTGGATCGGTCACCAATTACACCCGCGGCAACACGATTGGCCGGGTGATCGTTCCCGTCGGGGTCGCCTATGGCACCGACACGCGGCGGATCGAGACGATCCTGAGCGAGATCGCCCAGGCGCAGCCGATGGTGTTGGCACATCCCGCACCGACCGTGATTTTCCAGGGCTTTGGCGCGGACTCGCTCAATTTCGAGATTCGCGCGATCCTGCGCGACGTGAACTGGATCATGAAGGTGAAATCCGAGATCAATCACTGTATCGCCGAACGCTTTGCCGAAGAAGGCATCGAGATCCCGTTCGCGCAGCGCGACATCTGGCTGCGCAATCCCGAAGCCTTGACCGGTGCCGCGCGGCCCGACGCGCAGGCCAATCCGGGGCAGGGATCAGAGACGCTGGTGCAGCAGGGGTCGGGGGCGGCCCATGTCGAACCGGACGATCTCGACCCGCGCGATGCGATCGAAGAAACCGACGGCGATGGCGACGGGGACGGACGATGACCGGGATGCTGTTTCGAGAAGATGCCTATCTGCGCCAGGCCGAAGGCCGGGTTGTGGCGCTTACGCCCGAGGGCGGAATCGTTCTTGAGGCGACGCTGTTCTATCCCACCGGCGGCGGCCAGCCCGGCGACAGCGGCAGGCTTGCCTGGGGCGGGCGGGTGATCGAGATTGCCACTGCCGTGAACGGACAGGGCGAGGATATCGTGCTGGTACCGGCGGCGCCGGTGGCGCTGCCGCCGGTGGGCACGGTTCTGACCCAGGAACTTGACTGGGACCGCCGCCACCGCCACATGCGCGTGCATACGGCGCTGCATCTGCTCTCGGTGGTGCTGCCCCTGCCGGTGACCGGCGGCCAGATCGGCGCCGAGAAGGGCCGGCTCGACTTTGCCATGCCGGAGCCGCCCGAGGATCGCCAGGCCGTCGAAAACAGCCTCAACGCGCTGATCGACCGCGATCTGGTTGTCACCGACGGGTGGATCAGCGAGGCCGAACTCGACGCCAACCCAAGCCTGGTGAAAACCATGTCGGTGCAGCCGCCGCGCGGCAAGGGGCGGGTCCGGCTGGTGCGGATCGGGCAGGGCGGCGATCAGGTCGATCTGCAACCCTGCGGCGGCACCCATGTGGCCCGCACGAGCGAAATCGGCCGCATCCGGCTCGGCAAGATCGAGAACAAGGGCAAACAGAACCGCCGGGTGAATATCCACCTCGACTGATGGCCATCGGTGGCCTTTGGTACCCATGTGGCGCGCCCGGTTGCAGCTAGCGCCACGCTGGGCTTGACCCAGGCCAAATCCTCCCGGCGGGTGCGCAGCGATTGATCTGCATCAACGCGATTTCATCTCGAAAACTATAGAATAATCCATGTAGCCAAGCCACTTGAGCCGCGCTCTTAAGGCATTCGGCTGGAGTGTCCGCGACGCGTTGTTCAGGCCGCGCGCTTGCGTCTGGGTGCCATTGCGCCCGAGCGATGAAGTCATGCCCGGTCTTTCAGCAGAAAGGGCAGAGTTCGATACGGAGCGATGCGCGCGATGTGGCCCGATATAGGCTGGACCGATTGCCATCGCTGTTGGGGATCGCCCGGAGACTGTAGGGAGCGAAGCAAATGAGATTGGCAATCGGTGTGATCGGCGGGGTGCTGATCGGCGGTTTTCTCGGGGCGCAGCTGTCGGCTGATCTTGTCATGCTGACCGCGACGCTGGGCGGGGCAATCGGCGCTGTCATCGCCCAGAGGGGACGCAAATCGCCCGGCTATGGCGACAGTGAATGGCATGACGGCAACGAGCAGGGGTACGACGATGCAGGCGATGGCTGAGCCTCGCCTTTCACGGGTTTTTCCAAAGCAGGAGCAGAACATGATCGGATATGTCCGGCGCAGCGCGCGCCTTGGTGCGGTGCTTGCCCTGATGCTGGCGGGGCCAATGCCCGGGATTGCGCAATCCCTCGACAACCGCGATGCCTGGGAGTGCAGCAATGACACCTGTGTGCAGCGAGATGAGAGCCATCTGGGCCAGCTGCATGGTAGCTTCGAGTATGGCGCCAATGTCAGTTCGTCCAGCAATTCCAGAAGGATTGCGGAACTCGAGGCACAGCAATACCGCAAATACCATTTCAACATCCCCAGCCGGATGAAAATCTATGCCCGCAGCCATCGCGACGAGGACTGGATCCCTGCGGACTGGCCCGGAGATATCGGCATTCAATCGGGCGGCCCGGGGGTCGAACTTTACCAGTCGATCGGCGGGAATACCCGGGAAAGGATCGAGCAGGGCAGCGTTGTGCCGGCCGGAGCGTATCTGGAGGTGGTGGTGGCGCAGAGCAGTGCCGGTTCATCGGCCTATCGCACGTTCTATCCGGCGCGCTGGTGGGTAGATGTCTCGTTCCGGCGGGTGAAATTCGACGAGGGCTGGGGCGGTGGGGCATCCCTGCCGGGGCCACAACCCTCCGCGGATACAGCCGCGCATTTCACCGCCCAGACCGGGCAGGGCGATAATGATGACGGGGCGGGCAATTGTCGCGACGGGGACTGCCGCGAACCGGATCAGCAGATGGTGATGCAGGACCCGGCGGCGGATTCGCAAGGCGATTGCGGCGTTGGCAATCTGGAATGCAAGCCTGCGCCCGATCCGGACCTGGCCGGTGTTTCCGCCGCGGATGATCCTGCCGCGGTGATTGACCCGCAGCCTGACTGTGGCGCCGGCCAGATGGAATGCCGGCCGGATGATGGCCAGGTGCCCGAGCCGGTATCGAGCGATGAAGCCGATGCTGTTACCCCTGCCAGCAAACCCAACCCGATGGATGGCGGCGCCCTGGCACGGATGGTGCAGCGCGAACTCAAGCGACTGGGGTGCTACACTTCCGAGATCGACGGCCTCTGGGGGCCGGGATCGACCCGTGCGATGAGCAATTTCAACCATTGGCATGGCAGTCTCTGGCCGGTCGATCGCGCTTCCGCAGACGCGTTGGAGGAACTTCTGGGGGTTCGCGGCCCGGTTTGCGGCGTGGACTGAGGCGCAAGGCTGGTATTCCGCCACGGCGCCGCGATACCCGCCATGCTAGAATGACATTGAGCGCCTTCGTCCATGCCCTGCTCGGGGCTCTGGGCGGGGGTTGTCAGGCAAAGGGAGGGCATCATGGTGGCATTCAACCATACACTCGCACGGTTCGCGGTCTGGAACCTGGCCGGGAACGACAAATTCCCCGGCGGCGATGGCGACGGAATTTCGCCCGAGGATCGCAAATCCTGGCACCAGGTGCTGGGGCTGGCGCTTCTGGACGCGGAATTCGTCACCCTGGTCGAGGTCTTTCCGGAGAGTCACATTCATCTTCTGGCGGAGCGGCTGGCGGAAAAGGGGCTCGACTATGCCGTCACCCACGTACCGCAACCCGAAAGCCATCTCGGCATCGGCTTTCTGCACAAGCCGGGCATCGAGGTGAGCAACCCGCGTTTTGTCCCCAATTCGCAGGGCACCTATCAAGGCGGGCGGCAGGCCTTTGCCGTGGACGTGCGCATCGGCGCGCGGTTCAAGGCGGTGGTGATCGGCGTGCATCTGAAATCGGGGCGCGATGGCGAGGACCAGCTCAAGCGCGACAGCCAGTGCAAGGTGATCGGACAGTGGATCACCGATCTGCACAATACGCCTGGATACAAGCAGCACGCAATCCTGCTGATGGGGGATTTCAACATGATCCCGGGGCAGGATGTGAGCAATTTCCATCATCTCGGCGGCGAGGATGTGATGGATTTCGTCTCGTGCTGGGATTTGCAGGACCGCTATTCGCATATCCTGGAAAGCGGGCGTGCCAATCTGCTGGATGGGTTTGCAGTGAGCCGCCGGTTTTCCACCCGCTATGTCTCGGGCAGCCTGCGGCTTTTCCCGATGCACTGGACGCTGAAGATGGGGCGCGAGAAGTTTCGCGCGCAGGTGTCGGACCATCTGCCGTTTGTAGCGTCGTTCCGAGTGTTTTGAGGTTCGAAGGGCGGGCGCATCTGGCCAGGCAGGACAAGGAAAAGTCGCGCGTGTCGGAAAGCGACTTGAACCTCGCTTGCGCCTTTGTGTATGACGGTCGGCGGAGCGGTGGCCGAGTGGTCGAAGGCGCACGCCTGGAAAGTGTGTAGGCGGGGAACCGTCTCGAGGGTTCGAATCCCTTCCGCTCCGCCAGCCACATAAGTAATTGATATTGCTCACAAAAATACCGAATTTTCGGT
>CBDUGF010000114.1:0-12608 GCA_965366835.1 uncultured Rhodobacterales bacterium
CGGGCAACTCGCGGGCGCCGGGCTGACCCGCTCTTCAGGCAACCCGGCATTTGACAGCGCCGCGCTGAGCGCGGTGCGGCGCGCTGCCCTGCCGCGTGCGCCGGGCGGCATCGCGCCGGGGGCCTATCGCTTTACGCTCTCGATGTCGTTCAACCGCTGATGCCGTGCCGCGCTCTGCATTCGAAGGAAGGTCATTCGGTAGCCAACCGATGGCCATGATCGGGACGGCTGCGGAAGACCCGTTGCGCGATCCGCCTGCCCTGAAGCGGACCCGAGGGTCAGGCCCGGTGCGCTTCGAGCACCGCCATCGGTACCACTTCCAGAGCCCGCCCGTGGGTGGCCTCGAGATTCACTTTCGGCCCGCAGCCTTCATCGGCCGCCTGCATGAACCGGGTTGCGCAAAGGCACCAGCTGTCGCCCGGTTTCAGCCCGGCAAAGTTGAATTCGGGGCGCGGGGTGGACAGATCGTTGCCGACATATTTCGAAAAGGCGAGGAATTCGGCCGTCATCACCGCGCAGACCGTATGGCTGCCCATGTCGGCATCGCAGGTGTTGCAATGACCGTCGCGGAAATAGCCGGTCAGCGGGTTCATCGAACAGGGCGCCAGCGCCCCGCCGAGCACGTTGATCGCCTCTAACGGTTCTGCCTTCATTCCAACCCCTCCGCCAGCGCCCGAAACATCGCGATGTTGGCGTCATTCGCGCCCGGTTCGCGAAACCCGCGGTCGGCGCCATTGGCCGCGATCACCACGCCGCGCACGCGGTTGAAATAGATATACTGGCCATAGATGCCACGGGCAAAGAACTCGCCCGCCGGGGCATCGGGCGCGATCCACCACTGATAGCCATATTGTTGTGCACCGGGCTCGGTCTTCGCCGATGGAACGGTCGAGGCCGCCAGCCAGTCGGCGGGCACCACCTGCGCGCCCTGCCATTCGCCGTCCTGCATCACCATCTGGCCAAAGCGCGCATAGTCGCGGGTCCGCAGGTTCAGTCCGCCCAATACAAACGCCGTCTGGTACCCGTCGGAAATGTAATAGGGATCGGCTTCCAGCCCCAGCTTGTCGAACAGCTTCTCCTGCATCAGATCGGGGATCGAGCGCCCGGTGGCGCCGCGGATCACCATGCCGATCACATGGGTGTCTATCGAGACGTATTGCCAGGCCTCGCCCGGTGCGGCGAAACTCTCGCTCAGGCCCTCGGTAAACCCGTCCATCGATTGGCCGAGCGCGATCACCCGGCCCATCTTGTTGATATCGCTCCAGAAATCGAGGTAGTCTTCGTTGAATGTCACGCCGCTCGACATTTGCAGCACGTCCTTGATGCTGGCCCCGTCATAGGCTGTGCCCTTCAGCGAGGGAGCGTATTTCGTCACCGGATCGTCGATCGAGGCGATCGCGCCCTCCTGCAGAACGATGCCGAACAGCGCCGAGAGAAAGGACTTCGCCACCGACCAGGATATCCGCAGATCCTCGGGTGCTGTGCCCAGATGATAGCTTTCATGGCGGATCTCGCCATCCTTCAGCACCACCAGCGCGGTGACGGAGCGCGCCTTGAGCCAATCGTCGAATCCGGCGGGCAGGGCCATGTCTTCGCCCCGGGGCAGCGGGCTTTGCGGCCCTGGCCCCTTGCTCATCGGCAGGGTCAGGAACATCTCGTCCATATGGCTGAAATTGCGCACGATCCGGTCTTCGGAAAAGAGCGAATTGACCGCCATCACCCGCGCGAACTCTTCACGCTTCCAGACCCAGAACGCGCCGCCCAGAACGATCAGGATCAGCAGCAGCCGCCCGAGAAACTTGCCGAATTTGCGCATGGTTGCCCTCACATTCCCCTGCCGCGCATCAAACACCGAGGCAATGGATTTGGCAACCTGGCGCAGGATCAACGGGTCGTGGCCTCAAAGCCCGCGCCAGCGCATCCAGCGGCCATGGAAATCGACCCGGCCCAGCGCATGGGTCTCCTCTCCGGGCCAAATAGCAAAGCGTGCCACCAATAGCCGCAGCAATTGCGCCATGAAGGGCGAGTCCAGACCCGCGCATGCTTCGACCTGTCGGGCAAAGGCTTGCCCAAGCTTCATCGAAACCTGTCGACCAGCTTTTGCAGCGCTGAGCGCGCCTCGGGGGCCGGCTCCTCTGCCTTTTCGGCTGGCGCCACCTTTGGTTTCGGCTTCTCGGCGCCCGAAGCGCGCGGCGGGTTGACCTGCAATGCGACCGCGTTCATGAACCGCCCGGTATCGCCCGCCGCCAGATCGGGGACGCCTTTCGAGATGCCGCGCAGCACATCGTCGAGCCAGCCTTCGTCGGCCTTGGCGAAATCATGCAGCACATAGGCCGAAACGCGATCCTTGTGGCCGGGATGGCCGATGCCCATGCGCACACGGGCATAATCCTCGCCGATATGGCCATGCAGCGAGCGCAATCCGTTATGGCCGGCATGGCCGCCACCCTGTTTGATGCGCACCTTGCCGGGGGCGAGATCGAGCTCGTCGTGAAACACCACCACGTCGCCGGGCGTGAGCTTGTAGAACCGCATCGCCTCGCCGACCGACTGGCCCGACAGGTTCATGAAGGTTTCGGGCTTCAGCAGCAGCACCTTCTCGCCGCCCAGCCGGCCTTCGGCGATCTGGCCCTGGAACCGGGCGCGCCACGGGCCGAAGCCGTGATCCTCGGCGATCCGCTCTACCGCCATGAAGCCGATATTGTGCCGGTTGCGCGCGTATTTCGCGCCGGGATTTCCAAGGCCGACAAAGAGGTGCATGGGCAGGCTCGCGCATTGTGTGTCGCGCCTGATCTACGCTTTCGGGTGCGCCAAATCAATCAAGCGGAGCGCGCGGCAGGAAAAAACGCGGCCCCGTTTCCGGAGCCGCGTTGTGTTTTCCAGCGCGTGAAGCGATTTACGCCTCGGCGTTTTCCTCGGCTTCTGCATCGCCGACGGTTTCGACTTCGTCTGCGGCCACTTCTTCGGCCTCATCCTCGTCCTCTTCGGAGCGCAGGGCGGACGGGGCCGAGATGTTGGCGATCACGATGTCGCGGTCAACCGTCGGGCGTGCACCCTCGGGCAAGGTCACATCCGACAGGTGAACAATGTCGCCGACTTCCAGACCGTCGAGATCGACTACGATCTTTTCGGGGATATCGCCCGCGATCACGCTCAGTTCGACTTCCGGCCGCACAACCGTCAGAACGCCGCCCTTCTTGATGCCCGGGGCTTCTTCCTCGTTGAGGAATTCGACATGGATGAAGATGTCGAGACGTGTGGTCCGCTTGAGACGCAACAGGTCGATATGGGTGGGCAGATCCTTGACCACATCGCGCTGAACGCTGCGGCAGATGACCCGCACATCGTCGTGGCCGTCAACCTTGAGGTTGAACAGCGTCGACAGGAAGCGGCCTTCTTTAAGCTTCTTGAGCAGCGCGTTGAAGGGAACGTTGATGGGAAGCGGATCTACCTCGCCACCGTAAACCACACCGGGGACCATGCCATTGCGACGTGCTTGACGAGCGGCGCCCTTGCCTGTCCCCGTCCGGGCCTCGGCGTGAAGATCCGGGATCTGTCCAGCCATTTGAAATACTCCTAGATTGGGCGGGGCTCCTCCAAGGCTGTGGCCCCGCGTGAAGCGTGGCGCATAGCTGGAATCAAGGGGTTTGGCAAGAGGGCGGCGAGGGATGGCGAAGCGATTGGAGCAATGTCCGGTTTGAGCCCGAATTGCATAGTCTCTGCATTTTGGCAAATGTCGGGTTTCCACCTTGAGCAAGGCCAGCAGAATAGTGTTGCGGCGCCCATCCTTGATGTGTTCGCCGCTCAGGTATTGCGCTTGCGCTCTGAAAGAGTGCGGTCAACCCCGTGGCAAGCAAAAAAACAGGGGGCGGCGGTCAGACAGCGGGCACAAAAAACCCGAAATCATCGCGCCGGCTCCAACCTTTGACCACGTCCCTGGGAGAAAAATACCATCCCTGCGCCAAGGGGTTACTCGCCACATATGCGTGGATCTTTTTCCGCATCGCTCCACCAATGAGGTAGACGTGAAAGGCAAGCTCGCCTTCGGGCCAGCCTTCACGCGCTTCGCGGTCAAGCGAGAGCATGGAATTGTGATGACCATTGATAAGCTTGGTCTTCAGATAGATCGGCACGGTATCCTTTTGCGGCTCCCTGAAGGCATAGAACGTTGTCTCATAAGGTGCGAAACCGGGCGGTCGCATCTTCGGATCAGGGGTGAAGCACCAACGGCGGGGGCTTGTATCGACATAGCCTGTCACGGGGACCAGGGAGGGAAGGTCCGGCAGCGAATGGGTCGATTGAGCGGCCATGATGGCGTCTGCGACCGCGGCGCGACGTGATGCATCCTCGACAAGTTCGGAGATCGGAGCCATGCCGCCCGCCATATCGACGATCTGCATGTTTTCTTCGATAGAGGCGCGCCACGCCGCATGGTCCCCGTCCAGGATGTTCTTGGCAAGCTTCGGGTCTCCCCCGACGATGCGGACCTTGTAGGTTGCGCTCTTGTCGATCTGTTTCATCGCGGTTTGCTGTTCCGCACTGACTTTCCCCGACGCCTTGGCGACCAGACCCTTGTAGGCAGCCTCGACAGTCGCAGAAACAGAGGTGCTGGACTCGAACGTGCTGGTATTGATGCTGCATGAAAAGCTGCTGCGCGCACCGATCAGGGCGCTGCGCAGATAATGCGTGCCATAAGACCGGACCAACTCTTCGGGTGTCATGTCGCCTTCGAAATCGGCCTTTGCGCGTGGAAGCATGTGGTCACGCAATTCCGTGAAGCCGGGCAGCAGAATCTGCCACAAGTAAATCTGCTCGTTGAATTGCTCGAAACTGGTGTCGCTCTTCTGACTCGAGGATTGATCCAATGCGGCGTGCAATTCGCCGCTGAAGAAGCCGCATTCCCCTTCAAGGTCAAGTTTGCTGGAAAAATTCTTGCTGAACTCCCGCTGGCTGCTTCCCGATATGCGCTGCGCCATGCCCGATCCGCGCGGTCTTGCGGTGAGCAGTTTTGACGTGACAAAGCTTGTCCCTTCGATCGTTTGCGAGCGGTCGGACATATCAATGATCGGCAGTTTCAGCCCTCCTGCACCGCAATACTCACCAAAAACATCCAGACCTGCACCCAAATCAGCCGTTCCGGGCATCACATGCGACTCAGCATTTCTGCGTGCCTGAGAAATCGGCGATACGACAGAAACAGGGGACTGAGATGACATTGGCAGAAGCTCCTAGGACTGTATTCCAGAACTGTGGCATGTGTTTGGTGACGCGTTCAAGGATTTAGAAAGAGGCCGGGAATATAGGCATAGACCTGTTTCAGAAGGTTATCCCGAAGCCTGTGTTGCGGCGATCCGATGAAACCAGACCTGCGAACCAGGCCTTCGTGGGCCGTGCCGCGAATGCTCCAATTATCCGCAAAGCGCCCATTTTGCCGTTTGCTGCGCGAAGTTTGAGCCGGTGCGACGCGCATGTAGCTGCCGTTGCCCGGCGATTGGACTGCCCAAAGCCGTTGCTGGCATGAAAATCGCGACATGACCGGTTTTTGGGAAAGTTAACTTCGCCGCACCATCGATTTCCCGCTCGCGTTGCAGCCCTCCTTTTCCCAAAGGCGGGCGCCAGTTGCCAGTCGATCGGTGATACCGCCGGCGATGATCGCACCGACCGGCGTTCCAATCGGGCGGGTCGTCAGTAGAGCCCGGCGGATTTCGCCCGCAACCGGACAAGCGCCAGAACGGTATCGATCGTGGGGGTCGGCGTTGCGGTGAGCAATCCCAACTCCTGCACCGCGGTGACCAGCGCATCGATCTCCATCGGCCGACCGGCATCGAGGTCTTGCCACATCGAGGTCCGGTGCGCGCCGACAGCGGCACCGCCATCGATGCGCCGCTCGACATCAATGGGAAACTTTACCCCGAGCCTTTCGGCAATCTCCTGCGCCTCGAGCATCATCCCACGGGCAACCGCGCGGGTCCCCGGATCGGTGCAGAGCACGTCGAGCGTGGCATGGGTGAGCGCCGAGATCGGGTTGAACGACAGGTTGCCCCACAGCTTGACCCAGATCTCGTCGCGGATGCGCGGGCGCACGGGTGCCTTGAGACCGGCTGCGGCGAGGGCCTGAGACAAAGCCACGGCGCGATCGGATTTCGACCCGTCCGGTTCGCCGAGCGAGAAGCGGTTGCCCTCGATATGCTTGATCACGCCCGGCTCGATCACTTCGGCGGCGGGGTAGACGACACAGCCCAGCACCCGGTCGGGGCCAAAGCCGTTCCACTGGGCATTGCCGGGATCGACCGACGCCAGGCGCGTGCCTTCGAACGGGCCGCCCTGTTTGTGGAAATACCACCAGGGCACGCCGTTCACGCCGCTGACAATGGTGGTCTGCGGGCCGATCAGCGGCTGCATCCTGTCAACCACCGGCGGCACCGAATGGGCCTTGAGCGTGACGATCACATAGTCTTGCGGGCCCAGCTCCGCCGGATTGTCCGACGCTGTCACCGGCACGGTGACCGGCGCGCCGTCTTCCTCGATCAGGGTAAGGCCGTTCGCCTTCATCGCCGCCAGGTGCGGGCCGCGCGCGACGAGGCTGACATCGGCGCCGGCCTGCACCAGCTTGACCGCCAGGTAACCGCCAATCGCGCCCGCGCCGAAGATACAGATCTTCATTCCCGTCTCCTCTGTCTTCAGCCCGTGAGGCCGAGTTTCTCGGCCATGCCGATCCGCTGGATCTTGCCGGTTGCGCCCTTGGGGATTTCTTCGAGAAGCACGACAGAGCGCGGCACCTTGAAATCGGCCAGATGCTGAGCGGTGAAATCGCGAATGGCCCTCTCGTCGAGTTTGGAGCCTTCCTTCAGCACCACCGCCGCCGCGATGTCTTCCCCCAGCTTGTCATGCGGCACGGCGAAACAGACCACCTGGGCGATCTCGGGATGGCTCAGCATGACGGCATCGACCTCCAGCGGGCTGATCTTTTCGCCGCCACGGTTGATGATCTCCTTGAGGCGGCCGGTCAGGCTGAGATAACCCTCGTCGTCGAACGCCCCCTGGTCGCCGGTCCGGAACCATCGCTTGCCTCCGGCCATGAAGAACGCGGTTTCGTTGGCCTTCGGATTTCCCTCGTAGCCCGGCGTCACGTTGGGGCCGGAAATCACGATCTCGCCGGTTGCGTTCTGGTCCAGCAGCCGGTCTTCGGCTTCGTCTGCGATGCGAACTTCCGGCCCGGCGGCGATGCCCACCGAGCCGGGCTTCTGGGCCCGCGGCGGCAGCGGGTTGCAGCACATCTGGTGGGTGGCTTCGGTCATGCCATAGGCTTCGATCACCGGCGCGCCGAAGGTGGCAATCAGCGCCTGCATGACCGGTGCGGGCAGCGAGGCCGATGACGAGCGCAGGAACCGCAGATTGGCGCTGTCGATGATCCCGCGGTTGCGCTCGGCCCGGGCCAGGATGGCCTGATGCATGGTCGGCACGGCGGTGTACCAGGTGGGCTTCACCGCCTCGAGCTGGGCAAAGAAGCGCAGCGCGTTGAAGCCCGGCGTGCAGCAAATCTGCGCCCCTGCCGCCAGCGAGGCCGAGACGGCGGCGATCAAGCCGTGAATATGGAACAGCGGCATCACGTTGAGGCAGCGGTCATCCGGTGTCAGCGCAAGCGATTTCAGGATGTTGTCGGCAGAGGCGCAGATGTTCGACTGCAGCAGCGGCACGATCTTGGGCCGTGACGTGGTGCCCGAGGTGTGCAGGATCAGCGCAACATCGTCCGCCCCGGGCGCGGCGGTATCGCATTCGCCAGGTTTGTCTTCTGAAGACAGCTTGAAGGTGCCGGCCGGATCGGAGGTGTCAAAGGACAGGCGCAGGATCGCGACGCCGGCCTTGCGCGCTGCCGGAAGCGCCGGGCCGTCATAGTCATCTGCCACGACAAGCGCCTTGGCCTTGAGATCTTCGAGGTAGAAATCATACTCTTCCTCGCGATAGGCCGGGTTGAGCGGCGCCGTGGTCGCGACATGGGCGATGGTGATGAAGGCGGCGGCCATTTCGGGCCCGTTGGGCAGGACGATGGCAACGCGGTCGCCCCGGCCTATGCCGAAGCCATGCAGGGTTTCGGCCACCTGTATTGCCAGCTTGCGCAGCCCGCCATAGCTGAGCCAATCACGGTCGGGTGCGCCGATGGCCGGCGCCTTGGCGTCGTGCTCGGCAATCAGGGCGGAAACGGTTCGGCTCATGGCAGGCTCCTTGGTGCGTATTTGTTTCTATCCGGTCTCAGACAGCGTAGGCAAACCCGTCCGAACGCGGGTCGGTCGCAGCTTCGACGCTGCCGTTGGGATGTTGGACAACAGCACCGGCATGGCCCATCAGGCCGGAACAGGCGGGGACGATTTCGACCTCGTGACCCGCAGCCTCGAGCCGCTTGACCAATGCGGGATCGAAATCGGCTTCGAGCTTGAGGCTTGTGGTGTCATCGCCCCAGGTTTTCCCCAACAGCCAGCGCGGGCGGGTAATCGCCTCCTGCAGCGGCATTGCGAACCGGGCATAGCGCGAGAACAGGGCGGCCTGGGTCTGCGGCTGGCCTTCGCCGCCCATCGTGCCGTAGGACATGACGCGCCCGTCGCCCAGGACGGCCAGCGCCGGGTTGAGCGTATGGAACGGCCGTTTGCCGGGGGCGAGCCGGTTGGGGCCATCGCTCAGCGTGAACCCGGCGCCGCGGTTCTGGAACACCACGCCGGTTTCCGGGCAGGTCAGGCCGCTGCCGAACTCCCAGAACACGCTCTGGATGAAGCTGACAACCGTGCCGTCACGGTCCGCCGCGCCCATCCAGATCGTGTCGCCGTCCCTGGCTTGATGCGGCCAGGGCAGCGCCTTGTCCGGGTCGATCGCCGCCGCCATCCGGTCGAGCAGATCATCGGCCAGGAAGGCCTGCGCCGGGGAACGCATCGCCGCAGGATCGCCCAGTTCGGCGTTGCGCAGGATGAACGCCTGCTTGGTGGCTTCCACAAGGCCGTGGATATGGGCGAAACCTTCGCCCTGGGTCACGCCCAGACGGTCGAACACGCCGAGAATGGCCAGCGACGACATGCCCTGGGTCGGCGGCCCCAGATTGTAGAGCGTTCCGAGAGATGTCGAAATCGCGAGCGGGGATTGCAACTCGGCATGATAGCTGTCGAAATCCTCGAGCCGCAGCGGGCTGCCCAGGTCTTTGAGGAAGCCTGCATGGGTGCGGGCGATGTCGCCGCGATAATAGCTGTCGGTACCCTGTTCGGCGATGGTCGACAGGGTCGCTCCGAGGGCCGCCTGAACCAGCCTGCTGCCGGGGCGGGGGGCGTGGCCGTCCGAAAGGTAGATATCGGCAAAGCCGGGCACATCGCGCAGACCCTCGATCTTGTCCTGCGTTGTCATCGACTGGTTGCGCGTGACGGCGACGCCTTGATTCGCCAGGCGGATCGCCGGGGCCAGCAGATCGGACAGCGGCATCCGCCGGGCATCCTCTACCAGTGCCAACGCCGCCTGCCAGCCACCCACCGTGCCCGGCACGGTCAGAGCCGCCAGCGGGCCACGGGCGGGGATGGCATCGGTTTGTCCCTGCGCGGCATACCATTCGGGCGTCGCCAGCGCCGCGGCCTGCCCGCAGGCCGAGATCGCCACCGGCACTTGCCCCTTGCGATGGATCAGCCAGAACCCGTCGCCGCCGATGCCATTCATGTGCGGGTAGACCACGGCAATCGCCGCAGCCGCGGCCACCATCGCCTCGATGGCGGTGCCACCGCTTTCGAGAATGTCCGCGCCGATTTTCGTGGCGACGCGATGCGGGGCGGAGAAGCCACCTGTCAGGCCGAGAGCAGTTTCGATCATCTCACCATCCGTTCGTTCGCCAGCCCAGGGCGTGGGTCTCCGTGGCGTTTCGGTTGCTTGCAAGGATGCCCGTTTCGCAGTGATTTACAAGTGAAGCTCCGTCGCAGGGTGAGTGGCGATAAATGCCGGAGTGGACCTCGCGTGGGGCGCTTGCGCGCATCCGGTTTCACTCAAGGTTTACCGGCCAGCATCGTCTCGACCAGTTTTTGCACGCGCAGCGCCTCCTCGGGCGTGGCCAGCCGGTTGGGCTTGCCATCAAGACACAGCAGGAGATCGTCAAGCTGGGCTTTCAGGCTGGCCGCCCTTGGGTCTTGCGGGCGCGCTCTGACCTCGGCAAACGCGCCGCCATCCGAGATCGCGTCGACATAGAAATCGGTGATGCGCCGGCTGGCTCTGCTGCCCTTGATGGTCAGTTCCTGGCGGTCTGGCTGGGCTCCGCCGACACTGGCCATGACAGTCACGGGCCGCCCGTCCGCCGTCTCGAGACGGGCCAGCATATGGGTTTCGCACAGCGCGAGATCGTGCGGATAGGATGGACGCGCCCAGACAACGGAGAGTGGCCCGAGGATACGTTCCGAGAAAAACAGGAAATGCGAGATCACTTCGCGGGTCATGCCGCCTTCGGCACGGAATCGCAGCCAATCGGCCGCCTTCTGCCAGGCCCGCGGCCAGGCGCCATAGGTCACGACGATATCGGCGCCGATGACTTCGCCGAGATCGCCGCTGCGCGCAGCGTCTGACACATCCGTCATCGCCTGCCCCGCCGCCTGGGTAAAGTTGACGGCGGCGGGAATGCCGGAAGCGGCCAGCCTTGCCACGAGATCTTCGCTTTCAGCGACATCCACGCCGAGCGGTTTTTCAAGAAACACCGCCTTGCCCGAAGCGGCAGCGGCGAGGGCATAGGCCTTGCGCGGCTCCGGCGGGCAGGACAGATAGACCAGATCGGCGGCTGCGATTGCCGCCTCGGCGCTGGTCGCGATGACAGCATCGGGCGCCAGAAGCAGCGCTTCGGCGCAGGCTTCGGGGTTCGGGTCCCACATGGCGACCGGTTCATACCCCTCGTGGCGGACCATATGCTCGAGCATCCGCCGCCCCATGATCCCCAGCCCGACAATTGCCGTTTTCACCGCCATATCCGTGTTCATCATGCTTTCCCGTCCAGCAAGGCGATCTTCATCATCATATGTATGCCCTTGTTGCCATTCACTGTTTGCGTCACCCGCAGATCACCGGCAAGCGAACACAGCATGTAGGCGTCTTCGCGGCTGAGCCCGGTGCGCTCGACGATCCAGGCGATCATGTCTCTCAGCGCCATTTCCACGCAGCGGTCGAGATCCTCGTGCATGCCCATGGTGATCAGATGGGTCGGGGTTTCGGCGCGCGGGAAGCTGATCGAGAAATCATCGCGCACTGTCAGCCGGAACGTGCCTTCCAGAGCCGTTTCGATCGCCGTGACGCAGACCTCGCCATCGCCCTGAGCACCGTGGCCATCGCCACACCAGAACATCGCGCCTTCGGTAAACACCGGCAGGTAAAGCGTGGTCCCCGCCACGAGTTCCTTGTTGTCGATGTTGCCGCCATGGGCGCGGGGCTGGATCGTTGAAATCCGTCCCCAGTTCGGCGGCGGCGCCACGCCCATCACCCCGAAAAACGGCTTCAGCGGCAGATCGAGCCCCCATGACAGATGCGCTGTCATCGTGTCGGGGTCCAGCGGAATGGTGACGACACGACCGGTCTGAAAATCGTCGGGCAGGGTGCCCGCCAGGGGCCGGATCAGGTTCCAGCCCCAGTCCTGGCGCAACTTGATGTCGAGAATCCGGATCTCGAGAACCTGCCCGGGTTTCGCCCCGGCCACCGCAACGGGCCCGGTCAGGATGTGCCCCGGCAATTGGCGCGACGAGCGCGCAAGGATGTCGAGAAGCTCGGGCGGGATATGCAATCCGGCAACCGGCGGCGGGATATGATCCGGCCCGCCCGAAACCGTTTCCATGGTGACTGTTTCGCCGCTTTGAATTTCCAGAGCCGGGGCGACAGCGGCATCGAAATATCCCCATGCACAGGTTTCGGGGCTGGATTTGAGTCGGTGTGTCATGGTGTCGAGCCTATCGTGTTGAAGGAGCGGGTCAAAACCCGACGGCGGCGCCGTCCTTGCGCGGATCGGACCCGCCAGCGTAGCCGCCGCCCGGCAGACGGTGAACAAGCTGGGCACCGCCAAAGCCGAATGCGGAATCGGGTTCTTCGAGGCTGAGGTCGTGGCCGAGGCCTGCGAGGGCTTCGAGGGTCTGGGCGGGCAGCGTCGTCTCGCAGGCCACGCCGCGCCCTCCGGTGACCCGCCAGCGCGGCGCATCTGCGGCCATTTGCGGATCCTGATCCCAAAGCTGGGTGCGCAAGACCATTTGCACATGGCCCTGCGCCTGCATCGGGCCGCCCATCACGCCGAAGCTCATGAGCGGGCCGGACTTGCCCATCAGGAAGCCGGGGATGATGGTGTGGAACGGCCGTTTGCGCGGGCCAACAACATTCGGGCTGCCGGGATCGAGCGAAAACCCCCAGCCGCGGTTCTGAAGGTGAATGCCGGTGCCGGGAACCGCGACGCCGGAGCCGAACCCGGCATAGTTCGACTGAATGTAGGACACCATCATGCCCGACGCATCGGCGGTGCTCAGATAGACCGTGCCACCGCGTTTCGGCGCACCGGCGCCAAAATCCTGCGCCCGTGTCGGATCAATCAGCCTGGCCCGCTCGGCCAGATAGCCATCCTCCAGCATGTC
>CBDUGF010000115.1:0-12309 GCA_965366835.1 uncultured Rhodobacterales bacterium
CTACACCTTCCGCCCCTGCGACACGGTGGAAACCGCCGAAGCCTGGGAACTGGCGCTGACCTCGAAAGAAACCCCCTCGGTGCTCGCCCTCACCCGCCAGGGCCTGCCCACCCTGCGCACCGATCACAAGGCCAGGAACCTCACCGCCCAGGGCGCCTATGTGCTGGCCGATTCCGAGGGCAAGCGCCAGGCGATCCTGCTGGCCACCGGCTCCGAGGTCTCCGTCGCCATGGCGGCGCGCGACCTGTTGCAGGCCGAAAGCATCGGCACCCGCGTCGTCTCGATGCCCTGCTGGGAGCTGTTCGAGCAACAGGACGAAAGCTATCGCCGCAAGGTTCTGCCCGGCGGCGCCGCCGTGCGCGTCGCCATCGAGGCCGGCGCCCGCCTCGGCTGGGACCGTTGGCTCTGCGGCGAACGCGGCAAGGCGGCGAAATCCGCCTTTGTCGGCATGGAGGGCTTCGGCGCCTCCGCCCCGGCGGAAACCCTGTTCGAGAAATTCGGCATCACCGCCGAAGCCGTAGCCGAGAAGGTCAAGTCCCTGCTCTGAAAGGGCACCGGACAGCTCAAGAGCAGCCCCGCGGTTTCTGCCCGGGGCTGCCTGGAAGACAGGAAATAGCAAGCCAGCTTCGCCACATGATCGCACCCACCCTGCTTTTCTTTGCGTCCCTTCTCGGCATCGCTTTCGCCCTCCAGAATCCCGATTGGTCGGATGTTCTGCTTTTGAGCATCCCCTGCGCCCTGGCCAGCGCCGTTCTGCTCCTGCGCGAAATCGTCCGGCGGGTCGTTGCCCTGCGCCAGCGTGCCAAACGCTGGGTCATCGTCGATGGGTCCAACGTGATGTATTGGCGCGACAACACGCCTCGGCTCGAAACCGTTCGCGAGGTGGTGTCACATCTCCGGGATCTCCGCTTTGACGTCAGCGTCGTCTTTGACGCCAATGCGGGCTATCTGATCTCCGACAGGTATCTTGATGATCGTGCCTTCGCGCGGAGGCTGAACCTGCCCGCAAGACAAGTCCTTGTCGTCCACAAGGGAACCCCCGCCGATCCGCTCATCCTTGAAGCCGCCCGCAAGGTCGGCGCCCGGATCGTGACCAACGACCGCTATCGTGACTGGGTCGAAGATCACCCCGAGCTGCGCAATCCGGGGCAATTGATCCATGGCCGCTATCGCGGCGATGCGCTCAGCCTCGACCTTCAACCGCATTGAGCGCGCCACAGCCTCACGCCTTGCCCTTGAACACAGCCCCCCAGACCGGCCCGATCGCCCAGGTCGCCAGCGGGATCAGCAGCACCCCCACAGCCAACCCGAAGATCGCGTCCATCATCGCCGTCATCCCCCATTTCAACGCCCCCAGAAACGGGCCGCTGACTCCGCTGAAAGCGCCCTCGACCGTATCGTGGATGAAATCATACGGCGCGTGCCAGCCCAGCTCATGCGCGCCGTGGATGATGATCTGCCCGCCGACCCAGAGCATCGCCGCCGTGCCGATCACCAGCAGCAACGCCAGGAACCCCGGCATCCCCGCCACGATCCCGCGCCCAATGGCCCGCGTGAGGCCCAGCCGCCCCTTCAGGCTCATCAACAGGCCAAGATCGTCCATCTTCACGATCAGCGCGACGCTGCCATAGACTGCCACCGTGATGCCGATCGCCACCACCGCCAGCGTCGCCGCCTCCATCCAGATGTTGCTTTGCGGGATCGCCGCCAGGGCGATGGTCATGATCTCCGCCGACAGAATGAAATCGGTCTTGATCGCGCCCGCGATCTTCTCTTCCTCCAGATGCGCCGGATCGCCCTCGCCATGCTCGGCTGCGTCCCAGGTGTGCTCATGCGGAAACAGCTTGTGCCAGATCTTCTCGGCCCCCTCGAAGCAGAGATAAGACCCGCCGAGCATCAGCAGGATCGGGATCAGCCAGGGTGCGAAGCTCGACAGCAACAGCCCCGCCGGCAGCAGGATCAACAGCTTGTTGCGGATCGAGCCCAGCGCGATCCGGCCCACGATCGGCAATTCGCGGCTCGGCTCGAAGCCCTGAACATAGGCCGGCGACACGGCGGCATCGTCGATCACCGCGCCTGCCGCCTTGGCCCCCGCCTTGCCCGCCGCCGCCGCCACATCGTCCACCGACGCCGCCGCCACCTTGGCAATCGCCGCCACATCATCGAGCAACGCCAGAAGTCCACTCATCAACTCACCTCAAACCTGTTTCGCGGCCAGCCTAAACCATCGCCGCGCCGAGGTGTAGGCCGGTATACCCGGGCCCGAGCCGCCGGTCAGATCATCTCCATCTTGCCACTGGTCGCCTCCAGCACGAAATGCTCCCCGGCCTTGACCACCGCGGCAATCTCGCGGCGCTGATCCTCGCTCAGATAGCCCTCTTCGGGCGCCGCGTCGATCAGCGCCAGCGCCCTCTCCCGCGCCGCCTCGAACGCCGTGCGCCGCCCGGTCTTTTCGTAATCGTCGCGGCCCTGGCGCAGGAACACGCCCGGCACATGCTGCTCGCGGCACATGGCCAGCGTCTGCGCCGAATCGAGAAAATGCCCGCCGACGCGAATCCCCATCACCTCGCCCCAGTTCATCGCCGCCGCGCTCACCTCGGGCGGGGTCAGCAGCTTGCGCAGCATCGCGCCCATCTCGTCGTCCAGCACCGCCTGCACCGGTGAAAACACCGTGGCGCATTCCAGCTGACCGACACCGCCCAGGATATCCGCCCCGGCCCGGGCCACGCTCTGCCCCAGCATGGCGCGCTCGGCGGCGCCCTGCACATCCACATCCGGCGTGTCCGATCCGGCGCCATAGGTATGCGCCAGAAGCCCGAACCCCAGCTTCATCAGCTCGATCGCCATGCCCGCCATCTGCACACTCTCCGGGCAGCTCTGCAAAGCCGATCCCGTCGCCATGTCGAGCGTGAACATCAGCGGCGTCGCGATCACCGGCGTGCCGGGCGCCAGCACATGCGCCAGCGTCACCATCGCCACGATCTCGGCCGCCGCCATCAGAACCATCCCCGCCGGTGTCAGCGGCGCCGACCCCCCGGCCGAAGGCAACGAACAGGCATGGATCGGCAGGCCATACTGCCCCGCCTGGATGATGCATTCGGTGTCCATGAACTTGAACTCGAGCGGCGTGAAACTACAGGTGATGCAGCTGGCGATCGGCCGTGCCCGCAAGGCATCCTCGCCACCCGCCGCGATCGCCGCGATCTTCATCACGAATTCGACGTTTTCCTTGCCATAGGGCTGGATCCAGCAGTGTTTCGTGGTGCGCTGCACCATCTCGCCAAAGCTGTGGATATCCGCCGTCATCTCCGGCACGCCATGCACGAAGGGATGCGCCACGAAGCCGACCTGATCCAGCCCCTCGGCCACGGCCCCCATTTCGCGCACCGCCCTGAAATCGGTGTTGCGATAGCTGGCGTCGCGCGGGTCGACATAGCCATGCGCGCCGGTGCCGGTGCGCATGATGAATTGCCCGTCGCCACGCGGCAGCGCGATATCGCGCGCCGCCGCCTTGCCGCAAAGCCGCGCCCCTTTCGGCGTCTGCCGCAAGGCCTCCTCGATCAGCCCGCGCGGCAGACGCAACCGGTCGGCGCCGCCGCCCTCCGTCGCGCCCGCCTTCAGCAGGGCGGCCCGCGCCGCCGGATGGATCACCACCACGCCATAATCCTCGAGCAGCGCAAAGCTCTGGGCGCGAAACTGCTCGATATCCGCGTCGGACAGGAACCGCCCCTGCGCCCGCCCCGCTCTTGCGCTCAGATGAAACGCATCCGGCACGCGCGGCCCGGTGCGCTGCACATTGCGCCCGCGTCTCTTCGGTTTGTTCTGATAGGTTTCCGCTTCCATGTCATCCTCCATCGCGAAACAACAGATTGGATGGCACACACCGTTTTGGCTCACTGCGGGCCCACTTGAGCTGGCAAAACGCTACGCCCCCGCCCCCGCCCCGGTCAAGCCTCCCGCTTCCGCTGCCTTCCTCTGACCGAAAATATCCCGGGGTCCGGGGCAGCGCCCCGGTTCCATCCGCCCCGATTGCCGCAACGCGCGAAATGTTAGCGCAACACGGTCGCAGTTATCGCTAACACCTTGAAAATCCGTGCCCGCCCCCCTTCCCGCCCGGCGCCAAACCCTCTAAGCCAATCGCAACTTCCAGTCCCCCGAGAGGAGCATCGCATGACCATCAAAGTCGGCATCAACGGGTTCGGCCGCATCGGCCGCTGCACCTTGTCCCACATCGCCAGCAGCCGCGACGATATCGAGGTGATCAAGCTCAACGCCACCGGCCCGCTGGAAACCGCCGCCCACCTGATCAAATATGACAGCGTACATGGCCGCTTCCCGGGCGAGGTCACACTGGGCGACGGCACGATGGATCTCGGGCGCGGCCCGATGCAGGTGTTCTCGACCTATGATCTCAACGAGCTTGACTGGTCGGGCTGCGACGTGGTGCTGGAATGCACCGGCAAGTTCAACGACGGCACTAAGGCCGATGCCCATCTCAGGAACGGTGCCGCCAGGGTGCTGCTCTCCGCCCCGGGCAAGAATGTCGACAAGACCATCGTCTACGGCGTCAATCACGATCAACTCACCGCCGCCGACAAGATGATCTCCAACGGCTCCTGCACCACCAACTGCCTCGCCCCCGTGGCCAAGGTTCTGCATGACGCCGTCGGCATCGAGAGTGGCATCATGACCACGATCCACGCCTATACCGGCGATCAGCCGACGCTCGATCGCCGCCACAAGGATCTCTACCGCGCCCGCGCCGCCGCCATGTCGATGATCCCCACCTCCACGGGCGCGGCCAAGGCGCTCGGCGAGGTGCTGCCGGCGCTGGCGGGCAAGCTCGACGGCTCGGCGATCCGCGTGCCCACTCCGAACGTCTCGGCGGTCGATCTCACCTTCGTGGCGGGCAAGGACGTGACGGTCGAGTCGATCAACGCCATCATGGCCGAAGCCGCTGCCGGGCCGATGAAGGGCATTCTGGCTTGCGAGGAGGCGCCGCTGGTCTCGATCGATTTCAACCATTCCCCGGAAAGCGCGATCTTCGCCCCGGCCCAGACCAAGGTGATTGGCGCCCGCCTGGTGCGGGTGCTGGCCTGGTATGACAACGAATGGGGTTTTTCCTGCCGTATGGCCGATGTCGCCGTGGCGATGGGGCGGCTCTGACAAGCCCCCGGAAACTTGCACCAATCGGCCTTCTGGGGCATACCGCTGGAGGGTCGTTTTCATTTTCGGGGCGCGTCGCAGCATGACCAATCAGATTGCCATCGGGCTCGGCCTGCTGATCCTCGCGCTTCTGGGTCTGGACTATTTCCTGAACGATTTCGCGGGCATACTCTACGCCCTGCGCAAACTGGCCGATCTGATCGAATGGATGGCCTTCTGGCGCTGAGGCGCACGCGTGCCTGGCACGGAGACGGTTGCGCCCGAGCTGCCACAAAGCGCCAAACGGCGTCTTCGGCACCTCAACGGCTGAGTTTCGCCAGCAATCTCTCATTCACCGCCGGCGGCACGAACTTGCTGACATCGCCGCCCAGCCGGGCGATCTCCTTGACCAGCCGCGAAGCGATCGCCTGGCGTCGCGCATCGGCCATCAGGAACACCGTCTCGATGGTTGGATCCAGCGCCCGGTTCATCCCGACCATCTGGAATTCATACTCGAAATCCGCCACCGCGCGCAGCCCGCGGACGATGATCTGGGCGCCGACATCCTTGGCGCAATCAATCAGCAGGTTCTCGAACGGATGCACCACCATCTCGGTGCCGGTCTCTTTCGAGAGTTCCGCGCATTCCGTCTCGATCATCTCGACGCGATCTTCGAGGCTGAACATCGGCCCCTTGTCGCGGTTGATCGCCACCCCGATCACCAGCCGATCGACCAGCCGCGCCGAGCGGCGGATGATATCGGTATGGCCCAGGGTGATCGGGTCGAAAGTCCCGGGATAGAGGCCCACACGCATGCGCTTTCCCCAATTGTCTGCGGTCACGTAATTTTGTTACGCCGCAATGCAGCAATGCGCAACGATTCTCAAGCCGGGAATTTCCCGCCCCTTCGTTGATCCTTCAATGGCCCATGATCATGCCTTCGAGCGCGTTTTTCTCCATCGCCAGCTCGTCCATCCGCGCCTTCACCACGTCGCCGATGGTCACGATCCCCACCAGAACGTCATCCTCCACCACCGGCATGTGGCGGAACCGCCCGTTGGTCATCATTTCCAGCACCTGATCGGCGCTGGCGCCCTTGGTGCAGTTCACCGGATTGCGGGTCATCAGTTCCTTGACCTTTTCCGACAGGCAGCCGGCACCACGCACCGCCAGCGAGCGCACGATATCGCGCTCCGAGATGATGCCCTCGACGGTCTTGCCATCCGCCGAGACGATCAGCCCGCCGATGCGCCGTTCGGCCAGAGTCTGCGCCGCATCTGACACCAAAGCGTCCGGCTTCACGGTAATCACCTCATGATCCCCCTTCGACTTCAGAATCTGGTGAACGAGCATGAGCTATCCCTCCGGTTTTGCGTCGCTTTCCCTCAGCGTCCACCGGAAGGCGTCGACTGTCAAGTCAGCCGTTCCAGCCGCGCCACTTCCCGCGCCACGCCTTCGCTCAGCAGCGCGGCAAAGCGGTTCAGTCGCTCGACCCTCGCATCGTCGGCATGGCGGATCAGATAGAAGGTCCGCGTCAGGCTGATCTCGTGCTCCAGCACCTTGCGCACCCCGCTGGCCGAGGGCAGCGCGAAATCATGCACAACGCCCAGTCCGCCGCCCTGGCGCACCCAGTTGAACTGCACCGAAACCGAATTGCTCGCCAGGTTGACCCGCTCGACCCCCAATTCGCTCAAATAATCCAGCTCGGCATCGAAGATCATGTCGGGAATATAGCCGATCATCCGGTGGCCCTTGAGATCGCGTGAGCTGTTCACCGCACCATGGGCGCGCAGATATTGCTGCGACGCCGCCAGGTGCAGCCGGTAATCGGTCAGCTTGGTCACGCGCAGCCGCCCCGCCGTCGGCCGGCTCACCCCGATGGCCATGTCGGCCTCGCGCCGCGAAAGGTTGAACACCCGCGGCAGCGCCACGATCTGCACATCGAGATCCGGGTTGGCCTCGACGATGGCGGCGCAGACCTGCGGCAGCAGGTAATTCGCCGCGCCGTCCGGCGCCCCGAGCCGGATTTGCCCCGAAAGCCGCGCGCCCTGCCCGGCCAGCGCCTCGGCCCCATCGGCCATTGCCGCCTCGGCCCGCGCCACATGCGTCTGCAAACGCTGGCCTTCGGCGGTCAGCACATAGCCCTGCGGCGAGCGGGTGAACAACAGCGCGCCCAGATCCCGCTCCAGCCGCGCGATCCTGCGCCCCACCGTGGCCGGATCGAGCCTGAGATCCTTGCCCGCCCCCGACAAGCTTTCCGAGCGCGCCACCGCCAAAAAGCATTTCAGATCATCCCATTGCGGCTCCATCGCGGCCTCCCCGGCAGCTTATCTTGCATATTTGCAAGATATCCTTTGGTAACTTGCCTCTTTTCCCGGCAAATCTGCAAGCCTATCCTGCGCAAAATCTGACCAGAGGAGAATCCCATGCAAGAGCTGACTCACTACATCAACGGCGAACATGTCAAAGGCACGTCAGGCCGTTTTGCCGACGTGATGAACCCGGCCACCGGCGAAGTGCAGGCCAAATGCCCGCTCGCCTCGACCGCCGAGCTGGAACATGCCGTCGAGATCGCCGCCGCCGCCCAGCCCGCATGGGCCGCGACCAACCCGCAGCGCCGCGCCCGGGTGCTGATGAAATTCGTCGATCTGCTCAATCGCGACATGGACAAGCTGGCCGAAGCGCTCAGCCGCGAACATGGCAAGACCCTGCCGGATGCGGCGGGCGATGTGCAGCGCGGCCTCGAAGTGGTGGAATACTGCATCGGTGCGCCGCAGATGCTGAAGGGCGAGTTCACCGATTCGGCCGGCCCCGGCATCGACATGTATTCGATGCGCCAGGCCCTCGGCGTCAGCGCCGGGATCACCCCGTTCAACTTCCCGGCGATGATCCCGATGTGGATGTTCGCCCCGGCGCTGGCCTGCGGTAACGCCTTCATCCTCAAACCCAGCGAGCGTGACCCTTCGGTGCCGCTGATGCTGGCCGAATTGTTGGAAGAAGCCGGCCTGCCCAAGGGCCTCTTGCAGGTGGTCAACGGCGACAAGGAAGCGGTCGACGCTATCCTGCACAATCCGACGATCCAGTCGATCGGCTTCGTCGGCTCGACCCCGATCGCCGAATACATCTATTCCACCGGCTGCGCCAACGGCAAGCGCGTGCAGTGCTTCGGTGGCGCCAAGAACCACATGATCGTGATGCCCGACGCCGATCTCGATCAGGCCGCCGATGCGCTGATCGGCGCCGGCTACGGCGCCGCGGGCGAACGCTGCATGGCGATCTCCGTCGCCGTCCCTGTGGGCGATGAAACCGCCGACCGGCTGATCGAAAAGCTGGTGCCGCGGATCGAAAAGCTGAAAGTCGGCCCCTATACCGATGGCAACGATGTCGATTACGGCCCGGTGGTGACAGCCGCCGCCAAGGCCAATATCGAGCGCCTGGTGCAGACCGGCATCGACCAGGGCGCCAAGCTCGTCGTCGATGGCCGCGGCTTCTCGCTTCAAGGCTATGAGGACGGCTTCTTCGTCGGCCCGCACCTCTTTGACAACGTCACCAAGGACATGGACATCTACAAGACCGAGATCTTCGGCCCGGTCCTGTCCACCGTGCGCGCCAAGACCTACGAGGAGGCGCTCAAGCTTGCGATGGACCACGAATACGGCAACGGCACCGCGATCTTCACCCGCGATGGCGACACCGCCCGCGATTTCGCCAGCCGGATCAATATCGGCATGGTCGGCATCAACGTGCCGATCCCGGTGCCGCTGGCCTATCACACCTTCGGCGGCTGGAAGAAATCGGTGTTCGGCGACCTCAATCAGCACGGCCCCGACGCGTTCAAGTTCTACACCCGCACCAAGACCATCACCTCGCGCTGGCCCTCGGGCCTCAAGGAAGGCGGCGAGTTCCATTTCAAGCCGATGGACTGATCGGATAACCAGACCTGACGCAAACGGCTTTCTCGGGCCGTCCGGCTCTGCGCCGGGCGGCCCGCGCTGGCCCGCGCGCTCAAATTGGTCGCAATTTCCCCCTGAAGCTGCGCTGCGAATACGCTAGAACTGCGGGCGAGAGGCGCGCTCGTCCCATCCCAGGATATTCCCCGGCGCGGCCTCGCCTGTCGTAATGAGGAAAACCGCTTGTGCCCATCACCTTCACGATCCTGCCGCCTTCCAATCTCATCGTCCTGCGCCCCACAGGCCGCGTGAACCAAACCGAATTCGCAGATTATTTCCGCGATGTCCGCGGCCATCCAGACTACGTCCTCGGGCTTGACCGCCTGGTCGACAGCCGGCAAATGGAGGCGCTCGAACTCGATTTCGATCAAATGCGCAGCCTCCGGGCCAAAGAGATTTCCTTCTTCGCCCGCGCCCCGCGCCGCGTGCGCACCGCGTTTCTCACTGGCAATGACGACGGGCACGCCATGGCCCGGATGTACCAGTCGCTCGTCGAGGCCAACGACGATCATGAGGTTGGATTGTTTCACGCACTGGATCGGGCGATGGCCTTCCTTGGTCTCGATCCGGATGTCCTTCAGGAAAGCCTCGAAGGCAAGCCGGGCTGACACCCGGCCGCGATCCTGCCCCCTACCAGGACAGCGTCTGCATCCCCTCGCGAAACAGCCAGCCTTCCACCACCGGAAAACTGCCCATCACCACGCCGTCGATATAGTCTGCCTGGGTCAGCCCCGCCGCCTGCGAACACGCAGCGCACATGATCACCGTGCCGCCATCGGCGATGAACGCGGCCAGCATGTCCTGAATGCTGGTGCCCTGCTCCGCCATCAGGCCATGCACATGGCTCGCCCGCTTCTTGTCGGCCAGATAGACCGCCCGCACATTCAGCCAGATCGCCGTGTCATGGCCGTTTTTCAGCGATTTCTGATGCGCGAACATGATCGCCTTGGTCGCCGCCCAGGTGTCATCCGTGGTCAGGTTGACGAACAATCCGCGCTTGTCGTCGTCGGCCATCGCCGTCATCGGCGCGATAACCAGCATTGCAATCAATATCATCCGGCCAAGTATCGTTTTCATGTCTCTCTCCTGATTGTCGCGCCTGTTTCCAGCGCCAATCATATTCTGTGTTCAGAATATCATTCAAGCGAAACCCTCCTGTGCTGGAAGGTTAGATTGCCGCACCCTCACCACGCTTGAATTTTCCGGCTCAACCTGTTGAGATCGCCCGACGCGCTTGCCTGCAGGAGACAGCACATGGCCACACCCGACCCCGATTTCACCATCGGCATCGAAGAGGAATACCTGCTGGTCGACCGCGACAGCCTGGCGCTGGCCCCGGCCCCGCCAGAATTGATGGAGAAATGCGGCGCCGCGCTCGAAGGTCAGTTTTCCCCCGAATTCCTCGAATGCCAGGTCGAGATCGGCTCCAAGGTCTGCAACAACGTGGGTGAGGCGCGCGACGATCTGCGCCACCTGCGCGGCACCGTCGCGCGCCTTGCCGGCGAATACAATCTCGCCCCGATTGCCGCCTCGTGCCACCCGTTTTCCGACTGGCGCGATCAGCATCACACCAAGAAAGACCGCTATAACGAGCTGCGCGACGATCTCGCGGGCGTGGTCCGCCGCCTGCTGATCTGCGGCATGCATGTCCATGTCGGCCTGCCCGACAAGGAACTGCGCATCGATGTCACCAACCAGCTCAGCTATTTCCTGCCGCATCTTCTGGCGCTCAGCTGTTCCTCGCCGTTCTGGCAGGGTGAAGATACCGGTCTAAGCTGTTATCGCCTCTCGGTTTTCGACAATCTGCCGCGCACCGGCCTGCCGCCCAAGCTCGATGGCTGGGGCGAGTTCGAACGCTCGGTCAACGCCCTGGTCGATCTCGGCGTGATCGAGGACAGCTCGAAAGTCTGGTGGGATCTGCGCCCGTCGTCGCGCTTTCCCACCATCGAATCGCGGATCTGCGATGTCTCGCCCCGGCTCGAGACCACGCTCACGCTCGCCGCGATGATCCAGTCGCTCACCCGCATGCTGTGGCGGCTGCGTCAGAAAAACCAGCGCTGGCGGCTCTACGACAACTTCCTGATCGCCGAAAACCGCTGGCGCGCCCAGCGCTATGGCACCGGCGAGGGCATGATCGATTTCGGCGCCGGCAAGATCATCCCGTTCTCGCAGGCGCTCGACGATATCATCGCGCTGGTCGGCGAAGATGCCGAGGCGCTCGGCTGCCGGGCCGAGCTGGAACATGCCCGCGAAGTGCTGGAAAGCGGCACCTCGTCGGACCGCCAGCGCGCGGTTTTCAACGATGCGGTCGAAGCCGGCGACAGCCGCGATGATGCCCTGAAGGCGGTGGTGCGCCACCTGATCGAAGAGTTCCACTCGGATTTGTGATATCGGATAGCCGCCATTTCGGGTAGCCTTGGGGCTCAGTTCCCCGCTCCAAGGAGTTTTCGCCATGCCCGATATTTCCCGCCGCCGCGCCGCCGCCCTGCTCGCCGCCGCCCCCGCCGCTCTGGCCGCCCTCGCGCTGCCGGCCCGGGCCGCAGGCCATACGGTCAGGATCAACAACCGCAAGTTCAGCCCCTCCAAGCTCACCATCAAGGCCGGCGATACCGTCACCTGGTCGAACGAGGACGGCATGGATCATACCGCCACAGCCGCCGACAAGAGCTGGAGCACCGACAGCTTGTCCAGTGGCCAATCCGGCAGCATCACCTTCGCGCAAAAAGGCGAGTATCGCTATATCTGCAGATGGCATCCGGGCATGACCGGCAAGATCGTCGTCATCTGAACACGGCCTCGGAAGGCAGAATCGCTTGGCCCCCTTCAATCGTTTGCAATAGTCTTGTAAGAATCCGGAATTAAACACTCGTTCAATTCGAGCCGGTTCAGCTCGAAACAGAGGAGCCGCGACATGGATTTTGCACTTTCCGAGGAACAGACCCTGATCTTCGACATGGCCAGAAGCTTTGGCCAGGAGCATATCGCGCCCTTCGCGCGCGACTGGGAAGAGGCCGGCACCATCCCGAAAGATCTCTGGCCCAAACTGGCCGAGCTCGGCTTCGGCGGCCTTTATGTTTCCGAGGAATACGGCGGCTCCGGCCTCACCCGGCTCGATGCCACGCTGGTGTTCGAGGCGCTGGCGATGTCCTGCCCCGCGGTCGGGTCGTTCCTGTCGATCCACAACATGTGCGGCGGCATGATCGACAAGTTCGGC
>CBDUGF010000116.1:0-12302 GCA_965366835.1 uncultured Rhodobacterales bacterium
CCGAGTGTTCCTGAAGGTTGTGGCTTTCACCGGGGATATAGCTGATGACCTCGAAACCATTGGTCAGGCGCACCTTGGCAACCTTCCGCATGGCCGAGTTCGGCTTCTTGGGCGTCGTGGTATAGACGCGCGTGCAAACGCCGCGTTTTTGCGGGTTCCCTTCCAGGTGAAGGGATTTGGAGCGTTTCACTTTGGGCTGACGCGGCTTGCGGATCAGCTGCTGGATCGTTGGCATTGGGCTTCTTTCCCCGTTTCTCAACACATGTGTCGCATGGGTGTCCCCATACTCGTTTCCAAAATCTCGCGCGCATCGTGCGTCCACAACACGCAAAAACCGCTATCGCTCCCATTCCGAGGTGAACGACGCGGTGGGTTTCCAGAGGATCGGAGCAGCATTAGCCCGGATCGTGTCCACTACAGGTCTGCTATCGGCGCTGGAGTTTCCCCCTTGCCGGATGGGGGGCGTATAGGGGGAGTCGCCAACCTTGTCAACACGGGCCGGCGCCGGGAAATGACAGCGCCGCTGCATCGACCGCAAAGGCCTCCGGACCCGGCGCCTGGCGGGGCTCAGATCGGCCGTTGCGGCAGCCCCCGGCGCCGGGTGCGGCTGTCGCGGTAGAGCGTGTAGATCCCCATGCTCACCACGATTGCGGCCCCGATCAGCGTCAGCTGGCTGGGCCAGTCGCCGAACACGAAAAAGCCCAGCAGCAGCGCCCAGAGCAGCCCGGTATAGCGGAACGGTGCCACGAAGCTGATCTCGCCCACCCGCATCACCATGATCGAGCAGACATAGCCGCCGATGATCATCACCGACGCGGCAAGCACATAGAGCAGTGCCCGCGTCTCCAGCACGACCCAGTCATCGCCGAGGCTGGCGACCCCGAAAAACACCATCACCCCGGCCGACGAGAGCAGCGTCACCAGCAGCGATGGCGTCTCGGGCGACAACCGCCGGGTCGCCAGATCGCGGATGGTGACAAACCCGACCGCGACCAGCCCGTAGACCGAATAGATGGTGAAATCCGCCGCCCCCGGCCGCACGATCAGCATCACCCCGGCAAAGCCGACGAGGATCGCGCCGAGGCGGCGCCAGCCCACCGGCTCGCGCAGAAACACCGCCGCCGCCAGGGTGATGGTCAGCGGCAGCGATTGCAGGATCGCCGTGACATTGGCGATCGGCATGTTGAACAGCGCGGTGAGAAAGAAATAGGCCGATGCCGCCTCGGCGGCGACGCGCAGTGCCACAAGCCAGGCATCGCGGCGCGGAATCCGCCAGTGCAGCGGCCCCATGAAGCGGATCATCGCATAGATCAGCACGGTGGTCAGCACCCCGCGCAAGAACAGAACCTGGTTGAGCGGCACCTGCCCGGCGAGCAGCTTGATGAACGTGTCGTTGAGCGTGAACGAAAGCATCGACACCATCATCAGAACGGCGCCCTTGAGATTGTCACGCCTGTCCATCGGTCCGGCCTTTTCGTGATTTCGCGTCGTTGCAACACAAACACCGGATGTCGCGGAAAGGGAAGCCGTCGCGTCGCAAGGTCACTGGCGCGGATTGCTCCTGATTGGCTGAATAGCCATTGCACCCCGAGTTCCCCGCGCCTACCTCGGACGGAAGACTTGGAATTGACCCGAAAGGATGACCAGATGTTTGCGATCGACACCAAGACCCCGGTGCTTGTCACCGGCGCCAGCGGCTACGTTGCGGGGTGGATCGTCAAGGATCTGCTCGAGGCCGGGGTGACCGTGCATGGCGCCGTGCGCGACCCCGACAGCCCCAAGGTGGCGCCATTGAAGGCCATGGCCGAAGCCACGCCGGGCACGCTGCGCCTGTTTGCCGCCGATCTGCTCGACGAAGGCTCCTATGGCGAGGCAATGGCGGGCTGCTCAATCGTGTTTCACACCGCGTCGCCATTCACCATCAATGTGAAGGATCCGCAGAGAGAGCTGATCGACCCCGCCCTCCTCGGCACCGGCAACGTGCTGAATGAGGCGAGCCGCACCCCCACGGTGAAGCGGGTGGTGCTGACCAGTTCCTGCGCGGCGATCTATACCGATGCGATCGACACCGACAAGGCGCCGGACGGGCGGCTTGACGAGAGCGTCTGGAACGAAACCGCCTCGCTCGACTATCAGCCCTACAGCTATTCCAAGACCGTGGCCGAGCGCGAAGCCTGGAAGCTCGCCGAAGCGCAATCGCAGTGGGATCTGGTGGTGCTGAACCCGTCGTTTGTGCTGGGTCCGGCGGCGCATGGCGTGCCCAGTTCGGAAAGCTTCAGCATCATGCGCCAGGTCGGCGACGGCACGCTCAAATTTGGCGCGCCGCGGCTCGGGATCGGCATGATCGACGTGCGCGATCTGGCCCAGGCCCATCTGGCGGCGGCCTATCTGCCCGAAGCCTCCGGGCGCAACATCGTCTCGGCGTATGAAAGCGATCTGCTCGAACTGACGCTGTGCCTGCAGGAGCGGTTCGGCAAGGACTATCCCCTGCCCCGCCGCGCCCTGCCGAAATGGCTTTTGTGGCTGGTCGGGCCGAGCCAGGGCTTCTCGCGCAAGTTCGTGTCGCGCAACGTGAACGTGCCGTGGCGCGCCGACAATTCCAAGGCCGTGCGCGAGCTGGGCCTCACCTATCGCCCGATGAAACAGACCATGGAAGACATGTTTGCCCAGATGGCGACGGCGGGGGCGTTTGCCAAGGCGTGAGCGCGGTTGCGCAGGTCACGGTATCCATCCACCTCAAGCGCATCTGAAGCGTTTCGGGTTTACATCGAAGCATGTGGATCGAAATGCGCGTTCGTGTGCTCACGCATTTCGATCCGCTTTGAGCTGAAACGATCCAGCGACCGCTTTCGGCAATGCAATCTCACCGGTTTTGAGGTCAGAGGTATCTGGCTATCGCCCAATGCCGGGGCCAGTCCGGTTCAGCCGCCGCCTCGGTATCGCGCCGGGCTTCATTCAGCTCTGACTTCTGCCGGTATGGATGCCACAACGAACGCATGCGCTGGAATACCGTCCGGCTGTCCCGATACTGAAAGGCGATTGTGCCGTCCTCTCTTGCTTGCGCCGCTTGGCCAACGGCGTCACCGTCGCGAAAGACCCGCGACGCTGCCGTTTCGGCTCTCGGAAATGGCATGGGTGTTTCGAACATCTTGACAGGCATGTTCATGGCGAATCCTCCTTCAGGATGACGAAACTTCTTGCATCCAATCGATTGGTCCGCAAATTGGTCTGAAAAGGAAGGCATGTTGAAGAAGAGCGTCAAAACCGTGCTGCCCGAACTGCGAGAGGCGATTGACAGGTTCGCCCCTGTCGGGGGAGATCGCTTGCCGTCCGAGCGCGAGTTGTCGGCAGCTCTGGGGTGCAGCCGGGAAACCCTGCGGGCGTGTTATGCGAAACTGGAGGAAGAAGGCATAGTCTGGCGTCACGTTGGCCAGGGGACCTTTCGCGGTCGCCGCCCGCGTCACCTGCCGGTCCGGGAAACTCTCCTGGTGGACGGCGCGACACCGCCCGACCTCATGCGCGCGCTTGCTCCTGGAGCCACAAGTGGCTGGCGAGGCTGCTCTGCGCGCGGATGAATCGGACATCGCGCATTTGCAGAAGAAAATCGCGCAGGGGCGCGCGGCACGCGACAGATCGGAATGCGAACAGGCTGATGATGCCTTTCATCGCGCCGTAGCTGAAACCTCGCGCAACCCGGTCCTCATCGGTTTTCTGGTCTATCTGTCCGGTGCGCGGCGACGTGTTGCGTGGCAACGCGAATGGGATCGTACATATCGCCGGATTGCCCCAAACGAGTTTCAAACGCTTCACAGCGATCAACATGACAAGATCGTCGCCGCAATCGCGGCAAGCGATTCCGACGCCGCGTCGGATGCGATGAAACATCACCTGAGGACGATCGAGGCGGCGATGGTCGCCAGGAGTTAGGACTGGAAAAGCTGATTGGACGCAACATGGACAATTCTTCGCCGTAATGCGGCGCCAGTCGGGGAACTCTGGCCTCACAACCCTGATCCGCGCTGCCTCCGGCACAACGAAAAACCCCCGCCGGCTTCCCGGCGGGGGTTTTGCTTTTCAGCGCGGATCGATGCCTATTCTTCGCGGCTTTCCGGGGTATCGACAAACGTGTCGAACGGATCGCCACCGACCACATCTTCCATCTCGGGCGCGGCGAGGGCGGCGGCCGCTTCGGCCTCTTCCCGGCGCGCTTCGATCACCACGTTGTCACGCTGCTGCGCGATGTGGCGCATGTCCATGGTCGCGCCCCCGGTGCCCGCCGGTATCAGGCGGCCAACGATGACGTTTTCCTTGAGGCCCACGAGCTTGTCGCGCTTGCCCTGCACCGAGGCTTCGGTGAGCACCCGCGTGGTCTCCTGGAACGACGCCGCCGAGATGAACGACCGTGTCTGCAAGCTCGCCTTGGTGATGCCAAGAAGGATCGGCTCGCCCTGTGCCGGGCGCCCGCCCTTGGCTTCCGATTTCTCGTTGGCCAGGTCGAACTCCTGCTTGTCGACATGTTCGCCCTTCAGAAGCGTGGTATCGCCGCTATCGGAAATCTCCCACTTCTGCAGCATCTGCCGGACGATCACCTCGATATGCTTGTCGTTGATCTTCACGCCTTGCAGACGATAGACATCCTGGACCTCGTCGATCATGTAATCGGCCAGCGCTTCGACACCCATGATGCTGAGGATGTCATGCGGCGCCGGGTTGCCGTCCATGATGTAATCGCCCTTCTGGACGAAATCGCCTTCCATGACAGGAATATGCTTGCCCTTGGGCACCATGTATTCGACCGGCTCCAGGCTGTCGTCCGACGGCTCGATCGAGATGCGGCGCTTGTTCTTGTAGTCGCGCCCATAGCGGATATAGCCGTCGATCTCCGCGATGATCGCATGGTCTTTCGGACGACGCGCCTCGAACAGTTCGGCCACCCGTGGCAAACCGCCGGTGATGTCCTTGGTCTTGGCCCCTTCGCGCGGAATCCGCGCCACGATATCGCCGGCCTGGATTTCCTGACCGTCCTCGACCGACAGGATCGCATCGACCGACATCGGATAGGTCAGCGGATTGCCGGCCTCGTTGCGCACCGGTTCGCCATCCTCACCCGAAAGGATGATCTCGGGCTTGAGCTCGTTGCCCTTGGGCGCGGTGCGCCAGTCGATCACGATCTTCTGGGTCATGCCGGTGGCATCGTCGGTTTCGTCGCGCACGGCGAGCCCCGAGACCAGATCGACATATTTGGCCGTGCCGGCCTTTTCGGCGATGATCGGCAGGGTATAGGGATCCCATTCGAACAGCTTGTCGCCGCGGGCAACCTTGGCGCCTTCCTTGACGTGAAGCTTGGTGCCATAGGGCACCTTGTGGCTGGCCCGCTCGCCGCCCTCGTCATCGACGATGGCAAGCTTCATGTTGCGGCCCACGACCAGCAATTCGCCGGCCGCGTTTTCCAGCAGCTGCGCGTTCTCGAACGACACCTTGCCCGACTGGCTCGATTCCAGGAACGACTGCTGGCCGCCCTGGGCGACGCCGCCGATGTGGAAGGTCCGCATGGTCAGCTGGGTGCCCGGCTCGCCGATCGACTGCGCCGCGATGATCCCCACCGCTTCGCCGACATTGACCTTGGTGCCGCGCGCCAGATCGCGGCCATAGCACATCGCACAGACGCCATCCTCCGCCTCACAGGTCAGCGGGCTGCGAATCCGGGTCGACAGAACCCCGGCATCGTCGATCGCATCGGCCATCCGCTCGTCGATCAGCGACCCTTTCGGCGCCAGGATCTCGTCGGTGCCCGGCCGGAAGATATCGTCGGCCGTCACCCGGCCTAGGATACGTTCGGCCAGCGACGCGACCACTTCGCCATCGTTCACGGCCGCTTCGGCGGTGATCGCCAGATCGGTACCGCAGTCGTTCTGACGCACGATGCAATCCTGCGCCACGTCGACCAGACGACGGGTCAGATAGCCCGAGTTCGCGGTCTTGAGCGCGGTGTCCGACAGACCCTTGCGCGCGCCGTGAGTCGAGTTGAAGTATTCAAGAACGGTCAGACCTTCCTTGAAGTTCGAGATGATCGGCGTTTCGATGATGTCGCCGTTCGGCTTGGCCATCAGCCCGCGCATGCCGCCCAGCTGTTTCATCTGGGTGACAGAACCCCGGGCGCCCGAGTGGGCCATCATGTAGACCGAGTTCGGCTCGCTGACAGCGCCGTTTTCGTCGCGCTTGTCGGCCGAAATCGTGCTCATCATCGCTTCGGTGACCTGATCGTTACATTTCGACCAGGCATCGACGACCTTGTTGTATTTCTCGCCCTGGGTGATCAGGCCGTCCATGTATTGCTGTTCGAAATCCTTCACCTGATCGCGGGTCTCGTCGACGATCTCCCACTTGTTGTCGGGGATCACCATGTCGTCCTTGCCGAACGAGATGCCGGCGCGGAACGCTTCGCGGAAACCCATGGTCATGATCTGGTCGCAGAAGATGACCGATTCCTTCTGACCGCAATAGCGATAGACGGTGTCGATGATCTGCTGCACTTCCTTCTTGCGCAGCAGACGGTTGACCAGATCGAACGGCGCCTTGGCGTTCATCGGCAGAAGCGCGCCCAGCCGCATCCGGCCCGGCGTGGTTTCAAAGCGTTTCATCACCGTCTCGCCGGTTTCCGGATCGACCTGCGGCACCCGCGCCGTGACCTTGGCATGGAGATGAACCGCACCGCTATCCAGCGCATATTGCACTTCGTCGATCGAGGCGAATGTCATGCCCTCGCCGGTCATGCCTTCACGCGCGATGGTGGTATAGTAGAGACCCAGGATCATATCCTGGCTCGGCACGATGATCGGCGCGCCGTTGGCGGGCGACAGCACGTTGTTAGTCGACATCATCAGCACCCGGCACTCAAGCTGGGCTTCCAGCGAGAGCGGCACATGCACGGCCATCTGGTCGCCGTCGAAATCGGCGTTGAAGGCCGAGCAGACCAGCGGATGCAGCTGGATCGCCTTGCCTTCGATCAATACCGGCTCGAACGCCTGGATGCCGAGACGGTGCAGCGTCGGCGCCCGGTTCAGCATCACCGGGTGTTCGCGGATCACCTCGTCGAGGATGTCCCACACTTCGGGGCGCTCTTTTTCGACCAGCTTCTTGGCCTGTTTCACGGTGCTGGAAAGCCCCTTGGCCTCGAGCCGCGAATAGATGAAAGGCTTGAACAGCTCGAGCGCCATCTTCTTGGGCAGCCCGCACTGATGCAGCTTCAGCTCCGGCCCGGTCACGATCACCGAGCGGCCCGAGAAGTCGACCCGCTTGCCGAGAAGGTTCTGGCGGAAGCGGCCCTGCTTGCCTTTCAGCATGTCGCTGAGCGATTTCAGCGGGCGCTTGTTGGCGCCGGTGATGACGCGGCCGCGGCGGCCGTTGTCGAACAGCGCGTCGACCGATTCCTGCAGCATCCGCTTTTCGTTGCGCACGATGATGTCGGGCGCGCGCAGTTCGATCAGCCGCTTCAGGCGGTTGTTGCGGTTGATGACGCGGCGATAGAGATCGTTGAGATCCGAGGTGGCAAAGCGGCCACCATCGAGCGGCACCAGCGGCCGCAGTTCGGGCGGAATCACCGGGATCACGGTCAGAACCATCCACTCCGGGCGGTTGCCGCTCTCGATGAAGCTCTCGACGACTTTCAGCCGCTTGATGATCTTCTTGGGCTTCAACTCGCCGGTGGCTTCCTTCAGCTCTTCGCGCAGGCGATCGGCTTCGGCCTCCAGGTCGATCTGGGTCAGCATTTCACGGATCGCCTCGGCGCCGATATTGGCGGTGAAGGCATCCAGGCCGTAATGGTCCTGGGCGTCCATGAATTCTTCCTCGGTCAGCATCTGACCATAGGTGAGGTCGGTCAGCCCCGGCTCGATTACCACGTAATTCTCGAAATAGAGCACGCGCTCGAGATCGCGCAGCGTCATGTCGAGCATCAGGCCGATGCGCGAGGGCAGCGACTTGAGGAACCAGATATGGGCCACGGGTGCTGCCAGCTCGATATGGCCCATGCGCTCGCGGCGCACCTTCTGCAGCGTCACCTCGACACCGCATTTCTCGCAGACGACGCCGCGATACTTCATCCGCTTGTATTTGCCGCAGAGGCACTCATAATCCTTGATCGGCCCGAAGATGCGGGCGCAGAACAGGCCGTCGCGCTCGGGCTTGAAGGTCCGGTAGTTGATGGTTTCCGGCTTCTTGATCTCGCCGTACGACCACGAGAGAATCCGCTCGGGCGATGCCAGCGAAACGCGGATCTCGTCGAAAATCTTCGGCGGTGTCAGCGGGTTGAACGGGTTGTTTGTGAGTTCCTGGTTCATTTTGATGTCCTCAAATTGGTTGCGGAAGGGAGACGGGAATGAAGGGCCGAAGCCCTCAATCCTCTTCCTCCGCATCCAGGAGTTCCATGTTCAGGCCGAGGCCGCGGACTTCTTTCACGAGCACGTTGAAGCTCTCCGGCACACCGGCCTCGAAATTGTCCTCGCCCTTGACGATGCTTTCATAGACTTTCGTCCGTCCAGCCACGTCATCCGACTTCACCGTCAGCATTTCCTGCAGGGTATAGGCGGCGCCATAGGCTTCCAGAGCCCAGACCTCCATTTCCCCGAAGCGCTGACCACCGAACTGCGCCTTGCCGCCCAGAGGCTGCTGGGTGACGAGACTGTAAGGCCCGGTCGAGCGGGCGTGGATCTTGTCGTCCACCAGGTGATGCAGCTTCAGCAGGTATTTCACCCCGACAGTCACCTTGCGGGCAAACTGCTCGCCGGTGCGACCGTCAAACAGGATCGACTGGCCCGAGGTGTCGAAACCGGCCCGCTTCAGCGAGTCGTTCACGTCGGCCTCCTTGGCGCCGTCGAAAACCGGCGTCGCGATCGGCACACCGTTGATGACGTTGCCGGCGGCTTCGATCAGCGCGCCTTCGTCCATACCCTTGATGCCTTCGTCGTAGACATCATCGCCATAGGCATGCTTCATCGCCTCGCGCACCGGGGTCAGATCGCCCGAGCGGCGGTATTCGCCCAGCGCCTCGTCGATATTGACCCCGAGACCGCGCGCGGCCCAGCCCATGTGGGTTTCGAGAATCTGGCCGACGTTCATCCGGCTGGGAACGCCCAGCGGGTTGAGGCAGAAATCGACCGGCGTGCCATCTTCGAGGAACGGCATGTCCTCCATCGGCACCACCTTGGAAATCACGCCCTTGTTGCCGTGACGCCCGGCCATCTTGTCGCCCGGTTGCAGCTTGCGCTTCACCGCCACGAACACCTTGACCATCTTCATCACGCCCGGGGGCAGATCGTCGCCGCGGCGTACCTTCTCGACCTTGTCTTCAAAGCGCGCATCCAGGGCGCGTTTCTGCGCTTCGTATTGCTCATGCAGCGCCTCGACGATCTGGGCATCCTTCTCGTCTTTCAGCGCCAGCTGCCACCATTGACCGCGGGTCAGTGTGGCGAGCAGATCCTCGTTGATCTCGGCGTTGGATTTCACGCCCTTGGGGCCTTTCACGGCCACCTTGCCCAGGATCATGTCCTTCAGACGGGCATAGATGTTGCGATCGAGAATTGCCAACTCGTCGTCGCGGTCGCGCGCCAGGCGTTCGACTTCCTCGCGCTCGATCTGAAGCGCGCGTTCGTCCTTTTCCACACCGTGGCGGTTGAACACGCGCACTTCGACAACGGTGCCGAAATCGCCCGGCTTCACCCGCAGCGAGGTGTCGCGCACGTCGCTGGCCTTCTCGCCGAAAATGGCGCGCAGCAGCTTTTCTTCCGGCGTCATCGGGCTTTCGCCCTTGGGGGTGATCTTGCCCACCAGGATATCGCCCGGCTCCACATCGGCGCCGATGTAGACGATGCCGGCCTCATCGAGGTTGCGCAGCGCCTCTTCGCCCACGTTCGGGATGTCGCGGGTGATCTCTTCCGGCCCGAGCTTGGTATCGCGGGCGGCGACCTCGAATTCCTCGATATGGATCGAGGTGAAGACGTCATCGCGCGAAATGCGCTCGGAAATCAGGATCGAATCCTCGTAGTTGTAGCCATTCCACGGCATGAACGCGACGACCACGTTCTTGCCAAGCGCCAGCTCACCGATATCGGTGCTCGGGCCATCGGCAATCACTTCGCCTTTCATCACCGTGTCACCCACCTTCACCAGCGGGCGCTGGTTGATGCAGGTGTTCTGGTTGGAACGCTGGAACTTGCGCATCCGGTAGATATCGACGCCGGCATCGCCGAGCGCGAGATCCTCGGTGGCGCGCACGACGATCCGCTGGGCATCGACCTGGTCGATGATCCCGGCGCGTTTCGCCATGATCGCCGCACCGCTGTCGCGGGCCACGATCTCTTCGATCCCGGTACCCACCAGCGGCGCCTCGGCGCGCAGAAGCGGAACCGCCTGACGTTGCATGTTCGAGCCCATCAGCGCGCGGTTGGCGTCATCGTTCTCAAGGAACGGGATCAGCGACGCAGCGACCGATACCAACTGCTTGGGCGACACGTCGATCAGATCGACATTCTCGCGCGGTGCCAGTGTGTATTCGCCCGACTGACGGGTCGACACCAGATCGTTCTCGAACTTGCCGTCCTTGTCGAGATGGGCGTTGGCCTGGGCCACGACATGGCGCATTTCCTCGGTTGCCGACATGTATTGAACTTCGTCGGTCACCTTGGCATCGACCACCTTGCGATAGGGCGTTTCGATGAAGCCGTATTTGTTGACCCGCGCGAAGGTGGCGAGGCTGTTGATCAGGCCGATATTCGGGCCTTCCGGCGTCTCGATCGGGCACATCCGGCCATAGTGGGTCGGGTGCACGTCACGCACTTCGAAACCGGCCCGTTCGCGGGTCAGACCGCCCGGCCCAAGTGCGGACAGGCGGCGTTTGTGGGTGACTTCGCTGAGCGGGTTGGTCTGGTCCATGAACTGGCTGAGCTGGCTCGAGCCGAAGAATTCGCGCACCGCGGCGGCCGCCGGTTTGGCGTTGATCAGATCCTGCGGCATCACCGTGTCGATCTCGACGCTCGACATCCGCTCCTTGATCGCACGTTCCATGCGCAGCAATCCGACGCGATACTGGTTTTCCATCAGCTCGCCGACCGAGCGCACCCGGCGGTTGCCGAGATGGTCGATATCGTCGATGTCGCCCTTGCCGTCGCGCAGCTCGACCAGAGCCTTGACGCAGGCCACGATATCCTCGCGGTCCAGCGTGCGCTGGGTGTCGGGCTTGTCGAGCGCGAGACGCATGTTCATCTTGACCCGGCCAACGGCGGAAAGGTCATAGCGTTCGCCATCGAAAAACAGCGTGTCGAACAGCGCGCTGGCGGCGTCCACCGTGGGCGGCTCGCCCGGGCGCATCACGCGATAGATGTCCATGAGCGCGGTGTTGCGGTTCATGTTCTTGTCCATCGCCATGGTGTTGCGCATGTAGGGGCCGACATTGACGTTGTCGATATCCAGAACCGGGATCTCGGTGATGCCGGCGTCGACCAGCTCTTTCAGCGATCCGCCGGTGACATTGCCTTCCTTGTCATATTCAAGCGTCAGCTCATCGCCGGCCTCGACATAGATCGTGCCGGTTTCCTCGTTGATGATGTCCTTGGCGACGTATTTGCCCAGGATCTGCTCGTAGGGCAGCAGCAGATCGGTGATCTTGCCGTCGTCGATGATCTTCTTGACCGCGCGCGGCGTGACCTTCTTGCCGGCTTCGCCGATCACTTCGCCGGTCTTGGCATCGACAAGATCATAGGTCGGGCGGGTGCCGCGCACCCGCTCGGGGAAGAACTTGGTGACCCAGCCGTTATCCTTCTTGCGCAGCTTGTATTTGACCGTGTTGTAATAGGCATCCATGATGCCTTCCTGGTCCATGCCCAGCGCATAGAGCAGCGTGGTCACCGGCAGCTTGCGGCGCCGGTCGATGCGCGAGAACACGATATCCTTGGCGTCGAATTCGAAATCGAGCCACGAGCCGCGATAGGGAATGATCCGGCAGGCAAAGAGCAGCTTGCCGCTGGCATGGGTCTTGCCTTTGTCGTGGTCGAAGAACACACCGGGCGAGCGGTGCATCTGGCTGACGATCACCCGCTCGGTGCCGTTGACCACGAAGGTGCCGTTCGGTGTCATCAGGGGCATGTCGCCCATGAACACGTCCTGTTCCTTGATGTCCTTGACCGATTTGGCGCCGGTATCCTCGTCGACATCAAACACGATCAGGCGCAGTTTGACCTTGAGCGGAGCGGCATAGGTCATGTCGCGCTGCTGGCATTCCTCGACATCGTATTTCGGCTCTTCCAGCT
>CBDUGF010000117.1:0-12101 GCA_965366835.1 uncultured Rhodobacterales bacterium
GTCGGCGATCCAACGGCTGGTCGGCAGCGCTGTATCCCTGACAAATCCGCACAACCTCGAGCCGAAGCGCCGTCCTCACCCAATCGCCGGGCCCGGGGGCGGCCCGACGATGCGCGGCGGCCTGCGGCCTTGATTCCGCTCGGTAAGATGACCGCTTCGGGCTCCAAGCAGTCACCAGGTCCAGCCGCGCAACCGACGACCCCCTAATGTTTCCTGCGGATCCGCCGCACCACCATCCACACCACCAGCAACACGACAGGTGTCGCCACCGCCGTCAGCATGGTCTTGTCGATCCCCGCCGCGCTGGCCAGCGGATATAGCCCATAGCTCACCAGGTTGATCGCGTAATAGGAGATCGCCACCACGCTCAGCCCCTCGACCGTGCGTTGCAGCCTGAGTTGCAGATCGGCGCGCCGGTCCATGCTCTCGAGCAAGGCCTGGTTCTGCGCCGAGCGTTCCACATCGACCCGCGTGCGCAGCAGATCGCCGGCCCGCACCGCCCGCTTGCCCATCGCGCTCAGCCGCGCCTCGGTGGCGCGCACCGTGCGCATCGCCGGATCAAACCGGCGCGCCATGAACTCGGCGAATGTCTGGCGCCCGGCAAAGCGCGCCTCGCGCAGCACCCTCACCCGCTCATGCACCAGCGTCTCGTAAGCCGCCGTGGCGCTGAACCGGAACGATGTCTGCCCTGCCAGATGTTCCAGCTCCCCGGAACTGCGCAGCAGCTGGTGCAGCGTCTCCTCCGCCGGCCGCGCGCCCTCGCCCATCTCCTCGACCAGTCGGGTCAGCCGCCCGTCGAGCGCCGCCAGCTCCGGCGACAGCGTTCGCGCCCGCACGAACCCCAGCAGCGACAGCGCCTTGTAGGTCTCGATCTCGCAGAGCCGCTGCGCGATCCGCCCGACCCGGCGCGGCCCGACGCCGTCGCGCACGAAGACCGCAAAGCGCAGATGCCCGGCCGGGTCGATCCTGAAATCCCCGGCAATCACCGCCGCATCGTCCAGCACCCGGCTCGCCGCCACGCTCTCGGGCACGAACCAGTCGGCAATGGCGCGCGCCATTTCCTCGTCGCTGCCCATCCGCTCGATCCGCAGGAGCGCCGAGGTCAGCCGTTGGCCCGGCAGCGCCGCCAGCCAATCCTCGGGGAAAACCTCGAAATCCGCCGGATCGAAAGCCGGCTCGCTCAGCCCGCCCTGAAACACGGTATAGGTCACCACCTCGGTGTGGCTCTCCCATTTCAGCCAGCGCCGCCCGATCTTGCCGAAATAATGCGTCGCATCGGGCTTCGGGTGCGGCGCGCCGTGCCGGTCGAGCAGATCGACGAGATGCGCCATGTCCGCAGACCGGTCGCGCGCCGCCGCCGCCTCGCCCCGCGTGATCGCCAGGAACACGCCGATGCAGGGCACCTCCAGTGCCATGAAGGGCCGGGCATGCATCTCCCCGGCCAGCTCGTCTCTCAGCGGATGATCCTTCAATGCGCGCCCCTCTTCCTTTGCCCCAAAATATCCCCGGCAAAGGCATCCGCAATTGCCAAAAGCGCGCAGGCCAAAAGAAAAGGCGCCCCTTGGGGCGCCTCTCCGTCGATGAATCCCGGCAGGCTCAGCCGTAATCCGGTGCCCGCTTCCCGGCCATCGCCGCGACGCTCTCGGCGAATTCCGGTGCTTGCAGCTGGGCCGCAAACAGCTTGCCCTCGGCCGCCATATGCGCCGCCACCGCTGCGCGCTGGTTGCGTATCAGTTGCTTGGACAGCCGCAGCGATGTCGGCGCCGAACGCGCCACGCCGAGCGCGATCTTGCCCACCTCGGCCTGCAAATCCGCATCCGCAAACACCCGCGCCACCAGCCCATGGCGCTCCGCCTCCGCAGCGCTCAGCACCCGCCCGGCCAACAGGATATCGTTGGCCACGGCCATGCCGACGCAGGCCGGCAGCAGCATCGACGACGCCGCTTCCGGCACCAGCCCCAGCTTTACGAACGGCGCCCCCAGCGACGCGCTTTGCCCGGCATAGACCAGATCGCAATGCAGCAGCATGGTCAGCCCGATGCCGATGCCGGGGCCGTTCACCGCGGCGATCACAGGCTTGGGGCAATTCGAGAGCGCGCCGAGAAAGCGCCACACCGGCGGCACCTCGGCCTCGCGGTCGCCCTTGGCGAAATCGGTGAGATCGTTGCCGGCGGTAAACATCTCGCCCGCCCCGGTGATCACCAGCGCGCGGTCTTCGTCGCTCGCGCCATAAGCCTCCAGCGCATCGGCCATCGCGCCATACATCTCCTGCGTCAGCGCGTTCTTCTTGTCCTGGCGGTCGATGGTCAGGGTCACAACCCGCTCTGCCCGGGAAATCCTGATATGTTCGCTCATCTCGTGGTCCTTCCTGTCGCGTGCCGCCAGTCCTACCCATGGGCGGCGGCGAGTCAAAGACAACGTCACGGCACCGCAGCCCTGCAACTTGCACAGGCACAAGGTCCGCGCTGCAGCCAAACGACCGAACTCCCGGCCTTCCGCTTCGACATCCGGCCGTCAGGGCGACAAACGCCCCCTCTGCTTTGCCTTAGCCTACGTGCGGTGCGGGTCATTCTCAGGAAGGGATTCACGCAAATCCTCTGCGCTTTTCCAATCGGGCTTGGCGCCAACACCGCTTTCGTCGGGAAGATATTGCGATGCCGCCGCTTTGATCAGATCCGGTATGTAACGCGGGCAGTTGGGGAAAATTTCGTCTGCCTCGACCTGAACCATCATCTTGTGCCCGCCCTGCGTTGGGCCATCCACAAGCGTGCATAATCCGTTGACACGCAATCGCTTGGGCGACGCCCCAAAATGGATAAACAGCAACCCCACTCGCGGCGATTTCAGGATATTCCCAAGACTGCGGTACATGGAATTACCGTCATAATCCGGCCACTCCAATGTCGATGGACCGGTCACCCGGACAAAACCGCTCTCGCCGCCTCTGAACGAACAATCGACGCTGTCTTCGTGTGATGTCGCTAGAAAGAAAAATTCCGATTGCTCGATAAATTCAACATCCTCTTCCCTGAATTGAGACAAGCGACGGTGCTTTTCCAGCGCATCTGCCATCTTTCGCCCATCAAACCGATCCTGCAATTCACGGTGCCCATTGTGATACATGCTTGGCGTCACGGCGGTCATAAGAAAAGCCTCCAGAAAATATTGGTGACTCAACATAGCACAAAATTGCGATCTGGCCCCGAAAGGCTGCTGTGCGCAACACGGATCACTCCACACCGTCGCAGGCATCAGAAGAAAAAGGCGCCCCGCAAGGCGCCTCTCCCAAATCTCGCATTTCGCCCCGGATCAGTCGATCATGCTCAACAGCTTGTCGAGGCTGGCCTTGGCATCGCCGTAATACATCCGCGTATTCTCCTTGTAGAACAGCGGATTCTCGATCCCGGAATAGCCCGTGCCCTGGCCACGCTTGGAGACAAACACCTGCTTGGCCTTCCAGCATTCCAGCACCGGCATTCCGGCGATCGGCGAATTGGGGTCGTCCTGCGCCGCCGGGTTCACGATGTCGTTCGAACCGATCACGATGGCCACATCGGTGCTGGGGAAATCGTCGTTGATCTCGTCCATTTCCATCACGATGTCATAGGGCACCTTGGCCTCGGCCAGAAGCACGTTCATGTGCCCGGGCAGACGCCCCGCCACCGGGTGAATGGCGAAACGCACGGTCTTGCCCTTGGCGCGCAACCGCCGGGTCAGCTCGGCGACGTTCTGCTGCGCCTGCGCCACCGCCATGCCATAGCCCGGAATGATGATGATGCTGTCGGCTTCGTCCAGCGCCGCGGCCACGCCGTCGGCCTCGATTGCCACCATCTCGCCCTCGACCGCCATCTGCTCGCCCGCCGGGCCGCCGAAGCCGCCGAGGATCACGCTGATGAACGACCGGTTCATCGCCTTGCACATGATGTAGGACAGGATCGCGCCGGAAGAGCCGACCAGCGCGCCGACCACGATCAAAAGGTCGTTGCCCAGCGAAAAGCCGATCGCCGCCGCCGCCCAGCCCGAATAGGAGTTCAGCATCGACACCACCACCGGCATGTCCGCCCCGCCGATCCCCATGATCAGGTGATAGCCGATGAACAGCGCCGCCAGCGTCAGGATGATGAGCGGCAGCAAGCCCCCGGTGTTGAAATACCAGATCAGGCAGAGCAACGAGACCGCCGCCGCCGTGGCATTCAGCACATGCCCCCCCGGCAGCTTCTCGGCCGCGCTCGTCACCTTGCCCGCCAGCTTGCCATAGGCAATGACCGACCCGGTAAAGGTCACCGCACCGATCCAGATGCCCAGAACCAGCTCGACCCGCAGGATGTTGATTTCCACGCCCGTCTTCTTGGCCACGACGGCCGCAAAGCCACGGAACTGATCGGCGACCTCCTTGGCCGCCCCCGCGAGCCCGCCATATGTCTCCTGCGGGAAGGGCAGCCCGGCTTCGGCAAAGGCCGAGGCCACGCGCCCGATCTCGATATGGGCGTTGAGCCCGACGAAAACCGCCGCCAGACCGACGAGGCTGTGCATCGCCGCCACAAGCTGCGGCATCTCGGTCATCTGCACCTTCTGCGCCACATAGGTGCCGATCACACCGCCGGCGAGCACCAGCAGAAGCGACAGCAGCCAAAGCCCCGAGCCGGGGCCGATCAGCGTCGCCACCACGGCGAGCGCCATGCCGACAATGCCATACCACACCGCGCGTTTCGCGCTTTCCTGACCGGAGAGACCGCCGAGCGAGAGGATGAAAAGAACAGCGGCAACCACATAGGCCGCAGTCGTGAAACCGAATTCCATGATCGCGGCCTCCTTAGGATTTCTGGAACATGGCAAGCATGCGCCGGGTGACGAGGAAACCGCCGAAGATGTTGATTCCGGCCATGAAGACACTGAGCATCGCCAGCAGAAGCACCAGCCAGCTGCCCGATCCGATCTGCATCAGCGCGCCGAGGATGATGATCGACGAAATCGCGTTGGTCACCGCCATCAACGGCGTGTGCAGCGAGTGGCTGACGTTCCAGATCACCTGGAAACCGACGAAGACGGCCAGCACGAAGACGATGAAATGCTGCATGAAGCTGGCCGGCGCATAAAGCCCGACGCCGAGGATCAGCACCGCCCCGATGCCCAGCAAGGTGAACTGCTGGCGGGTCTGCGCCTTGAACGCCTCGGCTTCCGCCGCGTGCTTTTCTTCCCGGGTCAGGGTCTTGACCTCGGCTTTCTTCTGCACCGCGATCGCCTGGATTTTCGGCGGCGGCGGCGGGAAGGTGATCTCGCCCGCGTAGGTCACGGTCGAGCCGCGGATCACGTCATCCTCCATGTCATGGTTGATCGTGCCGTCCTTCTCGGGCGTGAGGTCCGTCATCATGTGGCGGATGTTGGTGGCATAGAGCGTCGAGGCCTGGCTCGCCATCCGGCTGGGGAAATCGGTATAGCCGATGATGGTCACGCCGTTGTCGGTGACGATCTTCTCGTCCGGCACGGTGCCTTCGGCGTTGCCGCCCTTCTCGGCGGCCAGGTCGACGATGACCGAGCCGCGCTTCATCGACTTGATCATGTCGTCAAGCCAGAGCTTGGGCGCCTCGCGGTTGGGGATCAGCGCGGTGGTGATGACGATGTCCATCTCCGGCGCCAATTCGCGGAACTTGGCCAGCTGCGCCTCGCGGAACTCGGGCGAGGAGACCGAGGCATAGCCGCCCGTCGCCGCGCCGTCCTGCTGTTCTTCCTTGAAATCGAGATAGACGAACTGCGCGCCCATCGATTCCACCTGCTCGGCCACTTCCGGGCGCACATCGAAGGCATAGACGATCGCGCCGAGCGACACCGCCGCGCCGATCGCAGCGAGGCCAGCCACACCGGCGCCGACTACCAGAACCTTGGCAGGCGGCACCTTGCCGGCGGCGGTGATCTGCCCGGTAAAGAAGCGGCCGTAATTGTTGCCCGCCTCGATCACCGCGCGATAGCCGGCGATATTGGCCATCGAGCTGAGCGCATCCATCTTCTGCGCCCGGCTGATCCGCGGCACCATTTCCATCGCGATCACATTGGCGCCCTTGGCCTTGGCAGCCTCCATGCCCTCTTCGTTCCCGCCGGGATTGAAGAAGGAAATCAGGGTCTTGCCCTTGGTCAGCCGCTTCAGCTCGGTGGCGTTGGGCTGGCGCACCTTGGCGATGATATCGGCTTCTTTCCACAGGGTGGCGGCGCTTTTGATCACCTTGACACCGGCCTCCTTGTAGGCGGCATCCTCGAACCCGGCCAGCGCCCCCGCGCCCGCCTCGATCAGGCACTCATAGCCCAGCTTCTGCAATTGCAGCGCCGAGTCCGGGGTCATCGCGACCCGCGCTTCCCCCTCGAATACTTCCTTTGGCGTTCCGATTTTCACCTTGTCACTTCCCTCTTCATTCTGCTTTGGCCGCGCCTTCAGGAAAGCCCGGCCAGATCGTTTTGCGCGTGGTTGGCGCTCTGTATGTCACATCCCGGCCCCATGTTCTATCGCCCGAATGTCGCAATTCACCATTTTGCACGCAATGGAAATCATCGCGCCCGGAGTCAGAGCCAGCGCCGCGTTTTCTGGCAATAACGGGCGAAATCGGCGCGGAACTTGCGCCGCAGCCGGTCTTCCTCGGGAATGACGAAATGCCGCTCGATCCACCACAGGAAGATCGGCACCAGAGGCAGCGACAGCACCGCATCCCACTTCAGGATCAGCCCGGCCAGGATCGCCACATCGCCGAGGTAGATCGGATTGCGGCTGCGCGAGAAGATGCCGCTCTGCACCATGCGGTCGGCATCGCGGTGCGGGATGATCGTGGTGCGGTGGCGCCGCATCTCGTAGACAGCCAGCGCCATCAGCACCAGTCCGGCCCCGACCAGCAAGCCGCCCAGCACATCCGCCACCGGCCAGGCACCAAAGCTCAGGCCAAAGGAAAACCAGGACGATTGCACCCAGGCGAGCGCGAGGAACAGCGCCAGCCAGACGGGCGGTAAATCTATCCATTTCAACATCTTGCACCGCCTTCCTGAGCTATCGCTGCATCGACTCATGCGGCGCGCCTCGCCACGCCCGCCGCTATGGCATGAGCGCGCGCGAATGTCGACCAGACGCAACGGCGCGGGGTTGCGCACCGCGCCGCTTGCGATAGTCTGCCCCCGAACAGGGGAGGACTTCCAATGATGCTCAAGGGAAAACACGCGCTGGTCACCGGCGGCGGCACCGGGATCGGCCTCGCAATCGCCCGCGCCCTGGCCTCCGAGGGGGCGCAGGTCACCATCACCGGGCGGCGCCTGTCGGTGCTTCAGGAGGTGGCCGAAAAGGGCATGTTCCCCGCCGCGATGGACGTGTCCGACGAAGCGCTCACCGCCACGGTGATCGACAAGGCGGTGTCCGAGCGCGGCCCCGTCCAGATCTGCGTCGCCAATGCCGGCATCGCCGAGGGCCGCAAGCTGCACAAGACCGACAGCGAGCTGTGGCGCCGGATCATGGCAATCAATCTCGATGGCTGTTTCTATACCATCCGCGAATCCCTGCGCTCGATGCTGACCACCGATTGGGGCCGGGTGATCGCGATCTCCTCCATCGCCGGGCTGCGCGGCGCGCCGGGTGCGGGCGCCTATGCCGCCTCCAAGCATGGCGTCATCGGCATGATCCGCAGCTTTTCCGAGGATTTCATCGGCGAGCCCTACACCTTCAATTCGATCTGCCCGGGCTATGTCGATACCCCGATCGTCACCCGCAACACCGATGCCATCGCGGCCCGCACCGGTGCTTCCGCCGACGAGGCGCGCGACATGATGGTGCAGATGAACCGCCACAAGAAGCTGATCACCCCCGAAGAGGTCGCCGCCGCCGCGCTCTGGCTGTGCAACCCGCTCTCGGAAAGCACCAACGGCACCGAAGTACGCATCGCCGGCGGTCAGGTGTAGGGTGGGGTTACACCCCACCTCCCCCGCCCGGCCATGACCCGCGCGGAATTCAACGCCTTCTGCGCCGCCCTGCCCGCCACCAGCCATGTGGTGCAATGGGGCAATGCCGATGTCTGGAAGGTCGGCGGCAAGGTCTTCGCCATCGGCGGCCGGGAGGAGGACGCCCCCGCCTTCACCTTCAAATGCTCCGACATCGCCTTCGAGGTGCTGCAGGACACGCCCGGCATCCGCCCCGCCCCCTATCTCGCCTCGCGCGGCCTGAAATGGCTCCAGCACTACAAGCCCCCGGGCCTGTCCGACACCGAGTTGAAGGCGCATATCACTATGTCCTACGACATGATCGCCGCCGCCCTGCCGAAGAAGACCCGCGCCGCGCTCGGCCTCTAGCCCCGCGCCCATAGCCCGGCGTTCTCCCGGGCGCACCAACCCCGGTCTGCCATCCCCCGAACCACGGCCAAATCAAGGCCCGGTGCCGCGATTGCGCCCATTTCAATCAAATCCGGCACGAATTTACCTAAAACGCCCCGCAATCCCGCCGCACCGGCTTTGTATCCATTTGCGAAACAACCGCCCCCAATCCGGGGCTTTGGCCTGCCCGGCGGCAAGACCGGCAGGCCGATTTGAGGATGCGGAGTCGGACGATGGCAACGATGGTAACCGGGCTGGGCGGCCCCGCGGGATACGGCGAAAACGTCTTCTCGACCTCGACCAAGACCGCGGGAAACAATGACGACGGCTCGATCGCGGTCGACATTACCTCGGTCTTCGGCGGCGGCGGCATCGAATTCTACGGCACCAGCTATACCGACATCTACATCAACTCCAACGGCAACATCTCGTTCGGCGCCGCCAACACCGCCTATACGCCCAATCTCGGCGGCACCACCACGCCGGTGATCGCGCCGTTCTGGGCCGATGTGAACATCAACTCGGGCGGCGAGATCTACTGTGATCTCGATCCGACCAATGGCACCGTCACCATCACATGGGATGGCGTCGCGCCCTATTCCGGCTCCGGAACCAACTCGTTCCAGCTGGTGCTCACCGCAACAGGCGATGGCGGCTTCACCGCAGAATTCATCTACGAAGACATCAACTGGACCAGTGGCGGCTCGGGCCAGGCCCAGACCGGATTCACCGATGGCGGCACCAACGATACCTTCTTCGAGGGCTCCGGCAACGCCACCGCCCTGGCCAATTATGAAAACAACGATTTCGACAATGGCGATCCGAATGGCGTCTATACGCTCGATTTCGAGAACGGTGCGCCGTTCTACGGCGACGATACGGTTGATGGCACCGCCGGCGCCGACTCGATCGGCTTTGGCTACACCGACGGCGAAGGCGACAGCGTCGACGATGGCATCGGCACCGGCACGCATGGCTACGGCGACAGCATCGAAGCGGGTGCGGGCAACGATACCGTCACCGCCGGCACCGGCGACGATACCGTGCTCGGCCAAGACGGCAACGACCTGATCTATGGCGATTACAACGGCGCCAGCGGCCCGGGCGCGGAGGAACATCTCGACTGGAGCCTCGCCGGCGCCGACGAGGCCGATATCTCTGCCGGGTTCACCCAGACCACCGGCGAACTCGACGTCACCGTCGACTTCACCAACGATGGCAACAACAACCCGCTTTATCAGGTCGAATCCACCGATACGATCTACACCGCCTCGGGCGAACCGTTCGACCCCAACACCTCGGCCTATCTCTATGGCAATGGCGACGGCGCCACCTCGACCACCACGATCAGCTTCGCCGCCGCCTCCGGCAGCATCGGCACCGGCGAGGCCGAAAACGTCTCGTTCCGGATCAGCGATATCGACTGGGGCTCGGGCAATCACCGCGACATCGTCACGGTCAACGCCTATGATTCCGATGGCAACCCCGTCACCGTCACGATCACGCCCGGCACCAACGACTCGGTCTCGGGCAACACCATCACCGCCGGCAATGTCGGCGAAAGCCAGGCCGCCGCCGGCGGCTCGGCTCTGATCGAGATTGCCGGCCCGGTCACCGAGATCGAAATCATCTATGGCAACGGTCTCTCCGGCACCCAGGCGATCTGGGTCTCCAACCTGCATTTCAATCCGGTCATCGCCGCTCCGGGCGACGATTCGCTCGATGGCGGTGCCGGCAATGACACGCTGCATGGCGAGGCGGGCAACGATACGCTGATCGGCGGGCTCGGCACCGACAGCCTGGTCGGCGGCGACGGCGACGATACGTTCTACCTCGCCCAGGGCGATGTCGCACAGGGCGGCGACGGCGAAGACCTGTTCATCCTCACCGATCTCGGCGAGGCCGGCAGTAGCACCATTACCATCGACGGCGGCACCACCGGCGAACCCGGCGGCGACACGCTCGATCTCAATGGCATCGCCGACCGCACCACGCTCAGCTTCTCGCCCTCGCTCGGCGATCCCGATGCCTTCGACGGCACGGTCACGCTGCTCGATGGCACCGTGGTCACGTTCTCCAACATCGAGAACATCATCTGCTTCACCCCCGGCACGCTGATCGCCACGCCCTCGGGCCCGCGCCCGGTCGAATGCCTGCGCCCCGGCGATCTGGTCGAGACCCTCGATGACGGCCCGCAGCCGCTGGCCTGGGTCGGCAACAGCACCGTTCCGGGCATCGGCGATCATGCCCCGATCCGCATCGCCCCCGGCCTGCTGGCGGGCGCGCACGACGCGCTCACCGTCTCGCCCCAGCACCGCGTCCTGATCGACGACTGGCGCGCCGAACTGCTGTTTGGCGAGCCCCAGGTCTTCGTCACCGCCAAGCAGATGCTGGGCCTGGCCGGAGTCTCGGTCTGCCCGCCCGCCCCGGTCACCTATATCCACCTGATGTTCGATCGCCATCAGATCGTCTTCGCCAATGGCGCCGCCACGGAGAGCCTGCATGCCGCCGAAGAAGGCCTCAAGGCGCTGTGCCGCGAGGCGCGCGACGAGCTGTTCGCCTGCCTGCCCGGCCTGCGCGCCGATCTCGCTTCGCACGGCCCCACCGCCCGGCGCTGCCTCAAGAGCTGGGAAGCCCAGGCGTTGCTGTCACGGCTCTACGCCCGGCCTCGGCACGACGCGCAACTTGCCGCGTAGGATGGGGTTTCACCCCACCTCTCCCTCACAACTGATGATAATCCGCCCGCCTCAGGCCGAGCGCAACACCGGCGTCGCCCGCCGCTTCCCGGCCCAGGCCCTGACCGCATCGCCAAACGCCTCGAACAGGGGTCGCGACACCGGGTCGTTGCCGGCATTCCATTCCGGGTGCCATTGCACCGACAGGGTAAAGCCCGGCGCATCCTTGATGAAGATCGCCTCGGGCGTGCCATCCGGCGCATAGCCGTCGATCACGATGCGCTCACCGGCGCGGCAGATGCCCTGGCCGTGCAGCGTGTTGGTCATCACCTCGCGCGCGCCCATCAGCCGGTGAAACACCCCGCCTTCGGTGAATTTCACCGAGTGGCGCAGCGCGAACTTCTCCTCCAGCGTACCCTCGGGCGGCATCCGGTGATTGTCGCGCCCCGGCAGGTCGCGGATCTCGGGATGCAGGGTCGAGCCGAAGGCCACCGCCACCTCCTGGAATCCCCGGCAGATGCCGAAAAACGGCTGCCCGCTCTCGACACAGGCACGCACCAGCGGCAGCGTGATCGCATCGCGGCAGCGGTCGAAATCGCCATGCGCCGCGGTCGGCGCCTCGCCATATTCCTCGGGATGCACATTCGGCCGCCCGCCGGTCAGCACGAACCCGTCGCAGACCTCGAGCAGCTCCTTCACCGTGACATAGCGCGGATCCGACGGGATCAGCAGCGGCAGGCATTTGGAGACATTGGCCACCGCGTCGGAATTCATCGCTCCCCCGGCATGCACCTCGTAGGTGTCATTGATCATGTGCTGATTGCCGATAATGCCAACCACTGGGCGGGTCATGGGATCCTCTTGCGCCGAAATTGATGCGCCTTTGATAATATGACACGGCGCTTAAGGAAAGGTTTTGTGCGCAAGTCCGCGATGGTCCGGTTTGAACCCATTCCTGACCTGAGCGTGCCGGGCTATCGTCAGACCGCGGGATGGCGTCAGACGCTTGTTCGAGGCACTTTATCTCTGCCAAGTCCGAGCTTCATTCATTCGGTGCACCAAGCTTCGCCAAATCGCCAGCCCGGGGGGCGG
>CBDUGF010000118.1:0-11985 GCA_965366835.1 uncultured Rhodobacterales bacterium
AGCGTTTCCACTTAAACCTGAGCCAGGGTTAAGTGGAAACGCCGTGCAACAAATCGATGTTATGAGCGTTTCGAGACAAACTCGTGGTTCAAGTTTTTCTCGAAACGCTTTAGATGAAAGGCCGGTTCTCGGGAAGCGCCGCATCGGTACCGGCCAGCGCGATCATCTTCTTGCGATCGAGCAGCCGCAGCCAGCCTTTCGACCAGTCGGCAACACCATCGTCGCGCAGCCGCGACAGGGTCTTGTTGGTATGCACCAGCGACAGGCCCAGCGCATCGGCCAGATCCTGCTGGCGAAACGGCAGCGGCGCGGCGCCATCGCCCACCCGCACCAGATCGACCGACGCCGCCCGGTTGTAGAGCCTGAGCAGCCCCCAGGCGATCCGCCCCATCGCATCCTGCTGGCCCACCGCGGTCAGCGCCTCGGCCACCATGTGCTCGTCGACAGCCGCCATCCAGGTCAGATCATAGCTGCGCTCGGGCGAGCTGCGAAACAGCTTCCACAGGCTGGCCCGGTCGAACACGCAGAGCTTCATGTCGGTGCTCGCTTCCACCGAATACTGAACCTCGCCCATCACCGCCGCCTGCAAGCCCAGAAAATCTCCGGGAAAGACGAAGCTGATCACCTGTCGATGACCCTCCGGCAATGTCTTGTAGCGAATGCCCATGCCCTCGCGCACCGAAAACAGCTGCGGCACCCGTGCGCCCTCGGCCAATAGCGGCGTGCCGGCCTCGATCTGCATCTCGCCCGCCTTCAGAGCCTGCGTGATCTCGAGATCTTCCCTTGAAAACGGTGCGAACGCTGCGTGGTCGTGCAACGGGCAATCTCGGCATTTCAGCATCTCAAGTTTTTTCCTTCCGTATGTCACAGTTAAAAGCACATCTCCCTGTTCTGCACTAGATTATCTTCAACTGGACCAAATCCATGGAAGTGATCATGTGGGCTGAGAATACCTCATACGCGCGCTGCAATGCGATTCGGGACCAGACTCCTTTGGAAAGAGCCGTCATGTTCAGTTCGTGGATTGTCGATCCAGACCCGGTCATTTCTCTCGACCTTGCCGAAATCCTGCTTCAGCGGTTCAACGGCTCGGCGCCGAAAATGTTTGAAACGGCGGGCGAAGCGATCAGCTCGGGCGGCCCGCTGCCAGCGCTGGCGATCCTGCGCGCCACCGAAAAAGACCCGGCCATGCCAACGCTGATCGCGCGCCTGACCGACGCCGCGATCCCCCTGATTTTGCTCGAATCCGCGCTGACCACATCTTGCGGCCCCGCAGTCCGCTCGGTGGCCCTACCCTTCACCAGCGATGATATCACCGCCGCGATCAATGGCCTTTTTTGCGCGCCGCAAAAGCCGACCCCTCGGCCAGGCCCGCGCTGAACGCCTCTGCCAGCGGCGGCGTCGGGCCATTGCGGCGCGTCGCGTCGGCGGTGTCCTCCTGATGCGCGAAATAGGCGGCATCGCGCTGTCGCTGCGCCCGCGCGCCGTCATCTCCGATCAGCTCGCGCACGATCAGGCAGACGCCGCCAAGCCCGAACCAGACACAGGCCAGGATCAACCCGGCCAGCGCCGGCGAGAGCCCGGCCTCGCGCAGCCCGGCGAAACCGGCAAAGCTGGCAAACCCCGCACCAATTGCGGCACAAACCCCGGCCAGAGCCGCGAAAACGGCCCGGCGCGCACCGCGCCGGACCCGATCCTGAACCCGTTCCAGCATCCGCTTAGCGGCGATTGCTGAGATAGCCGAGGATGAATCCGATCCCGGCGGCTATCGCGGTTGCCGTCATCGGCTGGGCGCGTACCGCGTCCTCGGCCTGGCGCGACAGATCGGCGGCGGTCTTGGCCGCGGCTTGGGTGCGGTGCGAGAACTCCTCGCGCGAGCGTTCGGCAAATTCGCCGGCGCGTTCCTTGGCAAAATCCGACATCGTCTGGGTCAGCGCCGAAATATCCGCGCGCAGGATCTCCAGCTGTTCGGCGATGTCGTCGGTCGAGGTGGCTTTCACATCTTTGAGTTTGGCTTCGGCCATGAGACAATTCCTTCGTGTTGGTTGCGCTTGCCTGCTCAACGCCCCGTTTGCCCTTTGGTTCCATTGAAAAACCGCGCATTTCAGGGCTCGCCTTTACGCCGCGCGTTCCAGCACCTGATTAAGGCAACCACCGCCGGAACACAATCGAGAGACAAGCGTTGAGCGCCCGGGCGCCGATCACAATCGCCAGGCGCTACGGCGGGCGCCGCCACGGGCGTCAAACGGCCTACCGCCAGCCCGACCCGCGGCCCGGCCTTGTCTTCCGCCACCGCATTTCTGACAATGCGCCGTCCGTTCGACCGGCATTCAAGCAGACCGCGATTGCCCAAGGGAGGTGTTGTTCTGAAACCTGACAGTGCCTCTCCGCCGCCGTCCCCGCGCCCGTCCGGCACCGCTGGTCCGGGCCACCCCGACAGCCCTGACGCGCCCGCCAGTGCACCCTCCGGTGCGCCCTCCGGCGGGATCGAACGCGTCGCTCCCGAAAACGTGACGGTACTGCTCACCGCCGCCGAAGCCTACCCCCATCTCGAAGGGCTCTTCCTCGGCGCACGTCAACAGATCACCGCGGGCTTTCGCGTCTTCGATCCCGAGACCCGGCTGCATTCCGATGCCGCCCGCGCCCTCGGTGACACCTGGTTCGACCTGATCGTCGCGGTGCTGAAACACGGTGTTCATATCCGCATCACCCTGGCCGATTTCGATCCGGTCAATCGCCCCGACATGCACCATCGCGCCCATCGCTGCCTGCGCCAGCTGATCGAAGCCGGCAAAGCCTCAGGCGCGCCCGAACGCCTCGACGCCCGCGCCAGAACCCACCCGGCACGCTCCAGCGCCCTGCACCGTCTGGTGTTTTATCCTGCCGTGCGCCGCAAGCTCGCCGGTCATGCCCGATCGCTCGACAAACTGCCCCTCGGGGAATGCCGCGCATGGCTCGGCGACGCGCCGCTGCTGGCCGATCTCCTGACCCGGCCCGAGGCGACGGGCCGCCTCGCCCCGCGCGCGGGCCACTTGCCGCCGCTGATCCCCGGCAGCCATCACCAGAAACTCGCGGTGTTCGATCGCACCAGGCTCTATGTCGGCGGGCTCGATCTCAACGACAGGCGCTTTGACGGCCCAGATCATGACCGCCAGAGCGATCAGACCTGGCATGATGTCCAGCTCAGCCTGACCGGCCCGATCGCCGCCGCCGCCGAAGATCATCTGCTGGCCTTCGAGGCCGAAACCGCCGGTGAGCACGCGCCCGTGGCGCGCCCCGGCCTGCTGCGCACCCTGTCACGCGCCGCGCCGCCGGGCCTGCCCCGGATCGGCCCCCAGCCGCTGGTGCGCGAAATCCGCGCGCGGTTCCTCGATGAAATCGCCCGCGCCGAGCGGCTGATCTATCTCGAGACCCAGTTCCTGCGCGATCTCGCCATCGCCCGCGCCCTGTGCCAGCGCGCCCGCGCCTGCCCGACGCTGCACCTGATCGTCATCCTGCCCGCCGCGCCCGACGATGTGGTGTTTGAAAACAATACCGGCCTCGATGCCCGCTTCGGCGAATATCTCCAGGCCCGCTGCGTCGCGATGATCCAGGCCGCTTTCGGCGCGCGCGCCGCGATCATCGCCCCGGCCAAGCCGGAATCGGCCCATGGCGACCCGTGCGATTTCGATCTCGGCGGCGCCCCGCTGGTCTATGTCCATGCCAAGGCCGCCACCTTCGACGATACCTGCGCCCTCATCGGCTCGGCCAACCTGAACGGGCGCAGCCTCAACTGGGATACCGAGGTCGCCGTGGCGATGACCCATCCCGAGACGGTCGCCGCCATCCGGACCCGCCTGATGCAGCACTGGTTGGCGGACAACCCCGACCCCACCAGCACCGACATCGACAGCGCGGCGCCGATCTGGCAACGCCTCGCCGCGCAAAACGCCGAAATCGCCCCCGGGGATCGCACCGGGTTCCTGATGCCCTTCCCGTTCGAGCGGGCGCGTCAATTCGGCCGCTGGGTGCCCGGCATCCCGCATGAAATGGTCTGACCCGTCACAGACATGAGAAACGCCCGAGGCCGTCAGGCCCCGGGCGCTCCGGTCATGTCTGCATCAGGTTACGCGTCAGGCAACACCTTGCGTGCTGCGCGGCCCGGCGATCAGCCAGATGATGAAGCCGACAATCGGCAGCACGATCACCAACAGGCTCCAGCCCACCTTGGCGCCGGTGCTGGCGCGCGATCCGACAATCGAAACAATTGCCCAGATGTCCAGTGCCAGGACGATCAGGCTCCCCAATCCGGTAATCTCAAACATGGCAAAATCCTCTCGCATTTTCTGCTGTCTGCCATGTCAACGCGCCGCGCGCGCTTTGGTTCCCGGTTTTTCCGGCCTGCCCGGGTTCAGGGTGTGCCGTCAAAAACCAGCCGATACCGGCTCAGCTCCTCGGGCAGCAGCACATAGATCTCGTCCGGCGGCGTCGTCAGCGCGTGCTGCATGACCAGCGGATCGATCCCCATCTCGTCCAGATAAGCCATCACCTCGCCCTGCCCGCGCTGGATATCCGCCACCGCAAGGAAGGCCGGCAATGCCGTGTTGGCGCCGAAGTAATGCTGATGCACCCCGACCTGCGCCTGCTCGTCGACGCTGCGCGCAACCCCGGCGGCCAGCAGGTAGGGACAGGCCGAGAGGCAGATATCGCCCGCCTCCAGCGCCGCATCAAGCCCGCGCGCACGGATCATCCGCCCGATCTCCAGCGCATCGCGCACCGATCCGCCCGGCGAGTTCAGCCGCACCCGCGCCACCTCGCGCGCGCCCGTCCCGAGATAATCGCGCAGCCGCCCGGCATCGCCTTCGGCGATCGACCCGGTGAGGCTCAGCGTCGCCTCGTTCAGCTCGAAGGCCAGCCGCGACGGCATGTCGCCGGTGCTGCGAAAGGGGCGCGCCGGGTTGCCGTCTCCCGGCGGCGCCAGCGGGATATCCCCGGGCGAATAGCGTCGCCGCTGATCGCCGGGATGCACCGGCGCGTCAAAACGCGGCTGCTGCGAGGGCATTGCGATCTCGGGCAGCACCGCGAGGATATCGCGCCCCATCAGCAACAGCGCGATGCCCAGTTGCACCGCCAACACCCATGTGATCGCCGCTTTCGTGCTCAGGCGCCACTTCGGCGCGCGCACATCGGCCTCGCTGCTCATGCCTTCTTGCTCGAGGACATCTGCGCCGCGATCGGCTTTATCTCCGCCGATGGTTCCTCCGGCTCGCCGTCCCTGGCGGTCTCGGTGATCTCGATATCATGACCCAGCGCTTTCTCCACGTCGCGCACCGCATGCAGGGCGGCGCGCAGCTCGGCCAGCGTCATCGTGTCCTCCACCCCGACCCGCGCCTTGCCCGACCGGATCGCCGATTGCGTGATCGCCAGGATGAAGACCAGCACCGCCGGCAACAGGTCGATGGCAATCGCCCCGGCCCATGACGGCACGAAGTTCCCGGCATAGCGGATCACCGCATCGGCGGTGCTGATCGGCGTATAGATCGTCTCCGAAGGTGGCTCCATCGCCATCACCCCATCGGCGGCAATCCGCAGCGTTTCGGCGCGCTGACCCAGCAATTGCAGCACCGAAGAGATCGTCGATTGCTGCCCGGCGCGGTTCTCCGCCGTGCGCCCGTCAAGCTCGGGCAGCACCACCGAGGCGCTCAGATCCTGCGCCGCGCGGCTCACCAGGGGCGCCACCGAAAGTTGCCTCAGCTGGGTGATCACCCCGGCCAGCCGCACCGCTTCCTCGGAAAACAGCACAGAGCGGCCCTCGATCGGCCCCGGCTCGACGGTGAGCGAGCGCATCCGGCTCAGGATGGCGTTGCCCTCGGAAAAGGCGGCGTTGACCAGCGGCTGTTGCGAGGCGATCTGCGCCTCGAGCCCGGCCAGTTCATCGGATTTCTGCCGCAGCACGCGAAACACCGCCCCGCGTCCGGCCAGCCCGGAAAGATCGCCGGTCGCCTCCTGCTCCGAGAGATCCTCGAAGGATTGACGCACCCGTGCCACATCGCGCCCCAGCCCCTGGGCCGAAACCGCGATCTCGTTGGAGCGTTCCAGAGCGCCCTGGTAATCCTGCACCGTGCGCGCCAGGTGCTGCTCCACCGCCGCCGCCCCGGCCAGCGCCGCCGCGTTGAGCCAGGACGACATCGCGATGATCGCCGCCGAGCCCAGCAGCATCGAGATGAAAAGGCCGATCCGCGCGCCCATCGTGCGCACCGCCGGCAGCAGCCGGATCAGATAGGACCAGAACACGAAGATTCCGACCGATACCGCGATGGAATAGCTGACCGCGGCGAAGAAGCTCAGCGCGCCATTGTCATCGAGCAGCGACGAGACGCCGAGATAGGTGTAGATCCCCGAGGCCACAGCCAGCACGCCCAAAGCGGCGGCGGTGAAGCTGTCGAGCCAGGCGACATGGCCCTCCAGCTCCCTGGCATAGCGCAGCCCATGAGCCTCGGCATGTGTCAGCTTGTCGTCACTCATCGGCCTGTCCCTCTTTTGTCCAAAGGTTAATATGGGGCAGTTGCCCGGATTCTCCAAACTCCGAAAACCCAGTGCGCTCTCCCCGCCCGGAATCAAGGCCGCAGGCCGCTGGGCGAGCGCCTGCCCGTTCCGGCGGGCTGGCGCTTTGGTGATGTAAGCGCACCGATTAGATGATGGATGTATCTGGCTGGGATAAAGCGGCAATCTCAATCGTCGCAGCGCCACCCCACGGGCAGGCACTCGCTCGCCGCACGTCTTACCCGGCTCACCCCGCCCGGAATCAAGCCAAAGGCGCCGGGCAGCGCCCTCCCTTCCCCTTGGGAGGGCGCTTTGGCAATGTCATGCCCCAATTTGAAGTCATTCGGGACCGAGGGATAAAGTGGCTCAAACAAAAGCTGCAATCGCCCACCCAAGGGAGGGCATCGCCCTCTGTTGCGCCGCAGGAAAGCCCTCCCTGCCCGGAATCAAGGCCGCAGGCCTCCGGGCCATCGCCCCGATCAGAAAAACCGTTCCGCCACATCGCCGCTCAGATAGCTGAACCGCCCGCCGCTCATCGAAGCGCAGAGCCGCATCGTCTCGGCCTCCAGCACCACCAGATCGGCACGCTTCCCCGGCGCCAGCACACCGCGATCCCCGAGCCCCAGCAGCCGCGCCGGCCCGGACGAGATCAAGCCCCACGCAACCGCCAGATCGCACACCCCCGCCTCGACCAGAAACAGCGCCGCCCGCCTCAGCGACGGGTAGTGATAATCCGAGGCCAGCGCATCGCAGAGCCCCAGCGCGATCAGCTCATGCGCCGGAACATTGCCGTTATGCGAACCTCCCCGCATCACGTTGGGCGCCCCCATCACGATACCGTCGCCGCCCGCCCGCGCCGCCTCCGCCGCCGCCATCGTCTCGGGAAATTCGGCGATCCGCACACCCCGCGCCGCCCATGTCGCTCGATCCTCGGCGGTCCGGTCATCATGGCTGCCCAGCCGCACGCCGCGCGCCGCCAATCGCGCTGCCAGCCCCCCGATCGCGCCCGCCAGTTCCCCCCGCCGCCCATGCAAGTCCTGCATCAGCCTGAGCAGCGCCTCCGGGCTGCGCCCGGATTTCAGCGCCGTCCCGGTAAGCCGCCTGGGCAGCTTGCCCGCCTCCAGCCGCTCATGCGGCACGTGATCATTGAACACCACGTATTCGACACCATACCGCGCCACCATCTGCTCGAAGGCGGCATAGTCGTCCAGCATCAGGATCTCGAAGCGCAGCTGCACGCGCAGATCGCTCACCACCCCGTCGCGCACCCGTTCCAGCGCCGCCAGCATGGAATCGGCGAAATCCGGCCCGCGCAAGCCGCCTTCCCAGCTATAGAATTGCGCCAGCACCGCGGTGGTGATGCCGTTTGCCGCCAGCTCGGCCTCGGCCGCGATCAGCCCGCCTGCCATGTCCTTCATCGCGCCCCGGCGCGGCGCCAGATGCCGCTCGAACCCGTCGCAATGCATGTCCACGATCCCCGGCAGAACCAGATACCCTCGCAGATCCACCGCCCGCCCGGCCCGCTCCTCGACAATCCGCCCCGCGCCGATCCCCAGCGCGCCCGGCCCGATACCACCCGGCCAGAGACATTCCGCCCCGACAAGATGCAGCTCAACGCTCAACCGGCTCGCGCCCCAGCAATACGTCGCTCATTTCCAGATCGTGGTCGAACCGGCCCTTCGCCAGGAATTCCAGAACCTGCGCGATCACCAGCGGGTTGTTCATCAGGAAGGTATGCGTCACCGGCAGCACCAGATGGTCCTTCATCCCCTCCACCTTGGTCGAGGCGACCGACACCTTGCCATCGTCCGGCCCCTTCAGGATCACCGAATAAACCGGGCTCAGCGAACGGTCGCCGGCAATCACCCCAAGCTCGAACTTCACCGGCCCGAGATGCTGGGTCAGCGCATCGGGCCCGGTGCCCAGCTGCAATCCTGCAGGCCCATTGACCCAGCCGAACACCTCCCAGTCGCCGAACTTGTCGACCAGCTCGGAGCCGTGATTGGGCGGCGCCAGCATCACCACCCGCCCCAGATTGGGCGGCGTGTGGGTCTCGAGCCAGGTCCGCACCAGAATGCCGCCCATCGAATGGGTGACGAAATTCACCTTGCCCTCGCGGCATTGATCGACAGCGCGCGGCAGCGTCATCACGATCAGCGTCAGGATCGATTCCTCGGTCGATGGATAGCCGGGGCGCACCACCTGATAGCCTTCGCGCTCCAGCACCTCTTCCATCAGCGCAAACGAGCTTTCGGTGCGCGCCAGCCCATGCAGCAGCACCACGCAATCACCGCGCGCCAGCGCGGGCAGAAACAGCAAAAGGAAGGCAAGTATCCGCATGAGGCTTGAGATAGGGTGAATCTCCGGCATAGAAAAGGCGTTATGTCGTCGCCCCGCCCCATCCGCCTCGCCACCCGCGCTTTGATCGTCTCCGACGCCCGGCTGTTGCTGGTCAATGCCTTCCCCGGGGCCAAAAGCACGCTCTGGTGCGCGCCCGGCGGCGGCGCCGAACCGGGCCGCTCGCTGCCCGACAATCTCGCCCGCGAAGTCCATGAGGAAACCGGCCTTGTCATCCGCGTCGGCCCGCCCGCGCTGATCAACGAGTTTCACAATCCCGCCGACGGTTTCCACCAGGTCGAGGTGTTCTTTCGCTGCACCGTCGCCTCCGGCACGCTCACCGACAGCTGGCGCGACCCCGAAGGCATCGTCCATCGCCGCCGCTGGTTCAGCCGCGCGGAAATGGCCGGAATCCGCTTCAAGCCCGACAGCCTGCCCGATGTCGCCTTCGCTCGCGGCTTTGGTTACGATCCGCTCGAAACCCTGGTCAAACCCTGACCGCTGGGGCCGGCCCGCGCTGTCACCGCTGCTTGCCGCCCTGCTGCGCCCGCCCCGGGATCACCGCCAGCGCCACGCCGCCCAGCACCAGCGCCGAGGCGAGCACCAGGCGCAGGCTCAACCCTTCGTTCAGGGCCAATGCGCCGCCCGCGACCGCGATCACCGGCACGCTCAACTGCGCCACCGCCGCCCGCGTTGCGCCCAGCCCCGGCAGCACCGAATACCAAAGCGCATAGCCCAGCCCCGAAGTCACGGCCCCCGACAGGATCGCCAGGATCAGCCCCGCCCAATGCGCCCCGTCCGGCATCACCAGCCATGCCAGAAGCCCTGCCGGGGCCGCAAAGACAAAGTTCCTCGCCGTGGCGCTCAAAGGGTCCACCGCCCCGCGTCCGATCAGCGAATAGACGCCCCAGCCCAGCGCCGCCGCCAGCATCAGCGCCGCTCCGCCGAGGGGTACCACAGCGCCGCCGCCCGGCCACATCAGGTAGCATAGCCCGGCAAAACTCACCGCCGCACCAACCCAGCGGCGAAGCGGAATCGCGTCGCGCGCCAGCAAGGCTCCGGCAAACATCGTCACCTGCACACCGCCAAACAGGATCAACGCCCCGACCCCGGCACCAAGGCTGACATAGGCAAAGGAAAACCCGAGAACATAGAGCGCCAGAGCCGCCGGCCCGCCCCATCCCGGCCAACGCCACAAGGGCGCCTCCTCCCGCCACCCGACCAGCGCGGCCAATACGACAGCGCCCGCGACCAGCCGGATGGCGGCAAAGCTCGCCGGCCCGGTCTCGCCGCCTTCCAGCGCCATCCGGTTCAGCACCGAATTGGCCGCGAACGCCACCATGGTCAGCGCTGTGAGCAGGAACAGCCGCATGGCTCAGTAAGGATCCTTCGCACCGCGATCATCCGACAGGCTCGCCTGCGCGCGCAGCACCAGCGCCTCGATGGCATCGGCCAGATGCACGGCCCCGATCGCCGTGTCGCCGCGTGCCTCGCGCAAGCGATGCGCTTCCATCAGCACTTGCGAATGCGAACACCCGGCGGGCGGCTCGAACTTGTAAGTCGCCAGCTCGATCAGCAGCCCCAGCGGATCCTTGAAATAGATCGAATCCATGAAGCCGCGGTCCTTGACCCCCGAATGCCCGATCCCGCGCGCCTCCAGCCGCTCGACGGCCTGAAGAAACACCGCCCGGCTGACATTGAACGCCAGATGATGCACGCAGCCCGGCTCGGTCGGGGTGCGCCGCTTGTCGGCTTTGCGCGTCTCGTCGGTAAAGACGGTGATCAACCGCCCATCACCGGGATCGAAATAGAGATGGCCCTCGCCGGGATTGTCGAGATTGGGCTGCTCGAAGACAAACGGCATCCCCAGCACCCCCTCCCAGAAATCAATGCTGGTCTGCCGGTCGGCCCCGGTCAGCGTGATATGATGCACGCCCTGAACTTGTAGTTTCTGCATGATTCAGTCCTCCTTCGCGCGATAAAGCATTCCGCCTTATACCTGAGACAGGGACTAGAGCGTTTCAGGTTAGAGCGGAATCGAAATACGCGGCCTTACGCCTCCCGCTCGAACGGGCAGCTCGATCTACATGCTTCAATGTAAACCTGAACCGCTTTGGGTGGAGCGCAGCGCAACGCATGAAAGTTTCGCGCGCCTCGCCAAGAACCAGCATTTCAGGTTTTTGCCGCAACACCTCGGATAAGCCCTCGCTGCCCCCCTGTCCTCGCGCGGCGGCGCGCAAGTTCTGCGCATCACGGCGCAGAGAACGCCCTGGGATAGATCAGCTCACCCTTCGGCACATCCTCTCCCGGCCCCGCCAGCATCGTGTGCGCAATCGGATAGGGCGAAGTCAGCCTCGCCGCCCTCGCCCTTGAAAACCCGGCCCGCTCGTAAAACCCCGGCTCGCCCAGCACCACCACGCGCTGCCCGGCAATCCGCGCCCATTCGCTCACCATGCCGCACATCCGGCGCCCCATGCCGCGGCCCTGATGATCCGAGCGCACCGCCACCGGCGCCAAACAGAGCCAGCCCCTGGGCGACTGAAACGACGACAGAGCGAGATAGCCGACAATCTCTCCGTCCTGCGCGACCACGCTTTCACCCGCCATATCGCCCGCCTTGCGCAGCGCCCGCACCAGCCGTGCCTCGTCATCACCGCGAAACGCCGCATTCAGCAGGGCCTCGACCTCGGGCTCCTCGCCGCGTCGCATCTCTCGCATGAAATCCATCATGGCACGACCAAACCGGAGTTTGCCGCAAATGAAAAGGGGCCGACCGGTCGGCCAGCCCCGAGCTTTGCAGACTCAGATCAGGAACAACGCTCCGACCCGATGAAACATGCAAATGCCTGGTGGTAAGGCTTACCGATCAGCTCTTTCGTCAGATGCGGCAACACATACTTGCGGATCGTATCAGCGACCGCCGACCCGCCCATCTCGCGATCGGCCTTGGCAACTTCGCTCAGCAGACTGCGCAACTCCTGCATCGCCTCGGGCGAGACCTTGTGCGCCTTCTCGCCGGTATTGCTCCACATGTCATAGGGCCAGTATTTTACCAGTGACATTGCAATCCGCTTCGCGAGCTCCGGGTTGTTGGCATGAATTTCGCCCACGCGCTTTGCATTGGCT
>CBDUGF010000119.1:0-11962 GCA_965366835.1 uncultured Rhodobacterales bacterium
TATGCCGCCTACCAACGCAGCACGCCGCAGCTGATCGGCCGCCCCCGCCGCATCTGACACCTTGATTTTTCGCAGAAAAATCGCCCGCGCGCCCATCGGATCAGCTCAGGAAATTCACCATCATCGTCACCCCCAGCAGGATCGCGATCCAGATCACCATCGCGCCGGTGGGCCAGCTCTGCGCCAGCCGCCCTTCCGGCCCGGTGGAATACTGGAAGCGGCGGAACATATCCATCGCCCAGCCGCTGATCAGCCCGCCAAGGAACGCAACACTCGCCTGCCAGACGGCATGGAGATAGCGCAGCACCACCGGCCCCGCCTTGCGATAGGTCCAGTCGCTATCGAGGTTCACCGCCTTGATTTCCGGCGGATGGATGCCGTTGCGATAAAGCACGCCAAAGGCCAGCAACGCGAAGCAGAGCAGCTGCATCTGCCCCACCACATGCCCCATCGTGTATGGGTGGTATTCGACCTCGTAGGGCAGGATCGCATAAAGCGGCGCCGGGAACACCCCGATGAAAATGCACAGGAACGCGGTGATCCCCATCGCCAGCAGCATGTGCAGCGGCGCCTCCTTGGGCCGCATGCCGCTGTCATGGGCAAAGAAGGCGAAAAACGGGATCTTGATGCCGGAATGGCTCAGCACCCCGGCGCTGGCAAACACCAGGACCGCCCAGATCAGCGGGTAATGCTGCGCCGCCGTCTGATCGAGGATCAGCGATTTGGTGACAAAGCCGGAAAACAGCGGAAACGCCGAGATCGACGCCGCCCCGACCAGACAGAACACCGCCGTCAGCGGCATGGTGCGATAGAGCCCGCCCAGCTCGCTGGCCTTGCTGGTGCCGGTGCGAAACAACACCGCTCCGACCGACATGAACAACAGCGCCTTGTAGAGGATATGGGCAAAGGCGTGCGAGGCCGTGCCGTTCAGCGCCATCTCGGTTCCGATGCCGATCCCCACCACCATGAAACCAAGCTGGTTGTTCAGCGAATAGGCCAGCACCCGGCGCAGATCGTTCTCGATCTCGGCAAAGAAGATCGGAAACAGCGTCATCACCGCGCCGATATAGATCAGAATCTCGGTCCCGGCAAAGCCCCTTGCCAGCGCATAGACCGCCAGCTTGGTGGTGAAGGCCGACAGGATCACCGTGCCGGTCACGGTCGCCGCCGGATAGGCATCCTGAAGCCAGTTGTGCATCAGCGGAAAGGCGCATTTCATCCCGAAGCTGATGAAGATCAGCCATGTCGCCGGGCTCCCCAACTCCATCTTTTCAAACGCAATTCCCCCGGTCTCGGCGTGGTAGAGGATGGCGCCGGCCAGCAGGATCACGCCCGAACCGATCTGGATGATCAGATAGCGCATTCCGGTATGGTAGGCCGCTTCCGTGCGCCGCGCCCAGATCAGGAAGACCGAGGCGATCGCTGTGCCCTCCCAATAGAAAAAGAGCGTGATCAGATCGCCGGCAAACACCGCGCCGATGGCCGCCCCGGCATAGAGCAGCGCCGCCACCTGCTGCACCCCGTCGCGCACATGCCAGGCGTAAAGATTGCCGAGAAACGCCGCGAGGCAGAAGATCAGCGCGAATACCCGGCTCAGCCGGTCGACCCGCATCAGCTCCAGCTCAAAGCCGAAAAACCCGACCGCCGAAAGATTGCCCATCGGCAGCGACCAGACCTGCCAGCCGGCGAAAAGCGGCAGCGCCAGCAAGACAAGCCCGCGCGCCACGCCCTTGGGCAATCCGGGCAATACCAGCGCTGCGGCAAAGAACAGGAAGGCGGTGGGAAGCTGCTCAAGCATCGTGATCCACCTTTTCCAGCTGATCTTCCGGATAGTCCTCGGTGTCGATCGCCTTGTCGCCGTAATAGCCCTCGTCGCGCTTGATCAGCACGCGCAGGCCCTTCGCCAACAGGATCAGCCCGGTGAACATCACGAAGCCATAGACGCCGTAAAAGCCGGGATAATCCTCGGCCTTGAAATGGCCGTGCTTTTCATAGGTGAAATCGAGCAGGAACAGCACCGCGCAAAGCCCGGCCAGCCCATAGAAAAGCCTGGTCGCGCTTCCGGGCTTATCGACCCAGAGCATCAGGCGGCCCAGAAGGGGATAGGTTTTCGGATCGTCTGCCATCATCCCCGCCTCATTTGCTCACCAGCGGCATCAGGAAGTCCTGAATCGCCCCGGCATAGAAAAACAGCACCAGACAGCCCAGCGCGGTGATCGCCGGAGGCAGCCAGACCAGCGTGCCCGCTTCGCCCCACCCGTCATGCGCCTCCTTGCCTTTCAGGAAAAAGCCCTTGCCCACCAATGGCAGGAGATAGGCCACGTTGAGCAGCGACGAGACCATCAAGACCCCGATCATCACCCATTGCTGCGCATCCGCCGCCCCCATGATCAACAGCCACTTGCTCCACGATCCGCCCATCGGCGGCAGCCCGATGATGCTGAGCGCGCCGATCAGGAAAGCCAGAAACGTCACCGGCATCGCCCGCCCCAGCCCGGTCATCTGGCTGATATCGGTCTTGTGCGTGGCGACATAGATCGAGCCTGCGCACATGAACAACGTGATCTTGCCCATCGCGTGCATCGCGATATGCATGCCCCCGCCGATCACCCCCATCGAGGTGGCCAGCGCCATGCCCAAGGTGATGTAGCTCAGCTGCGATACCGTCGAATAGGCCAGCCGCGCCTTGAGGTTGTCCTTGGTCAGCGCCACGACGCTCGCGGCGACAATCGAAAACGCCGCCACCCACATCAGCCATTCGCTGGCGCCGGTCTCGGCCAGGAAATCGATCCCGAAGATGTAGATGCCCACCTTCAGCATGGTGAACACCCCGGCCTTCACCACCGCGACCGCATGCAGCAGCGCTGAAACAGGCGTCGGCGCCACCATCGCGGCGGGCAGCCAGCGGTGGAACGGCATCAGCGCCGCCTTGCCGATGCCGAATGCGTAAAACCCCAGCAGGATCGCCACCATCACACCCTCGACATGGCCCTCCAATATACCGCCCAGCCGGAAATCCAGCGTCCCGGCCAGCGCCCAGGTCCAGATCACGCCGACCAGCAAGAGCGCGATCGACGTGCCCATCAAGATACCGAGATAGGTCCGCGCCCCGCGGATCGCCTCCGGCGTGCCCTTGTGCGCCACCAGCGGATAGGTCGATACCGTCAGCATTTCGTAAAACAGGAACAAGGTGAACATGTTGGCCGAAAAGGCCAGCCCCATCACGCTCGCAATCGCCAGCGAGAAGGCGGCGAAGAAGCGGGCGTGATCCTTCTCCTTGTTGCCGCGCATATAGCCGATGCCATAGAGATGCGTCAGGATCCACAGGCCCGACGCCACCAGTGCAAACATCAGCCCCAGCGGCTCGACATGAAAGGCGATGTCGATCCCCGGCATGACCTCGGCCAGAACCATCGTCTCGCTGGTGCCGTTGCCCTCGTTGAACAGCACCACCAGCACGCACAGGAAAGTCAGCACCGCCGCGCCCAGCGTCATGCCATCGCGCAGGTTGTCGCGGTCGCGCAGCACCAGGTTGCCCACCATCGCCGCACCGGGGATCAGCATCGAAAGCGTTATGGCGACCCAGGTTTCCATCACCGCATCACCATCCCGGCCACATCGGCCATGCCCGCCGATCCGGCGATGAACCCTCTTGCGGCGCTGATCGACGCGCCCAGCGTCAGATCGGTGTTGATCCCGAACCAGATGCAGGCCGCAGCCATGATCCACAGCGGCACCAGCATCGCCAGCGGCGCCTCTTGCGCCACGACATCCGCCGTCGGTGCGCGGAGGTAGAGCGCCTCGACCATCTTCCAGACATAGATCACCGCCAGCAGCGAACTCAGCACGATCAGTATCGCCACCGGCCACCATCCGGCCTCCAGCGACGCCTGCACCAGCACCCATTTGCTGATGAACCCGGCAGTGCCCGGCACCCCGATCAGGCTCAAGCCGCCAATCACCATCGCGGCCGAGGTCCAGGGCATGGTTTTCCCCGCCCCCGCAATCCGGTCGCAGAACGAATTGCCATAGCGCAGCGTCAATGCGCCCACGCCCATGAACAGCGCCGCCTTGGTGATCCCGTGATTGAACAGGTGCGCAATCGCGGCGGTCAGCCCGGTCTCGCTCAAGAGGCCGATCCCGAGCAGCATGTAGCCGATCTGCGCCAGGCTGGAATAGGCCAGCAGGCGCTTCAGATCGGTCTGGAAAATCGCGATCAGCGACGCCGCGAACATCGCCAGCAGGGCCAGCGGCAGGATGATGAACTCCAGCGTCTTCACCTCGAACAGGTAATGCGGCTGAAACACCGAGAACATGAACCGCATCAGCACATAGATCGCCACCTTGGTGGCGGTCGCGGCGAGGAACGCCGTCACCGCCGAGGGCGCATAGGTATAGGCGTTGGGCAGCCACAGGTGCAGCGGATAGATCGCCGCCTTCAGCCCCATGCCGACGACGATGAAGGCAAACGCCGCGCGCACCGTGCGGTTGCCGCTCTGGTCGGCGATCCGCTCGGCGATATCGGCCATGTTGAGCGTGCCGGTCACCATGTAGAGCATGCCGATGCCGATCACGAAGAAGGTGGCGCCGATGGTGCCCATGATCAGATAGTCATAGGCCGCGGTCAGCGCCCGGCGGTCGCGCTCGGCCCCGGCGGCGATCAGCACATAGGTCGACAGCGAAGAAACCTCGAGGAAGACGAAGACGTTGAACGCGTCGCCGGTGATCACCACGCCCAGAAGCCCAGTCAGACAGAGCAGGAAACAGGCATAGAACAGCACCAGGTGGCGCTCGCCGATTTCGGCCAGCACGCTGACGCGGGCATAGGGCATGACCACGGTGGCGATGCCCGTGACCAGGAAAAGCACAAAGGCATTGGCCGCATCGACCCGGTATTCGATGCCCAGGGGCGGCGCCCAGCCGCCGATGTGATACGAGATCACCTCGCCGCCGATCACCCGCATCAGCACGAAGACCGAGATCACGAAGGAGGCCGTCACCGCACCATAGGCCAAAGGCCAGGCCAGCCGCCGCGCACCGATCAGCACCATCAAGGGCGCGGCACAGAACGGCACCAGCACCAGCAAGAGCGGCAGCTGGTCGACAAGGCCCAGCGCCACATGCGCCGCCGCGTCGTGGCCCCCGCCCTGGGCCGCCCCTGCCAGCGTTTCAGTTGCCATTATGCCCGCCCGCCCATGGTGCCGCCATGCAGCCGGGTTTCCTCGGCGGCCATCGCGGTTTCGATCTCGAGAATGTCTTCTTCCTCGATGGTGCCGAATTCCTCGCGGATCCGCACGATCAGCGCGAGACCCAGCGATGTGGTGGCGATTCCGACCACGATCGCGGTCAGGATCAGCACATGCGGCAGCGGGTTGGAATAGATCACATCGGGGTCGATCTTCATGTCGGTCGGAAAGATCGGCGCGGTGCCGCCGGTGACCTTGCCCATCGAGATGTAGAGCATGAAAACGGAGGTCTGGAAGATGTTCAGCCCGACGATCTTCTTGACGAAATTTCCTTTCGCCACAACGATATAGAGCCCGGTCATCATCAGAACGGTGAACAGCCAGTAATTCAGATGGCCAATGATGAATTCGATCCAGTCGCCCGCCATCACCATTCCTCGTCGCTGATCCGCGGCGGGCGCGCGGCAAAGGCATAATAGATCGCCACCATCACCCCGGTCACGGTCACCCCGACACCGAGTTCGACCACCAGGATGCCCCAATGCTGGCCATGCGACGGATGCTCGGGCGTGAAGGCGCCGTAGTTGAGGTATTCATAGCCCAGAACCATGCTCGCCACACCGGTCCCGGCATAGATCAGCACACCCAGCGCCATCAGCTTGTGCACCAGCCAGGGCGGAAACACCTCTTTGGCCTGACGCAGCGAGAAGACCACACCATAAAGGATGAAGGCGACGGCAAAGATCACCCCGGCCTGAAAGCCGCCACCGGGCGAATAATCGCCGTGAAACTGCACGTAAAGCGCAAACAGGATGATGGTGCCGACCAGAAGCTTGGTCACGACCCGCAAGATCAGATGGTGAGATCCCATCATGTGCCGCCGCTCCCCTCGTCCCGTCTTTCGCCCAGTGCCTGTCGCCGCCGCCGCCGCAGTTTCAGCCCGCTGATCAGCATCAACACCCCGATCCCGGCGGTAAACACCACAGCCGTCTCGCCCAACGTGTCATAGCCGCGATAGCTGGCCAGGATCGCGGTCACCACATTGGGCACGCCGATCTCGTGCGGGCTCTGGCTCAGATATTCGGGCGATACATGGGTCTGTGCCGGGGCGTCCGGCGCGCCGAAATGCGGCATGTCGAGCGTGCCATAGATCAGCACCGCACCGGTCATCCCGACCACGAAGAGCGGAATCCACGGCGGATGCCGCGAAGGTTTTTCCACCCGGCTGGTCAGCGCCAGCGTGCTCAGCATCAGCACGGTCGATATGCCCGCCCCCACCGCCGCCTCGGTAAAGGCCACATCGACCGCATCGAGGACCACGAACAGCAGCGCCGACAACAGGCTGAACACCCCCGACAGCATCGCCGCGGAAAACAGCCTGTCGGTGCGCGTGATGGCAAACGCGGTCAGCACCAGCATGGTGAACAGGGCAATGTCGATAAAGGTTGCTATAGCTTGCCCGCCTTCTCGTAATCGTCGCCGTCGCCATTGCTGTCGTCGTCATCCGGCTCTGCGGTTTTGCCCGATGCGATCAGCGGCGCCGGCTCGGCGGCGACCAGCCCCTTGGCGACCCGGGGTCGCAGCCCCGAAACCAGCGCGGCATTGGCCACGGCATGGGTCGCCGTCGGCCCGGTAATGAACAAGAAGATCCCGATAATCAAAAGCTTGACGGTGACAAGCGTCAGCCCGGCCTGAAGGCACATGCCCAGCGTCAGCAGGATCACACCGCCCGAGTCGGTGACCGAGGCGGCGTGCAGCCTGGCCCAGAAATCCTCAAGCCGCCAGCTGCCGAACGCGCCGACCACGACGAAAAACGCCCCCGACACGATGCAGATCCAGCTCAGCACCTCGATGATCAGCGCACCCATGCTCATGCGCCGCGCTCCGCTTCGGGCGCCGCCGCTACGTCGCCCGGCGCGTCGGGCATCTGGCCAATGTCGCCGATCGCGCGATAGCGGAAGAATTTCAGCACCGCGATGGTGCCGACAAAGTTGATCAGCGCATAAAGCAACGCGATGTCGAGGAAATCGGGCCGCCCGAACAGGAACCCCATCACCCCGATCAGCAGCACGGTATGGGTGCCGAACAGGTTCACCGCCAACACCCGGTCATACATCGTCGGCCCGTCGAAGGCCCGGATCATGACGAAAATCATGCCCACGAAGATCGCGATTGTGGCGAGGATGAACATCAGTCGGCGCCCCCGCGCTCGGTATCGCTCACCCGGCGGTCCATATCGCGCAGGGCGTCGATGTCGCTCGGGCTGAAGCTCAGCGCATGCACCAGAAAGCGGTCGGGTTCGGTCTCCACCGTGATCGTCCCCGGTGTCAGCGTGATCGAATTGGCAAAGATCACCTGCCCGAGATCGCTTTTCTGGCTGTGTTTGACGGCAAAGAGATGCTGGCGGGTTCTGACCTCGGGCGCCATGATCACACGCGTCACCGTCCAGGTCGCCTTGGCGATCTCGCCGAGCAGCCAGAAGAAATAGATCACAGACCGAATGGGGCGCAGAATCAGTCGCATCACATAGTCATCGGCCCGGTCCATCCGCCGCGCGACATAGACCGACAGCACCACCGAGGCGACGCCAAACCCAATCACCAGCGGCTTGTAAATCCCCGACAGCAGCAGCCAGAGCGCAAGCAGAACGATGATCGGCCAGATATTCCGCAAATTGTCAGCCCCCTGCACCGTCCGGGTCCGCACCGTCAAATCGCGCGGTTCTTTCCGGCTCATCTTGATCCTTTTGGTAGCTTTCCCGCCCGCAGATTACAACCGTCAGCCGGTCATTTTCGCGCTCCCGCGCCGGATTCCCGCCGCGCGGCACATGTGCCCGGCATTTCCCCGCCGCCGCCCGCTGCGCGTGTCCGACCGCTGGACCCGGCATCGCCCCCGGATGATCCTCCCGGGGCGGCAGATTTTTCAACCCCACGACACATTTTTGCCTTATGACGTTGTCATAACCCCCCGTGATCCGACATAATGCCGGTGACCAAGGCTAACCAAGCCTTAGGAAAACCCCGGTAAAGAGGGTTGCAGGAGAGCAGAACCGGAGCCCGAGATGCTCGAGTTTGAAAACGTAAGCAAGTCCTTCTGGACGGGCACGCAGCGCAAGGTAATCCTTGACCGCGTGTCGTTTCGCGTTGAACTCGGCCGTTCGATGGGTGTTCTGGCGCCCAACGGCACCGGCAAGACCACGCTGATCAACATGATGGCAGGGCTGGAAAAGCCCGACGAGGGCGAGATCCGCCGCTCCTGCCGCGTCTCCTTCCCGCTCGGCTTCATGGGGGGCGTCATCTCGAAGCATTCGGCGGTGGAAAACAGCCGCTTCATCGCCCGGCTCTACGGGCTCGATCCCGATTATGTCGAAGCCTATTGCCGCTGGCTCTGCGGTTTGGGCGAATACTTCGATCAACCCCTGGGCACCTATTCCTCCGGCATGCGCTCGCGGTTTTCATTCGCATTGTTGCTGGCGCTCGATTTCGATATCTACCTGATCGACGAAGGCATGCCCGGCTCGACAGATGTCGAGTTCAACCGCAAGGCCGGCGATATCCTGCGCGAACGCCTGCGCACCACCACCGTGGTGATCGTCTCGCACAGCCCGCAGGTGCTGGAACAATTCGCCACATCCGCCGCCGTCCTGATCAATGGACAGCTCGAGATGTTTGATACCTTGGAAGAAGCGAAACAGCTCTATGACTACGAAACCCAAGGCTAGAAAATTCCGCATCCGCCGCACCGGTCCGATCGGCGCCGGGCCCGCCGCCAACGCGGCCAACGCCACAACTGCGGCCGAAAACGCGCCCCGCTCCGCAAGACCCGCCCCTGGCCCGCGCCCCGTCGCTGCGCCTGTCACCCCCGAAAGCCTGACCCGGCCGGCCGCTCCCGGTGCCGGGTCCGCGCCGAAATCGGCGCCGGATGCAGCACCGAAGGCGGCACCGCAATCGCAGCCCCGGCCGCGGCCGGAAACCCAGCTCGGCACCCAGCAGGACGACCCGCACGGCCCCGGCCTCAGAGACATCGCCTCGGCCCGCGAAACTGCCGCCGAAACCGATATCGACGCGATCCGCAAGGAAGGCCTGACCGGGCGGCAGCTGCGCATGGCGCGCCGCGTGGCGCAAAAACACGGCCTCGCCCCGATTTCGGATTTCGATGCGGTGCGACAGCTGCGCAGCCGCGGCATCGACCCGTTCCAGCGCTCAAACATGCTCGAACTGGTGGTGCCGTCCTCGGGCGGCGGATCGGGCGGCGGCAAGGATGGCGGCATCCCGGTGGACACCGGCGGCCAATTGCCCGACATCGGCAAAACCCAGCTGCCGCAGACCGTGCAGATGAAACGCGGCGGCCTGCCCTCGACCGACACGATGTCGCCCGCCGATCGCCGCCAGGTCGAGATCTCGCAGATCCAGCGCGATATCGCCCGCCGCCGCCGCCGCAAGCTGGCGCTGCTGTTCACCCGGCTGTCGGCCTTCGTGTTCATCCCCACGATCCTTGCAGGCTGGTATTATTTCGTGATCGCCACGCCGATGTATGCCTCGCACACCGAATTTCTGATCCTGCAGGCCGATGGCGGCGGCGGCGGCGGGCGCATGGGCGGGCTGTTGCCGTCCAACTACGCCACCAGCCAGGACAGCATCGCGGTGCAATCCTACATGCTGTCCAAGGATGCGATGCTGCGGCTCGATGCCGAGCACGGCTTCAAGGCGCATTTCAGCGGCCCCGAGATCGATCCGATCCAGCGCCTCGCCCCCGATGCCTCGAATGAGAAGGCCCACAAGCTCTACAAGAAATCGGTCAAGATCGGCTATGATCCGACCGAGGGCGTGGTGCGCATGGAGGTGATCGCCGCCGATCCCAAGGTGGCCTATGATTTCTCCGAATTGCTGGTGCGATTTGCCGAAGAACGGGTCGATGAGCTGTCGCGCAAGAAACGCGAAGATGCGATGGCCTCGGCGCTGAAAAGCCTCGAAGAGGCCAAGGTCGAACGCCGCAAGGCGCAGGCAGACCTGGTCAATCTCCAGGAAACCCAAGGGGTTGATCCGACAGAACAGCTCGCGGTGCTGCGCTCCCAGATCGCCACTTACGAAAGCGAGTTGCTGGAGAAGGAGCTTCAGCTCGCCGCCCTGCTCGACAACGCCCGCCCCAACCGGGCCAAGGTCGACGGCGCGCGCGCCGATATCAGCCGCCTCAATACGCTTCTCACGACCCTCAACAACAGGATGACCGAAGAGTCCGACAAGGCGTCCTCGCTGGCCTCGCGCTCGGCCCAGATCCAGATGGCCCAGGCCGACCTCCTGACCGCCGACATGTTCCTGCAAAACGCCCTGCAATCGGCCAAAGCGGCCGAGCTCGAAGCCAGCCGCCAGGTGCGCTATCTCACCGTTCCGGTGATGCCGATCGAAGCCCAGGAGGCGTCCTATCCGCGGGCCTTCGAAAACACGATTCTCGCTTTCCTGATCTTTGCCGGCGTCTATCTCATGGTATCGCTCACCTCGTCGATCCTGCGCGAACAGGTATCGTCCTGAAGCATTTTGCATTTGAACTGAGGCGCAGCTTTGACGCAAACCGCCTGCAACATCGAAGTGGCGTGGGGCGTTTCTGCCTTCCCCTGATTCCGGGACGCCGCAAAGGGCTTTAAAGCGTCTCAGGTTTACATTGAATCATGTGGATCGAAATGCGCGTCCGAGCGGCATGCGTGAGGCCACGTATTTCGAGTCCGCTTTAACCTGAAACGCTCTTGGCGCGGCTTCCCGCTTGCGTGCGAACGGGCAATGCCGCTCGGGCTTTTCCAGCGTCTGGGCATCGAAACCGTGCCCTCCCGCAACGCGCTCGATTACAACTTCCCGCAGTACAATCCCAATCCGGAAGCGATGGGAATGCTACATGACGTGGCTAAGAGCGCACCATCTTCGCCAATATCGACGTGGTCATCCGCACCGAACCGGGCGTAAGCGATTACGATCAGACGATCTGAACCTTGGCAAATTCCAGGACAGCCTCACGCGCGTTTGCGCTGCCATCCGGCTGCTTCCGGCCATGGATTTCGATTTTGGAAACACACAGTCCACATCAATTCACTTGACTGTAGGTGAACACCATTCAGACTCCGTTGGCAACACACTGCATAAGGGAGCACTCAATGAATCTGCGCCTCTGCGGCACTATTTCGTCCCTCGTCCTGGCTTCGCTCTCATCGCCGGCGATGGCCGATCCCAAACCAAAAGGGGCACAGTTTCCAAACACCGAAAAAATTGCACGGGCCTATGGCGGCAAGACCGACATTTGGGCTGATAACTGCAATGGCGGCGCGTATTTTGCGCCAAACTGGCAGGTCCGGGCGTGGTGCGCTGACAGCAGCGATAATATCGGCGCCGGAACCTGGAGCGTCGATGCCGCCGGGCGGCTTTGCCACGATATGAGCTGGTATTTCCCCGATGGGTCTGGCCGCGCCGGCAAAAGTGCCGGCGAAAAAGCCTGCATCAACCACGTGGTCGATCGCTCAGGTAAACTCTGGCGCAATTGGCCGGGGGATGCGGAATGGTGGCCAATGGACGCTTCGTCCGGGCTGGTCAAAGGCTACAAGTTCCGCACCAATGTGCAGCAAACACAGGCGAAACTGGGTCTCTGAAGCGCATAACGCTATCGCATCACAAACTGCCTCTGCGCGGATGGGCGGGTGGGTGCGTCCTGACATGAAGGCGCTCACCCCGCGACCAACCCGCGCCCCTTGAGCAACGCCTCGACCCCCGGCAGCCGCCCGCGAAACCGCTCGT
>CBDUGF010000120.1:0-11676 GCA_965366835.1 uncultured Rhodobacterales bacterium
GTCTCGAAGATCGTCGGCTCGACGGAATCGACGAACTTCGTCGCGGGCGTCGAGGTGCTGCACTGGAACGGTACGCCGATCGGCCGATTCGTCTCCCGGCTGGCGCGCGCGATGCCGGGCGGTAACCCGGCCGCCCGCCGTGCGCGGGCCGGTCTTTCCCCCGGGGCAAGCGCGATGAAGCGTCTCAGCCCCACCACACGGCTTGCGCGAAGCTGGGCGATTGGATAGCTACGGGGCGAAATTCACACATCCGGAGACAAATCCCATGGCCAGACCCAAAATCGCGCTGATCGGCGCCGGCATGATCGGCGGCACGCTCGCCCACATGGCGGCGATGAAAGAGCTGGGTGACATCGTTCTGTTCGACATCGCCGAAGGCATCCCCGAGGGCAAGGCGCTGGACATCGCCGAAAGCGGCCCGTCGGAAGGATTTGACGCCAGCCTCAAGGGCACCCAGAGCTACGCCGATATCGCCGGCGCCGATGTCTGCATCGTCACCGCCGGTGTGCCGCGCAAGCCCGGGATGAGCCGCGATGACCTGCTCGGCATCAACCTCAAGGTGATGAAATCGGTCGGCGAGGGCATCTCCGCCCATGCCCCCAACGCCTTCGTGATCTGTATCACCAACCCGCTCGATGCGATGGTCTGGGCGCTGCGCGAATTCTCGGGCCTGCCGCATGAGAAGGTCTGCGGCATGGCCGGTGTGCTCGATTCGGCGCGCTATCGCCATTTCCTCTCCGAGGAGTTCGGCGTTTCGATGCGCGACGTCACCGCCTTCGTGCTTGGCGGGCATGGCGACACCATGGTACCGCTGGCACGGTATTCGACCGTCGGCGGCATTCCCCTGCCCGATCTGGTCGAGATGGGTTGGACCACGCAGGAGAAGATGGACGCCATCGAACAGCGCACCCGCGACGGCGGCGCCGAGATCGTCGGCCTGTTGAAAACCGGCTCGGCCTATTACGCGCCCGCCACCTCGGCGATCGAGATGGCCGTGGCCTATCTCAAGGACCAGAAGCGCGTGTTGCCCTGCGCGGCGTATATCGAAGGCGCCTACGGGCTCGACGGGCTCTATGTCGGTGTGCCGACGGTGATCGGCGCCGGCGGTGTCGAACGCGTGATCGAGATCAAGCTCGACAAGGACGAGCAGGCCCAGTTCGACAAATCGGTGAACGCGGTGAAGGGTCTGGTGAAGGCCTGCAAGGAAATCGACGCCTCGCTGGTCTGATCCGGCGCGAAATTGCACCAACCAGAGGCACCGGCGATCCCGGTGCCTTTTTTCTTGCCCTTCAGCCCTGCAGCGCCCTGCGGCGGACCCGGCGCAATCGGCGCAGCCCGGCGAATGGCAGCACCTGCATGAGCCAGCCCAGAAGCGCCCCGGCAAAGACCTGCAACGGGGTGTGCCGCTCGGCCAGAACCCGGCTTGTCCCGGTGAAACCCGAAGCCAGGTAGACCGCCGCCGAGGCCGAAGGGCTGGCCCGCAGGCAGGTGCTGGCCAGGGCCGCCGCGCCGAAGGTGGCCGCCGCGGTATGGCCCGAGGGGAAGCCGTGCAGGCTGCCGTCGGGGCGGGTGTTGATCGCGGCGTCGCCCAGCGTTTCCTTGGAAGAATAGAGCGCCAGTTCAAGCCCGGTGAAGCGCAGCAGATAGCCCCCGGCCTGTCCGGTCGCCAGCGCACAGCCGAGCCCGGCCAGGGGCAGAGCGATCTGCAACCGGTCGCCGATCCGGCGCGGCGCAAAGCCCGACGCCGCAGCCACCAGCGCCAGCGCGAGAACGACGATCACGCATCTTGCGAATTTCACGGCGCTCCCTTCTTTGGCGAAGTTTCTGCGAAGACCTCACCGCCCTGTCCCGGTGCGGCGTTGGCGCCAACCCGGACAGAAAACCCGCCGCCCGCCCATTGGACAGAAGCTTGATCCGGCGGCAAAAGCCGGAAATAAGCCAAAGTCGTAGGTGTTTCTGAACGGTTTCGGCGCATAAGCTTTGGTCGAAGGCGCCCCCGCGCCACCGGATGGATAGGACAGCCATGCTTTCGAACCACATTCCGCAGCAAGATCGCCCCGCCGCCGCGCTGCTCCCTTCGCCCGCGGCAGTCCGCGCCGGCATTGTCATCGTCGGCGGCGCCATGGCCTTCATGCTGGTCGACATCGGCGAAGAACTGGCCGATGCGCTGGGCTGGGCCATACCGGCGCTGCTCGACAACCCGCTGCTCGAAATCCTCGAAATCGCTTCGGTTCTGGGCCTCGGGCTGGTGGTGCTGCGGCTGTTTGTCCATCTCAAGGCGCTGCAAGGCGCCCATTGCGACCACACCGAGACGATTTCGCTGCTGCGCGGGCAATTCGGCGAGGTGCTGGAGGCCAAATTCGCCGGCTGGCGGCTGACCGAGGCCGAGCAGGACGTCACCATGCTGATCCTCAAGGGGCTGAGCGTGGCCGATATCGCGGCGGCGCGCCGCACCGCACCGGGCACCATCAAGGCGCAATCGACCTCGATTTTCCGCAAGGTGGGGGTGCGGTCGAAATCCGAACTGCTGAGCCTGATCATCGACGAGTTCCTCGACGATACGGCAGCAGGCCGGGAGGCAGCGCCGGCATCGGCTTGAACATTGCGCCCGCGTGGGGCCATTGTTACCGGGATCGGGCGCGAGGCCCGGCGGATTCGCAGCAACAACAGGTAGTTCCGAACATGTTTGAAAGATTGAAACGCGTCACCGCCGCCGCCTCGGCCTGCGCGATCCTGGCCGCGCCGATCGCGGCGCAGACCGAAGCGCAAAGTGAACTGGCGCTGCGCGGGCTCGACGGGCAGATCGCCGTGCTCGAGGCGCGCGGCACTCCCAACCTGTTCGAACTCGGCGCGCTCAAAACCCTGCGCGCGGTCGAGAAAAGCCTGCAGACCCGTTATGAGTACGGATTGGGCGATTCTGCGCTCAACTTGCCGCTGCTGCGCCTGCCGGTGAACGGGCGCGGCAATCCGCGCGCCAAGCCGGCGGGGCCGGAGACGCTTTCAACGGTCATCGTCACTTTCCTCGAGGACATCGACACCGCCCGCGCGACGCTGGATCAGGCCAAGGCGGCAGGCGTGGCGCCATTTACACTGGCGCTCGATGACATCTGGTTCGACATCAATCTCAATGCCCGCCAGGATCGCGGCGAAGGTGCGATCGAGGTGCTGGGGCCGCTTTTGATGGGCCGCCGGGCGATGCGCGACATGGCCAAGGACGGCGCGCCGCGCCTCGAAGTGCGTTTCGACGAGGCCGATCATGCCTGGCTCGTGGCCTATACCCATATGCTGTCGGGCTTCGGCAATGCCTATATGGCGTTCGATCCGACGCCGGTTTTCGCCCGTCTGGCCGAGGGCCGCGAGGCGCTGAAACAGGCGCCGCGCCTGCCGGAATACTATGATCTGGCGGTGGTGACGGCGGAAATCGCCGCGTTGAAAGCCGAGAAGGAGCGCGTCGATGGCGCGTTGAAGGCGCTGCGCGATGCGCGCAAGCCGGTGGATGACGAAATCCGCGCCCTGCGCAAGGAGGTGAACAAGGACGAAAACAAGGACCGGCGCGACGAGATCAACGCCGAGATCAAGGCGCTGCGCGACGGCCTGACCGACCAGCGCGACGAGGAGCGCGAGCTCTACCGCGCCCAGCGTTCGGTGCGCGGCGAGCTGCGCTCGGCCGAGGCCAAGCTGCCTGGCGGCGGCGGCGATCTCAACCGCCAGGTCGAAAGCTTCCGGCCCACGGTCGATGCGCTCTATGTGCTGGTGGCGGCGCTGAAACAACAGCCCGACCCGGCCCGCATAAGCGCCGCGATGACCCACTGGCGCGCGATGATCGCCGAGAACCGCAGGTTCTCGACCCTGATCGAGGCCGAGACCGACGATGACCGCGAATGGATCCCGAATGCGCGCCAGACCCCCGCCCTGCCGGTCGAGATTGATCCGGCGATGGCCCTGGCCTGGCAGGATGTGCTGGAAGACGCCGAGGCGGTGCTGACCGGGCGGCTGCTGATCCCGCATCCGATGCTGCCGGGCGGCCATGGCATCAGCCTGGCGCATTACGAGCGCTACCCGACGCCGATCGACCTGATGGAGGCGATCCACGGCATCGGGTTCTACGAGCACAGCGCCAAGGGCCCGATGATCACGATGCAGCGATGGCAGGCGTTCAACCGGCTGGCGCGCGGGCGCGGCGGGCTGTTTTCGGTCTATTTCAACTGAGCCCGGCAGCGCCATGCGCAGCATGCCGGATGGCCCGTGCCGCAGGTGGCGCTCCGCGCGCGGTGATTCTCGCCAGCGGCAATTTCGCCGTCGCCGCGGCGTTCTTGTGATCACACGTTTTCCCGGTGTGATCACAAATACGGAAAAATCGGGCAAATTCCCGATATCTTTGGGATAATGCTTAGCAATACCGAAACCTTATGCCACTAGCAACCAGACGTGAAGCAACCAGCAGGTAGGTCCGATGAACATCCATGAATACCAGGCGAAGGCTCTGCTTCGCTCTTATGGCGCCCCGGTTTCCGACGGGCGCGTCGTGACCCGCGCGGAAGACGCCAAGACGGCGGCCGGCGAGATGGACGGCCCGCTCTGGGTGGTCAAGGCGCAGATTCATGCCGGCGGGCGCGGCAAGGGCCACTTCAAGCAGGCCGATGCCGGCGAGAAGGGCGGCGTGCGGCTGGCCAGATCGGTCGAGGAAGCCGCCGAGGAAGCCAAGCGGATGCTGGGCCGCACGCTGGTCACGCATCAGACCGGCCCGGCCGGCAAGCAGGTCAACCGGATCTATATCGAAGACGGCTCGGGCATCGAGACCGAGCTTTACCTCGCCTTGCTGGTCGATCGCCAGACCAGCCGCGTCAGCTTCGTCTGCTCGACCGAGGGCGGCATGGATATCGAGGAAGTCGCCGCCAAGACGCCCGAGAAGATCCTGTCGTTCAGCGTCGATCCCGCCACCGGCTATCAGGCTTTCCATGGCCGTCGCATCGCCTTTGCCCTCGGCCTGACCGGCCAGCAGGTCAAGCAATGCGTGGCGCTGATGGGCACGCTCTACAAGGCGTTCCTCGAAAAAGACATGGAGATGCTCGAGATCAACCCGCTGATCGTGACCGACAAGGGCGATCTCAAGGTGCTCGACGCCAAGATCAGCTTTGACGGCAACGCGATCTATCGCCACGCCGATATCGCCGAACTGCGCGACGTGACCGAGGAAGACCCCAAGGAGCTGGAAGCTTCCAAGTATGACCTCAACTATATCGCGCTGGATGGCGAGATCGGCTGCATGGTCAACGGCGCGGGCCTGGCCATGGCGACGATGGACATCATCAAGCTTTACGGCTCCGAGCCGGCCAACTTCCTCGATGTCGGCGGCGGCGCCACCAAGGAGAAGGTGACCGAAGCGTTCAAGATCATCACCTCGGATCCGCAGGTGAAGGGCATTCTGGTCAACATCTTCGGCGGCATCATGCGCTGCGACGTGATCGCCGAGGGCGTGGTTGCGGCTGTGAAAGAGGTCGGTCTGAAAGTTCCGCTGGTGGTGCGGCTGGAAGGCACCAACGTGGAAGAGGGCAAGAAGATCATCAATGAAAGCGATGTCGACGTGATCGCCGCAGATGACCTGAAGGACGGCGCCGAGAAGATCGTGAAGGCGGTAAAGGGATAACATAGGGTGGGCATTCGGCCCACCATGTCCCCCGGCCTCATCGGCGCATGGGATAAGGAAGAGTTGGATGGCGTTTAAACACTTGCTCGCAGCGGCGATGGGTCTCGGCCTGTCAACAGGCGCGTCCCTTGCGCAGGACGGGTTCGGCAATCCTTTCCTCACAGGCGCGGCCATGTCGCAGGGCTGCATCTTCAACACGCTCGATTTCGACGCCGAGTTCGCCAAGGCAATCGCCGCGTTCAGCACCGCGGAATTGCCGGTCGCCGTGTCGCAGGAGCGCACCGTTGTCTACGGCACGCCCGGTGGCGCCTCGCTGGTGCTCAACCGCAAGGTCGATGAAATCGCCTGCGCCCTGATGCTGCCTCCCCAGATCGGAACGCATGACTACTACAAGGTCCTCGAAGCCCAGATCGGCCCGGCCTTCAAGGCGGCCCATCCAAAGCATATCGACCAGTTGAACGACGATCCTTCCCCGCATGTCGATGGCCATGATTGGGTCGCCAGCTATCCGGGCCAAATGCATCAGGCGGTCACGCTCAGATGGGAAACCGACAGCGGCATCACTCTCGCCATCGGATTCAGGCAACTTTACGAATAACCGGCACGGGACAACGACACCTCACCCCGCGCCGCAAACAGACAACCAAACGAAAAGGGAGCACGCCCTAAATGGCAGTCCTCATCGACGAAAACACCAAAGTGATCTGTCAGGGCCTCACCGGCTCGCAGGGCACATTCCACACCGAACAGGCGATTGCCTATGGCACCAGGATGGTCGGCGGCGTGACCCCCGGCAAGGGCGGGCAGAGCCATCTCGACCTGCCGGTGTTCAACTCGGTGCACGAGGCCAGGCATGTGACCGGGGCCAATGCTTCGGTGATCTATGTGCCGCCGCCCTTCGCGGCGGATTCGATCCTCGAGGCGATCGACGCCGAAATGGAGGTGATCGTGTGCATCACCGAAGGCATTCCCGTGCTCGACATGATGAAGGTGAAGCGCGCGCTTGATGGCTCCAAGAGCCGCCTGATCGGCCCGAACTGCCCCGGTGTGATCACGCCCGACGCCTGCAAGATCGGCATCATGCCCGGCCATATCCACAAGCGCGGCTCCTGCGGCGTGGTCTCGCGCTCGGGCACGCTGACCTATGAGGCGGTGAAACAGACCACCGATGTCGGCCTCGGCCAGAGCACCTGTATCGGCATCGGCGGCGACCCGATCAAGGGCACCGAGCATATCGACGTGCTGGAATGGTTCCTCGCCGATGACGAGACCCAGAGCATCATCATGATCGGCGAAATCGGCGGCTCGGCGGAAGAGGAAGCCGCGCAGTTCCTCGCCGACGAGAAGAAAAAGGGCCGCTGGAAGCCGACCGCCGGGTTCATCGCCGGGCGCACCGCCCCGCCGGGCCGCCGCATGGGCCATGCCGGCGCCATCGTCGCCGGTGGCAAGGGCGGCGCCGAGGACAAGATCGAAGCCATGCGCGCGGCCGGGATCGTGGTCGCCGAAAGCCCCGCCAGCCTTGGCGAAGCGATGCTGGAAGCGATTGGCTGAGCATGGTGCGACGCCTGACATATGCACAAAGGGCTGCGCCCGCCCATGGGGCGGGTCGGGCGCTGCCCGGCGGTGCCGCCGGGCGGGAAGTGTGTGATGGGACCCGTGCAATCGACGAAAACCTGTCTGCAAAAAACGCTTCGTTTTTCAGGCCGTGCCGCACCTTCGGAATTCGGGTGGTTCACCGCGTTTTGCATTGTCGTGTTCACTGCATTGTATGCTGTGGAGGCCCAGGTTTGGGGGTGGACACTGAAAAACGGCACCAACTCCAGCGTCCTGACCGCCATTTTTCATTTGGTTATCGCCTTGCCATTTCTTGCCGTCATGCTGCGGAGAGCGCAGGATATCGGGTTCCATCCGGTAATCGTCTTTCTGCCTGCCATACTGCTCTATTTCCGCTACGAATTGCTTGGCCCCATCGCAATGGGTTTGGAAACCGCGCAGGGCCTACAGGGCAGCGAGGCGCGGGCTGCTTCTTTCAGGAACCCGGTTGGACAGCTCGCACTTCAGCTTCGGTTTGTCTCGCAATATCTCTTTTTCGCGCTTGTGATGCTCCTTGCGCTGTTGCCCACCAATTTCGCTCGCAGGATACCTATCCTCAGTTCACCCAATGACGAGGTGCCCCAATGACCGAACACTCCCCCAACGACCAGTTCCATGCCTCCTCCTTCATGCAGGGGCACAACGCCGAGTATCTCGAGCAGATGTATGCGCGATACGCCAGCGATCCGAACGCTGTCGATGAGGCGTGGCAGGCGTTCTTCGCCCAGATGGGGGATGAAGGCACCGACGTGAAGGCCGAGGCGCATGGCCCCTCCTGGGCACGCACCGATTGGCCGCCGGTGCCGAGCGACGATCTGACCAACGCGCTGACCGGCGATTGGCCCGCCCCGCCGCCCGTAGAGGCCAAGGGCGCGATCGAGAAGATCAAGGCCAAGGCCGGCGAGCAGGACGTCAAGGTCAGCGACGAGGCGGTGAAACGTGCGGTGCTCGACTCCATCCGCGCGCTGATGATCATCCGCGCCTTTCGCATCCGTGGCCATCTCGTCGCCGATCTCGACCCGCTGGGCATGCGCGCCAACACGCTGCACCCCGAGCTCGACCCGGCATCCTACGGTTTTGCCGAGGCCGACATGGACCGGCCGATCTTCATCGACCAGGTGCTGGGCCTCGATTTTGCCACCATGCGCCAGATCATCGACATCGTGCAGCGCACCTATTGCGGCACTTTCGCGCTGCAATACATGCACATCTCCAACCCCGAGGAAGCCGGATGGCTGAAGGAGCGGATCGAGGGCTACGGCAAGGAGATCAACTTCACCCGCGAGGGCCGCAAGGCGATCCTCAACAAGCTGGTCGAGGCCGAGGGCTTCGAGAAATTCCTGCATGTGAAATACATGGGCACCAAACGCTTCGGCCTTGACGGCGGCGAAGCGCTGATCCCGGCGATGGAGCAGATCATCAAGCGCGGCGGCAGCCTCGGCGCCAAGGAAATCGTGATCGGGATGCCGCATCGCGGCCGCCTGTCGGTGCTGGCCAACGTGCTGGCCAAGCCATACCGCGCGATCTTCAACGAGTTCCAGGGCGGCAGCTTCAAGCCCGAGGATGTCGACGGCTCGGGCGATGTGAAATACCATCTCGGCGCCAGCTCGGATCGCGAATTCGACGGCAACACCGTGCATCTCAGCCTCACCGCCAACCCCTCGCATCTCGAAGCGGTCAACCCGGTGGTGATCGGCAAGGTCCGCGCCAAGCAGGACCAGTTCGGCGACAAGGACCGCACCCAGGTGATCCCGGTGCTGCTGCATGGCGATGCCGCCTTTGCCGGGCAGGGCGTGGTGGCCGAGTGTTTCGGCCTCTCGGGCCTCAAGGGCCACCGCACCGGCGGCACCATCCATGTCATCGTCAACAACCAGATCGGCTTTACCACGGCGCCGCATTTCAGCCGCTCGTCGCCCTATCCCACCGATATCGCGCTGATGGTCGAGGCGCCGATCTTCCACGTCAACGGCGACGATCCCGAAGCCGTGGTGCATGCCGCCAAGGTGGCCACCGAGTTCCGCCAGAAATTCCACAAGGACGTGGTCATCGACATCTTCTGCTATCGCCGGTTCGGCCATAACGAAGGCGACGAGCCGATGTTCACCAACCCGCTGATGTACAAGAACATCAAGCGCCACAAGACCACGCTCAGCCTCTATACCGAGCGGCTGGTGCAGGACGGGCTGATCCCCGAAGGCGAGATCGAGGACATGAAAGCCGCGTTCCAGGCCCATCTCAACGACGAGTTCGAGGCCGGCAAGGATTACAAGCCCAACAAGGCCGACTGGCTCGATGGCCGCTGGAGCCATCTCGACCGGCGCAATCAGGACGAATACGACCGCGGCGAAACCGCGATCAAGCCCGAGACCATGGCCGAGATCGGCACCGCGCTGACCCGCGCACCGAAGAACTTCCCGCTGCACCGCACCGTCGGCCGCCTGCTCGATGCCAAGCAGGAAATGTTCGAGAGCGGCAAGGGCTTTGACTGGGCCACCGGCGAGGCGCTGGCCTTTGGCTCGCTGCTGACCGAGGGTTATCCGGTGCGCCTGTCGGGGCAGGATTCCACCCGCGGCACGTTTTCCCAGCGCCATTCCGGCTTCATCAATCAGGACTCCGAGGAACGCTATTACCCGCTCAACCATATCCGCGAGGGCCAGGCGCATTACGATGTGATCGATTCGATGCTCAGCGAATATGCGGTGCTGGGCTTCGAATATGGCTTCTCGCTGGCCGAGCCCAACGCGCTGACCCTGTGGGAAGCCCAGTTCGGCGATTTCGCCAATGGCGCGCAGATCATGTTCGATCAGTTCGTCAGCTCGGGCGAGGCCAAGTGGCTGCGCATGTCGGGCCTCGTGGTGCTCTTGCCGCATGGCTATGAAGGCCAGGGCCCCGAGCATTCCTCGGCCCGGCTGGAACGGTTCCTGCAGATGTGCGGCGGCGACAACTGGATCGTGGCCAATTGCACCACCCCGGCCAACTATTTCCACATCCTGCGCCGCCAGCTGCACCGCAGCTTCCGCAAGCCGCTGATCCTGATGACGCCGAAATCGCTTTTGCGTCACAAGATGGCGGTCAGCAAAACCGAGGATTTCGTCACCGGGTCGAGCTTTCACCGGGTGCTTTGGGATGATGCCCAGAAGGGCAATTCCGACACCAGGCTGAAGAAGGACAAGGACATCAAGCGCGTGGTGATGTGTTCCGGCAAGGTCTATTACGACCTGCTGGAAGAGCGCGACGCGCGCGGGATCGACGATGTCTATCTGATGCGGATCGAACAGTTCTATCCGTTCCCGGCGCATTCTCTGCTCAACGAGCTGACGCGCTTCAAGGGTGCCGAGATGGTCTGGTGCCAGGAAGAGCCCAAGAACCAGGGCGCGTGGAATTTCATCGAGCCGAATATCGAATGGGTGCTTGAACGCATCAAGGCCAAGACCACGCGGCCCAGATATGTCGGCCGCCCGGCCAGCGCCTCGCCCGCGACGGGCCTGGCCAAGCAGCACAAAGCCCAACAAGACGCGCTCGTCAACGACGCGCTCACCGTCAAGTAAGGAAACGATCCAATGGCAACCGAAGTCCGCGTCCCGACATTGGGCGAAAGCGTCACCGAAGCCACCGTGGCGACCTGGTTCAAGCAGCCGGGCGATGCCGTGGCTGTCGACGAAATGCTGTGTGAGCTGGAAACAGACAAGGTGACGGTCGAAGTGCCCTCGCCCGTCGCCGGCAAATTGGGCGAGATCGTCGCCGCCGAGGGCGAAACCGTTGGCGTCGATGCCCTGCTGGCGGTGATCTCCGAAGGCGGCGAGGCGTCTGAAAAAGCCCCTGCCAAGGCGCCGACCGCGGCCAAACCCGCCAAAGCGGCCAAGCCGGACGCCAAGGACGGCGGCGGCAAGGTCGATGTCATGGTGCCGACCCTGGGCGAAAGCGTGACCGAGGCGACGGTGGCGACCTGGTTCAAGGCGGTAGGCGACAGCGTGACGCAAGACGAAATGCTGTGCGAGCTCGAGACCGACAAGGTCTCTGTCGAGGTGCCCGCCCCGGCCGGCGGCGTGCTGAGCGAGATCGTCGCGCCCGAAGGCACCACCGTGGATGCCAATGCCAAACTGGCGGTGATCAGCGGCAGCGCCGATGGCACCGTCGAACCCGCCACCCGCCCCGGCGGAGACGATCAGGCCGCGAGCGGCGACGGCAAGGATGTGGCCAACGCGCCCTCCGCCGAGAAGATGATGGCCGACAAGGGCATCGACCCTTCAACGGTCAAGGGCACCGGCCGCGACGGCCGGATCATGAAGGAAGACGTAATGAAAGCCGCCGCCTCTCCGGCCCCTGCCGCCGCTGTCTCGGCCCCAGCCGCCACCGCTTCCGCGCCTGCCGCCGCCGCCGCGCCGCGCGCGCCTGTCCCGGCTGACGATGCCGCACGCGAGGAACGGGTCAAGATG
>CBDUGF010000121.1:0-11508 GCA_965366835.1 uncultured Rhodobacterales bacterium
CCTTCGGGTTCGAGGAATATCTGGTGCGAAGCCTTGTCGGCGAAACGCACCACCTTGTCTTCGATCGACGGGCAATAGCGCGGGCCAATGCCATCAATATGGCCGCCGTACATGGCGGAACGCGACAGGTTCTCCTGAATGATCTCGTGGGTTCTTGTATTGGTATGGGTGATGCCGCAGGCGATTTGCGGCGCTGTCGGACCCTTTGACAAGAAGGAAAACAGCGTCGGCTCATCATCGCCCGGCTGTTTCTCGAGTATATCCCAATTGATGGTGCGGCCATCGAGACGCGGCGGCGTTCCGGTTTTCAGGCGGCCGAGCGGCAGGGCAAAGCTGTCGAGTCGTTCGGCCAGGCGCGCCGAAGGCTTGTCTCCCATGCGGCCACCGGGGCGCGACACGTCGCCTATATGAATGACACCGCGCAGAAACGTGCCGGTTGTCAGGATCACGGACTGCGCGCGGATCTCGGAGCCGTCGGCCAGGCGAACACCGCAGACGCTTTGGCCTTGCATGAGGAAATCAGTGGTTTCGCCTTCGATGACTGCGAGGTTCTGGCGCGATTCGGTTTCGCGCAGCATCTCGCGACGATAAATTGCCCGATCTGCCTGCGCCCTCGGGCCTTGCACCGCGGGGCCTTTGCGCCGATTGAGCAGGCGAAATTGGATGCCAGCGAGATCGGCGACGCGGCCCATCACCCCGTCCATGGCATCGATCTCGCGCACCAGGTGGCCTTTGCCAAGCCCGCCGATGGCCGGATTGCACGACATGACCCCGATATCGGCGCGCCGCAGCGTCACCAGCGCGGTGCGCACGCCCAGACGCGCCGCGGCATGGGCGGCCTCGGCCCCCGCATGGCCGCCGCCGACGACGATCACATCGAAATCAAGATGTTTCACGTGAAACATTCCTTATCCATCCTGGCATCACTTGCCGATACAGAAGCTGGCAAAAATCTCGTCGAGGATGTTTTCAACATCCACCCGGCCCACCAGCGCGTCAAGCGCGCGCACGGCGCTTCGCAGCTCCTCCGCCGCGATATCGGTATGTTCTGGCCCGAGGTCAAGCATCCGATCGGCATTGGCCAGCGCGATAACCGCCTTTTCCATCGACATCTTGTGGCGCTCGCGGGTAGCTACCCCAATATCTGCTACCTGTTCAGCCAGATTCGCACGAATCATTTCGACAAGATGGGCCACGCCTTCGCCGGTGGCCCCGGAAACCGCGCCGCGCTTGTCGGCGCGCAGATCGGCCTTGGCCTGCAAAACGATATCGCCTTCTCGCGGCGCAATGTCGGGCGCGACACCGTCTTCGACCAGGAACACCCGAAGATCGGCGTGTTCGGCGCGCTCGCGGGCGCGGGCGATGCCGATGTTTTCGACATGATCCTCGGTGTCACGCAAGCCGGCGGTGTCGAGCAGGGTGACGGGGATGCCGCCAAGATCCATCCGCACCTCGATCACGTCGCGGGTGGTGCCGGCATATTCCGAGGTGATCGCTGCCTCGCGCCCGGCCAGCGTGTTGAGCAGGGTGGATTTGCCGACATTGGGCGCGCCGAGAATGGCGACCTCGAAGCCCGAACGGACCCGTTCGGCAGCTGGAACCCCTCCGATTTCACGGGCCAGGCTGGTGCGGGTTTCGTCCAGCAGACTGCGCACTTCGGGGGTCACGTCAACCGGCACATCTTCGTCGGCGAAATCTATCGTGGCTTCCAGAAGGGCCGCAGCGCGGATCAGCGACCTGCGCCACATCTCGGCCTCGTCACCCAGATCGCCGGAGAGCACCCGCAGCGCCTGACGACGCTGGGCTTCGGTTTCGGCGTCGATCAGATCGGCCAGGCCTTCGACCTGGGCCAGATCGAGCCGCCCGTTTTCCAGCGCGCGCCGGGTGAACTCGCCCGGTTCGGCCGGGCGCAGATCGTCCATTGCGCCGAGTTCGCGCAGCACGGCGGCGACAACCGCGACGGAGCCGTGCAGGTGCAGCTCGACCACGCGCTCGCCGGTGAAGCTGGCCTTGTCCTCGAAGCACAGCACCAGCGCTTCATCGAGCCGCGTGCCGGTGCGATCCTTCAGCAGGCGCAGGCTGGCGAGGCGCGGCTCGGGCAGGGCGCCGCACAGCGCCTCGGCAGCGTCCCAGGCGCGGGGGCCGGAAATGCGGACAATCGCCACGCCGGCTTTACCATGCGCCGTGGCTTGGGCAAAGATCGTGTCCATTACGCCTAACCTGTTGATTTACAACAGTGTTTACCCATTCATCGAATCGAAGAACTCGGCATTCGACTTGGTCTGCTTGAGCTTGCCGATAAGGAATTCGATGGCATCGGTGGTGCCCATCGGATTGAGAATCCGGCGCAGAACAAAGGTCTTTTGCAGGTTGCGCGGATCGACCAGCAGCTCTTCTTTGCGCGTGCCGGATTTGAGGATGTCCATCGCCGGGAAGACGCGCTTGTCGGCAACCTTGCGGTCGAGCACGATCTCGGAGTTGCCGGTGCCCTTGAACTCCTCGAAGATCACCTCGTCCATCCGGCTGCCGGTGTCGATCAGGGCGGTGGCGATGATGGTGAGCGAGCCGCCCTCCTCGATGTTGCGGGCGGCGCCGAAGAAGCGCTTGGGGCGTTGCAGGGCGTTGGCGTCGACACCGCCGGTCAAGACCTTGCCCGAGGAGGGCACAACCGTGTTGAAGGCGCGGCCCAGACGGGTGATCGAATCGAGCAGGATCACCACATCGCGCTTGTGTTCGATCAGGCGCTTGGCCTTTTCGATCACCATTTCGGCCACGGCGACGTGGCGGGTGGCTGGTTCGTCGAAGGTCGACGAGACAACCTCGCCCTTGACCGAGCGCTGCATGTCGGTCACCTCTTCGGGCCGCTCGTCGATCAGGAGCACGATCAGGTAGCATTCCGGATGGTTCTGTTCGATCGAATGGGCGATGTTCTGCAACAGCACGGTCTTGCCGGTCCGCGGCGGTGCCACGATCAGGCAGCGCTGACCCTTGCCGATGGGCGCGACCAGGTCGATGATCCGGGCCGAACGGTCCTTGATCGTCGGGTCCTCGATCTCGAGATTGAAGCGCTCATCAGGATAGAGCGGCGTGAGGTTGTCGAAGGCGATCTTGTGGCGGGCCTTCTCGGGATCCTCGAAATTGATCTGGGTGACATCGGTGAGGGCGAAATAGCGCTCGGCCTCGAGCGGCTGCACCAGCTTGCCATCGACGGTATCGCCGGTGCGCAACGAGAATTTGCGGATCATCTCGGGCGAGACATAGATATCATCGGGGCCGGAGAGATAGTTGGCCTCGGGCGAGCGCAGAAAGCCGAAACCGTCTTGCAGCACTTCCAGAACGCCATCGCCGAAAATGTCCCAGCCTTCCTCGGCGCGTTCCTTGAGGATCGAGAACATGATCTCGCCCTTGCGCATGGTCGAGGCGTTTTCGATCTCGAGCTCTTCGGCGAGGTCGACCAGCTGCTTGGGGGTGTGCGCCTTAAGCTCGGCCAGAGAGATGCGTTCTTCGATCTCTGCGTCTTCGTCGAAGGTCATGATTTCGTTTGTCATGGGAATGTCCTTGATGCGCCACAAAAGGCGGCCGCGATCATGTCAGAGAGTTGAAACACCATTCTGCCCGGACGGGCTGGTTGACACGCTAGATAGGCAACCGGGAGATTGGAGTCAACTCTTGCTCTTCTCAGCCGGAGGTGGGGCGCAACGCTCGCGGACTATCTAATAAAAAGAAAGAAATAGAAAAGGATGATGTTTATGTAGGAGGCGTTGTTTTCTGTGGATTAATGGGTATTCCCCGGCTTCTCCACACTGGCGGCGCGGCTGTGGGTGCAGCTGTGGACAAGCCGGGGAGAGCGGAAATTCGGGCGTGATTCAGGGCCTGCGGAGGCCGGGCCAAGATGGGGATAACCGTATTGAAGCGGGGCCAAAGAGCGGGTTTCTCACAGCCGCGACTTTTGCTTTCCCACACGGGAAAACGCGGGGCGAACTTCGCCGGAATTGCCGGTTATCCAACGCGGCTTCCGAACACCCCCGAATTGTCCCATAAAGCCCCTTAAGAAACCCTTAACAAATCCACCAGGTTATCCACATGGCGCGAAACATCATTTTGGCCTCAGCGTCTGAAATCCGGCGCCAGCTGCTGCGCAACGCGGCGGTGAGGTTCGAGAGTGATTCGCCGAGGCTGGATGAGGAGGCGATCAAATCGGCGCTGCTGGACGAGGGTGCGAGCCCGCGCGACATCGCCGATGCGCTGGCCGAAGCCAAGGCCATGAAGCTGAGCCGCAAGCGGCCCGAGGCGCTGGTGATCGGCTGCGATCAGGTGCTCGATTTCGAGGGTGCGATCCTGTCGAAGCCGGGATCGCCCGAGGAGGCCCGCGATCAGCTGAGCCGGATGCGCGGCAAGCGCCATGCGTTGCTGTCTGCGGTGGTGCTTTGCCATCAGGGCCGCCCGGTCTGGCGCCATGTCGGGCAGGTGCGGCTGCATATGCGCGATGTGTCGGATGGCTATCTCGACGGCTATCTGCAAAGAAACTGGGACAGCATTCGCCACGCTGTCGGCGGATACAAGCTGGAAGAAGAGGGGGTGCGCCTGTTTTCGCGCATCGAGGGAGATTATTTCACCGTGCTTGGATTGCCCCTTGTCGAACTCCTGTCGTATCTGTCGGCAAGCGGAGATTTGGACACATGACCCTAGAACGCATTCCCCTGGCCGGTGTGATCGGATCGCCGATAGCGCATTCGAAATCGCCCCAGCTGCATCATCACTGGCTGCGCACCTATGGGCTGAGCGGCCATTACATCCCGATGGATGTGAGCCAGGACGATCTGAAAACGGTGCTGGCGACGCTGCCAAAAATGGGATTTGTCGGGGTCAACATCACCGTGCCGCACAAGGAACGTGTGCTCGACATGGCCGATCTGATCACCGATCGCGCCACGCTGATCGGGGCGGCCAACACGCTGATCTTCCGCAAGGATGGCAAGATTCACGCCGACAATACCGATGGCTATGGCTTTGTCGAAAACCTGCGCCAGGGCGCGCCAAGCTGGGATCCCAAGGCGGGGCCGGCCGCTGTCCTGGGAGCTGGCGGGGCGGCGCGCGCCGTTGTCGCGTCGCTGCTCGATAGCGGCGTGCCGGAAATCCTGGTGTCGAACCGGACCCGGATTCGGGCCGAAAAGCTGGCCGATGATTTCGGCAAGCGGCTGCGCGTGGTGGAATGGGTCAAGGCCGGGAACATCCTCGAAGAGGCGGCGCTGGTGGTCAACACCACGTCTTTGGGCATGCTGGGCAAGCCCGAGCTGCGGGTGCCGCTGGATGGGTTGCGCCGCGATGCCGTCGTCACCGATCTGGTCTATAATCCGCTGCAAACCCGGCTTTTGCGGGTGGCGGGGGAAATGGGCTGCCAGACGGTCGATGGGCTCGGCATGTTGCTGCATCAGGCGGTGCCGGCATTCGAGCGCTGGTTCGGCAAGCGCCCGGTGGTCGATGCGGCGACCCGCGCGGCGGCGCTCAGATGAGCTTTCGGCTCGGTCTCACCGGCTCGATCGGGATGGGCAAATCGACCACGGCGCGGCTGTTTGCCGAGGCTGGTTGCGATGTCTGGGATGCCGACGCCGCGGTGCATCGGCTTTATGCCAGGGGCGGCGCGGCTGTGGCGCCGATGCGGGCGGCGTTTCCCGAAGCGATTGTCGACGGTGCGGTGTCGCGCGATGTTCTGAAGCGGATCATCGGCGAAACCCCCGAGGCGCTGCGCCGGATCGAGGCCATCGTGCATCCGCTGGTGGCCGAGGACCGGGCGGAGTTTGCCAGGACGGCACGCGCCGACATTATCGTGCTCGATATTCCGCTGTTGTTCGAGACCGGCGGAAATGCGGCGATGGATGCCGTTGTGGTGGTGACCACCAGCGCGGAGGAACAGCGCCGCCGGGTGCTGGAACGCGGCAGCATGAGCGAGGCGCAGTTCGAGACGATCCGCGCCAAGCAGGTGCCGGACAGCGAAAAACGCGCCCGTGCCGATTACCTGATCGTCACCGACACGCTTGAGCATGCGCGCGCGCAGGTGCAGGATGTGATCGCCGACATACGAAGGAAGATGCATGCGTGAGCTGGTGCTGGATACCGAAACCACCGGGTTCGACCCCGAAAGCGGCGACCGGATTGTCGAGATCGGCGCGGTCGAGCTGATCGGGCATATGCCGACCGGCAACACCTATCATCAATATATCAATCCTCAGCGCGACATGCCGCAAGACGCCTTTCAGGTGCACGGGCTGAGCGAGGAGTTTCTGCGCGACAAACCGGTTTTCGCCGATATCGCGCAGGAATTTCTGGAGTTTATCGGCGATGCCCAGCTGGTGATCCACAATGCCAGCTTCGACATGAAATTCCTCAACGCCGAGCTGAAATGGGTCGGCAAGCCGCTGCTGCCGATGGAACGCTCGATTGATACGCTGGCGATGGCGCGGCGCAAGTTTCCCGGCGCGCAGGCGTCGCTCGATGCGCTGTGCCGCCGCTTCAACATCGACAATTCGGCGCGTACCCTGCACGGCGCCCTGCTCGACAGCGAAATCCTGGCCGAGGTTTATCTCGAGTTGATCGGCGGGCGGCAGCCGGATTTCGGACTGAATTCCGAGAGGGCCGATGCGGACTCCTCTGGCGTCGGCGGCGAACAGTGGCGCGCGAAGCCAAGGCCCGAGCCGCTGAAACCGCGGGTTTCGGACAAAGAAGCCGCCGCCCATGCCGCCTTTGTCAAGGCGATGGGCGACGGCGCGCTCTGGAACAAGTTCAGCTGAAAAGCATTTCGAGACCAAGTTCGCTCACGAACCGATCTCGAAACCTCCACAACATTGATCTGTTGCGCGGCGTTCCCGCTCAACCCGGTCTCGGGTTCAGGCAGGTTCGCTTTGCCTCAGCTGTCGAGTTTTTCGGTATCGGCGCCCTTGTCAGCCTGGGCCGCCTGCTGGCGGGCCAATTCCTGGCGATAGAGCGCGAGGAAGTCGATATTGTCGAGATTGAGCGGCGCAAAGCCGCCATCGCGGGTCACATCCGAAACAATGCGGCGCAGGAACGGGAACAGCAGCCGCGGACATTCGATCAGCAGGAACGGGTGCATCTGGTCTTCCGGAACGCCGGAAATGTTGAACAGCCCGACATAATCAAGCTCGAGCAGGAAGATCTTGGTGCTGGCGTCGTTCTTGTTGCGGCTTTCGGCCTTGAGTTTGATCGCCACTTCATACTGGTTCTCGGTTTCGCGTTTGCGCGCATCCAGATTCACCTGGACCTGAACATCCGGCACCACCTCGCCCTGTACACGTTTGCGGGCGATGATGTTTTCGAACGAAAGATCGCGGACATACTGACTGATCACGTTCAGCTGGATTTGCGGTGCCTGCGCATCGGCGCCATTTTCGGTTTCTGCCATCTGATCTCTCCGGAGTTGAAATGCTTTCGCCCTGACTTATCGAAACTCAGTGTTTTGTCCACCCCGAAGGCCGGTGGGTGGGCTGTTTTGCCGGATCGACCTCGGCAAATTCGCCGTCGATCACATCGCCCGCATCGTCAGGGGCGTGCGGGTTGCGCGGATCGGGGCCGGGGCCGACGGTAAACGACGCCACCCGGATTTTCGATTTCAGCCAATCGAACACCGCGCGCCGCACCCCCGGCACCAGCAGCGCGAAGCCGATGGCATCGGTAAAGAACCCCGGGGTCAGCAGCAGCGCTCCGGAAAACAGGATCATCGCGCCATGCGCCAGCGGCTCGGCGGGGTTCTGCAATTCGTTGAGCGAGCGTTGCAGATCCGAAAGCGCGGCGATTCCCTGCGAGCGCACCAGCCATGTGCCGAGCACCGCCGTCAGCACGACGATGAGGAGCGTGTAGCCGAGGCCGATGGCACCGCCGACCTGGATGAAAAGCGCGATTTCGATCAGCGGAACGCCGATAAAGGCCAGAAATAGCCACATGGTCGTGATCTCCCATACCTGATTGACGCAATGGACTTGACCGCGCCCGGCATATACATAAGTGCAGGTCACACCTGTTTCAAAGTGTTGTCGGCTGAGAGGACCAAAATGAACTCGCCCATCATATCGCTTCTCGTGCTGGCCGGCATTGCCGTATTCCTGATTCTGCGCCTCAAAAGCGTATTGGGAACACGCGACGGTTTCGAGGCGCCGCCGGCGCAGCGCCCGATCGAATCAAATGCCAAGCGCCGCGACTTCGAAGTGATCGAAGGCGGCCCCGACCATGACATCATCGACCATGTCGCGGAAGGCAGCAGCGCGGCACTGGCGCTGGCGCAGATGAAGCGTGTCGATCCGAGCTTTTCGGTCAGCCAGTTCCTGCAAGGGGCGCGCGGCGCCTATGAGATGATCCTGATGGGATTCGAGCGCGGCGATCTGGCGTCGATCAAGAGCTTCCTGTCCGAGGATGTCTATGAGGCCTTTGCCTCGGTGGTCGAGCAACGCGAGAAGGAAGGGCTTCAGATCGAAGCCTCTTTCGCGGGGGTGCGCGAGCTGGCGCTGGTGGATGCGCAGTTTGATGAGGACACCACCGCCGGCGAGGTCACGGTGAAATTCGTCGGCGAGCTGACCAGCATTGTGCGCAACAAGGCCGGTGAGATCATCGAGGGCGAAGAAGACAAGGTAAAACGCCAGAAAGACATCTGGACGTTCGAACGGATCATGAATTCGAACGATCCCAACTGGCAGCTTGTCGCCACGGGCGAATGACCGGTGGGTTTCGGGCGCTGGCGCTGGCGGGGCTGATCATGGCCTCTGCCGGATCCGCGTCTGAAATCGAATACAGCATTCTTGACTTCAAGGACCTGAACGGCTGGGCCGAGGACGATCACGCCGCCGCCCTGCGAGTCTTTCGCGACACCTGCGGCGACATGGACGATCCCGACTGGCGCGCGCTCTGTGCGGTGGCCGCCGACCAGACCGATGCCCGCGCCTTTTTCGAGCTGTTCTTCCGCCCGGTCCTGATCGAGGACGGGCAGGCGCCGCTGTTCACCGGCTATTTCGAGCCGGAGCTTGACGGCGACAGATACCCTTCCGACCGGTTTCGCTATCCGCTCTATCGCATTCCGCCCGAAGCGCGGGAGGCCTCGCAATGGCTGACGCGGCGCGAGATCGAGACCGGCGAAGAGATGCAGGGCCGCGGGCTGGAAATCGCCTGGGTCGATGATCCGGTCGAGCTGTTCTTCCTGCAGGTCCAGGGCTCGGGCCGGATCCGGCTGCCCGATGGGCGCCACATCCGGGTCGGCTATGGCGGTGCCAACGGGCATGAATATCGCTCGATCGGGGTCGAGCTGATCCGGCGCGGGATCTACAAGGCGCATCAGGTCAGTGCCGATGTGATCAAGAACTGGGTGCGGCGCAACCCGCTCGAAGGGTCGGAGCTGTTGCGCCACAATCCGTCCTACGTGTTCTTTCGCACGGTCAACGAAGTGCCATCCGACAAGGGGCCGCTGGGGGCGATGAACCGCTCGATCACCGCGCTGCGTTCGATCGCGGTGGATCGGCGCTATACGCCGCTGGGGGCGCCGGTCTGGATCGAAAAGGCCGGCAAGGCGCCGATGCATCGGCTGATGATCGCGCAGGATACCGGCTCGGCGATCAAGGGATCGCAACGCGCCGATATCTTCTTCGGCACCGGCGACGCTGCCGGCCGGGCGGCGGGGACGCTGCGCGATCCCGGGCGAATGCTGGTTCTGATGCCGATCCAGCGCGCCTATGCCATGTTGCCCGGGGATCTCGAATGACCCGGCGCAAGCTGAGCAATGAGGAAATCGCCTTGTGGCGCCAGGTGACCGAGACGGCGGAGCGCCTGCACCCCGAGGGCAAGCCGCATGAGGCGCCGCTACCCAAGCCAAAGCCCAGGCGCAAGCCGGTGGCGCCTTTTGCCCGGTTTGAAATGGGCAATTCGGGTGCGCAGCCGAGACCCCACGATCTCGCCCTGCCGATCACCGAGCGCCTGTCGACGGCGCCGCTGAACATGGATCGCAAGACCCATGCCAGGCTGAAGCGCGGCAAGATGGCGCCGGAAGGGCGGCTCGATCTGCACGGCATGACGATGGATCAGGCGCATCCGAGGCTGGTCTCGTTCATCCTGCGCGCGCAGGCAGAGGGCAAGCGGCTGGTGCTGGTGATCACCGGCAAGGGCAAGAACCGCGATGATGGCCTGCCGATCCCGGTACGCCATGGGGTATTGCGCCATCAGGTGCCGCATTGGCTGTCGGTGCCGCCGCTGGCGCAGGCGGTGTTGCAGATTTCCGGTGCGCATCTGAAACATGGCGGTGGCGGCGCCTATTACGTCTATCTACGACGCCCCCGGTAAAAGCGCCCGCGCCCGTGTGACGCCGAGCCACATCGAGGCGGTCGCGAGCAGGAAATAGCCCGAAACGAGGATGTATTGCGTCTCGATCCCGAGGCCGAGGTCGATTGCCAGCCCGGTGATCCCCGGCCCGATCGCCGAGCCCAGAACCATCACCGCCGCCACCATCGCCTTGACCGATCCGATATGGCCGGTGCCATAAACCTCGGCCCAGAAGGCATTGGGGATCGTCGCCATGCCGCCGGTGGTGAGCGCCAGGAAAAGCAGGCCGATCAGCAATCCGGCGGTGCCATCGGCGAAGGCGAACACCAGGAAGCCGACCGCGATCGGCAGCTGGACGAAGGAAATCAGCCGCACCGGGCCGAAACGGTCGATCAGGAAACCCGCCACCATCATGAAGCCGGTGCTGAGCAGGGTATAGATCGGAAACATCGCGACGAGGGCGACATGCGATATCCCCTTCACCTCGGCGAAATGCACCTGATGGAAGAAGAACGCGGTATTGAACGCGCCGGGGCCGAGGATCGCCGGCACCATGAACCAAAAGAGGAAATGGTTGAACGCCTGGTTGCGGGTCCAATGCCGCGCTTCCATCCCGAGGGTGCTTTCCGATTTCAGGAAGGATTGCGGCGTGCGTTCATGGCGCAGCAGCGCCAGCAGCACCGGGATGCCGAGCACCGCGATCACCGCCGCCGCGATCCACAGCAGCCGCCAGTCATAAATCGCCATCAGCGCCACGAAGCTGATCGGCAACACCGCCTCGCCCAGCGAAAACCCCAGCGTCGCCACCGACAGCGCGCGCCCGCGCGTGGCGATGAACCAGCGCGACATGGCGACGACGGCGATATGGCTGGTCATGCCCTGGCCGGTGAAGCGCAGCGCGAAGATCACCAGCGGCAAGAGCCAGGCCGCCGAATTGAACGACATGAAAAGGCAGGCCAGCGCCAGCATGGTGAGGATCGCGCCACCCAATACGCGCACGCGAAACCGGTCGGTCAGCCCGCCGGCCCAGACCATGACAATGGCCGAGGCGGTGGTGCCGAGCGTATAGATCCCGCCCCATTGGCCATGGCTGAGGCCGAACTCTGCGCGGATTTCCCCGGCGAAGATCGAGATGAAGAAGGTCTGTCCGAAGCTGGAGAGAAACGTCAGCAACACCCCGGCGGAGAGCCAGGGCAG
>CBDUGF010000122.1:0-11462 GCA_965366835.1 uncultured Rhodobacterales bacterium
TGAACGTGTCGATCTGCCGCCCCGGCGCCTACGAAAAATACATGGAAACGCAGGATTTCAGCCATCTGGGCACCCGCTGCGAGATCAAGAACATGAACTCGATGCGCTTCATCCAGGCCGCCATCGAATATGAGGCCCGCCGCCAGATCAAGATCGTCGAAGGCGGCGGCACGGTGGTGCAGGAAACCCGGCTTTATGATCCCGACAAGGGCGAGACCCGCTCGATGCGCTCGAAGGAAGAGGCGCATGACTACCGCTATTTCCCCTGCCCCGACCTGATGCCGCTCGAGATCGAACAGGCCTGGGTCGACGACATCAAGGCGTCTCTCCCCGAGCTTCCCGACGAGAAGAAAGCCCGCTTCATGGCCGATTACGGCCTCACCGAATATGACGCCTCGGTGCTCACCGCCGATACCACATCGGCCGGATATTTCGAACAGGTCGTCGCCGCCAGCGACGATGGCAAGCTCGCCGCCAACTGGGTGATCAACGAACTGTTCGGCCGCCTCAAGGCGGATGAGAAGGACATCTCCGATTGCCCGCTCGCGCCCGACAGCCTCGGCGCCATCATCCAGCTGATCAAATCCGATACCATTTCCGGAAAGATCGCCAAGGACGTGTTCGAGATCGCCTATACCAGCGGGCGCGCGCCCGCAGAGATCGTCGAAACCGAGGGCCTGAAACAGGTCACCGACACCGGCGCCATCGAAGCCGCCCTCGACGCGATCATCGCCGCCAACCCGGCCCAGGTCGAAAAGGCGCGGGTCAACCCCAAGCTCGCCGGCTGGTTCGTCGGCCAGGTGATGAAAGCCACCGGCGGCAAGGCCAACCCCAAGGCGGTCAACGATCTGGTCAGCGCCAAGCTGGGGCTCTGAACCGCCTGCAGTGTTGGGTCTGGCGCTCGTTGTTCCCGGCGCGATCTGGGTACGAGCCTCTGGAGCCGCAGAGTAACCTCAGCTTGCGATTCACTGCGACCCGCTAACACCCCATTGGCATGTTGGCATGTTCGATGACCGTTCTGAGCCCAGATTTCCGGTTTTTTGCAAGGCAGCGAACGGCTGCAATGTAGGGTCGATCTGGCGGGTTTGGCACAGCTCTTAGTCCGCTGGTAAAAGCGAACGCTGCATGAAGTAGACATATTTTCGCCACTCATCCGGAAAGCCCTGGGGATGCGTCATATCGACGAAACCGGCGCTCTCATACATTGCTCTGGCATGGGTCAAGAACTTCGCCGACGAGAACACTGTTTTAGTGTAGCCATCCGAAATCATCTGTTCGAACATTCTCTCCAACATCATTCGACCCAGACCCAGCCCCCTGCCTCCTTCACTCACGAACATGCGGTAGAATTCAGCGACACCAGGACTTGCCTCAGAGTACATGACGCATCCTGCAGGTTTGCCATTCACAGAGGCAATAAAAATACCGCCTCGTGGACGCGCATGCAGTTCGGGTAAGGCGTCAATGACTGCTTGGAACTTAGCGGGATCCATCGGATGGTCGGGCCCTTTCGGCCGCCACTCGGCGGGGTAGTTTTTCCAATGCCACTCCAACCACTCTCGGCATAGTGCACGCGCGGCTTCGATATCGGCTTCATCACCGGCTATCCGCACATTGACCTCAGGCAATTTGGCACCTCACTGCTCAACCAACGTCGAAACTATCCCTTCGAAGGTAATGTCCGTCAATCGAATTACTGAGTGAAAGCGGACCTTGCTTCAAACAATGCTAACGACCGCTTCGTCCCGCTTTCCAGCCACTCTGACCGATGCGGCCGAGCGGTTGACTACACCTCACCCACTTGCCCCGCGTTCAGTGCACCAATTTCTCCCAGACCCTGCAAATCTCCCGTTCCGCTGAAAATTCCGCTATACTGGTCTCAAAAGCCACGGCGCAACGCCGCCGCGCGACCCCGGAGAGAGACCATGCTGAAACCCCTCATCGCCGCCGCCACCCTCCTGCTCAGCGCCACGATGCTGCACGCCGCAGAGCGCTGGATGTCCATCCCCCCGCCCCCCGCCATGCCCGAGGCCGCGCAAAGCGGCACGTCGCAAATCAACGGCATCGCCATGTATCACGCCACCTTCGGCAATACCCCCGGCACCCCGATCCTGCTGATCCATGGCGGCCTTGCACATGGCGATATCTGGGCCGCGCAGGTCGCCGACCTCGCCACCGATCATACCGTCATCGTCGCCAACACCCGCGGCCATGGCCGCTCGAGCAATGACGGCTCGGCCTATTCCTACGACCTGCTGGCGCAGGACTACCTCGCCCTGCTCGATCATCTCGCCGTCGACAAGGTGCATCTCGTCGGCTGGTCCGACGGCGCCAATATCGGCTACACCATCTCGCAGACCGCCCCGGCCCGCCTCGCCAGCCATTTCGCCCATGCCGGTAACGTCACCCTGGCCGGCATCGACCCCTCGGTCGAGACCAACGATGTCTTCGGCGCCTATGTCGGCATGATGGCCGCCGACTATGCCGCCCTGTCGCCCACACCGGACGGTTTCGATGCCTTCCTCGGCGGCGTCGCGGCGATGTGGGGCACCGAAAAACCCGGCGGCCTCGCCGCGCTCGAAAGCGTCACCGTGCCGACCCTGGTGGTGCAAAGCCAGCACGACGAGGCGATCCTGATGGCGCACGCGCAAGAGATCGCTGCCGCCATCCCCGGCGCCGAATTGCTGGTGCTCGAGGGCGTCAGCCATTTCGCCAATCTCCAGGCCCCGGCCGAATACACCGCCGCGATCCGCGCCTTCATCGACAACTGAGCGCGCGCCTTCCCGTTGTGCCCCGGCGCCCCGCCCCCCTTCGCGTGCCCGCGACGGAACCATCCCGCCAGCACTTTCATCTTTCCTCAAATACTCCCCCGCGCAGCGCTCCCGCCGTCGCCGCCCGCGCCCGGCCCGAACCCTGCACACAAGCCGCCCCGGGCAAGCGGGGTGGGCGGGCGGGCGCTTGCCCGGGGCCGCGCCTCGCCCCCTTGCACCCCGCCGCCCAATCCGCCAAACATCCGCCCATGGACTGGCTCAAGATCATACATCTCCTCGCCGTCATGGGCTGGATGACTTCCGTTTTCGCCGTGCCGCGCGCGCTGATCTATTGGAAGCGCGAACATGCCGCCCTCGGCGCATTCGGCCCGACCGGCGATCTCACCGTGCGGCTCTATCGCTTCTCGGCCATGCTCGCCGTCATCGCCATCCTCACCGGCCTGTGGATGGCCTGGTCGATCTGGGATTTCGCCGCCTGGACGCATGTGAAAATCGGCCTCGTCACCCTGCTGGCGCTGCATTACATCTGGACCGGCGTTCTGGTCCTGCGCGCCAAACGCGGCGAGTTCCGCGAAAGCGATCTCTTCCTGCGTATCTTCAATGAAATCAGCGTCATCGCCGCCATCGCCATCCTCTGGGTGGTGGTCGTCAAACCGTTCTGAGAGCTCCTATGCCCGATGTTTTCCTGTCCCCGCCCATGGCGATCGAGCCCGACTGGATCGACTATAACGGCCATCTCAACATGGCGTTCTACAACGTGCTTTTCGATCGCGGCGTCGATGCGGTCTGGCAGCGGCTCGGCCTCGGCCCGGACTATTCCGAGGCCCGCGGGATGACCACCTACATCGCCGAGTTTCACCTGCGCTACCTGCGCGAACTCCAGCTCGGCGACCGCGTCCGCGTCAGCTACCAGCTGCTCGATCACGATGAAAAGCGCATGCATTTCTATCAGGAGCTGATCCACACCGATGGCTGGATCTCGGCCAGCGGCGAGGGCCTGATGCTGCATATCGACCAGTCCGGCCCGCGCGTCGCGCCGATGCCGCCCGATATCCTCGCCCGGGTCGAGGCCCTGCGCGCCGAGCACCGCGATCTGCCGGTGCCCGAAACCGTCGGCAAACCGATCGGCCTGCGCCGCAAGGGTGCATGATAGCCCGCACCGCTGCCGCTCCCCCGCATCCGTCAAGCTTGATCGCCCCCGGCCACGACCCTAAGCTGCCCTTGTGCATTCCTGCCAAAGGCCGCTCCGTTGTTCGCAAAATCCATCAAGACCGGCCAGCTTCTCGTCGCCGTCGCCGCCGCCATGTCGAACCCGACAAGCATCTTCATCGGCCGCGCCGCGCTCACCGCCCTCAGCCTGCTCAGCGATGAGCTGTCCGCGCGCAATCCCGCGCTGCTCAAGCTCGCCGCCGAGATCGAACGCGATTTCAACCGCGAACTGGCCAAACCGGCCTATGACAAACCCGCCGACACCCGCCAGCTGCTGCCGCAGATGCTCGAAATCTCCGCCGCCCGGATGGAATTCGCCGAACATGGCCTCGATGCGGGCCGTATCCTCGACGATCTGATCGACAGGCTCGACAGTCCCGATTACCGGCCCGAACATATCCGCGCCTTCCGCCGCCTGCTGGCGCCGATTCTCGCCGATATCTGCAACGATCCGCGCCTGAAACAGGCGCTCGATCCCGCCCTTACCCGGCTCCAGATGCAGCGCCAGCAGGAGCAGTCGAGCCAGATCGAGGCGATCCTGGCGCGGCTCGGCGGCATCGAACACGCGCTCGAGGCGCCCGCCGCCCTGGCGCCCGCCGATCTCGCGGCCCTCGCCGCCCGCTTCGGCGCCCCCGCCGGTGCCGGCCACGCCACGCTGATCGAATTTCTCACCGACAAGGCCGATGAATACCGCCTCTACCGCGATCAGATCGACAGCCTCGACGAGCGGATCAGCGCGGTCGCCGCGCTCAAATCGCAAGCCCTCGGCGCCGCCGAAAAGCTCGATTTCGATGCCGTCGAAGATATCCTCGCCGCCGTCACCAACACGGAGGCGACGCTGTTTGCCGAAACCACCCTGGCGCGCGCGCAGAACGCCTTGATGCGCGGGCGCGCCGAACAGGCCTTCAGCCTCTTGTCGGCCGCCGCCGACAGCTTCGGCGCCGTCTCCCCGGCCGAGCCGCCCCGGCGCCGCAATCACCTTGCCGGCCTGCTGCTGGCCCATGGTCAGCGCTATGGCGGCCCCGCCCTCATGCTCGCCGCCGAGATGCTCGACACCGCGGCGGCGCAGGCCCGCGCCACCGATCAGCCCGCTCTGCTCTCGGCCTGCCTGCAAAACCGCGCCATCGCCCTGCACAACCAGGCCAGGTTCTCCGCCGGTTCCGAGGCCATCGCGCTGCTCGACGAGGCCGTCGCGGTGTTCGAAACCGCCCTCGCCGGGCTCGATCCCGAGCTCCGGCCGGAAGACTGGGCCACCGCGCAGCAAAATCTCGGCGCCGCGCTCAGCACGCTGGGCGGGCGCACCGCCGGCGACGCCGGTATCGCCCATCTCGCCCGCACCGTCTCGGCCTTCGAGGCCGCGCTCGGTATGCGCAGCCGGGCCGATGATCCGCGCGACTGGTCGCGCCTGCAACAGAATCTCGGCGTCGCGCTCAAGGCCTGGGGCGAACGGCTCTCGGGCGAGGCCGCGTCGGTCGCGATGGTCCGCTCGGTCGCCGCATTCGAGACCGCGCTCGGCGCGATCTCGCCGCAGGACGATGCCGATGACTGGGCCACGATCCAGCTCAACCTCGGCAATGCGCTCACGGCCCAGGCCGAGCTTGCCGAAGACGCGCTGCGCATCGCCCTGCTGGCCCGCGCCGAGAGCTGTTTCGAAAATGCGCTCGCGGTCTATACCCGGCGCGATCATCCGATGGATTGGGCCAGTTTGCAGATCAATCTCGGCAATGCCCGCGCGCTGCGCGCCGCCAGCGGCGATGGCCCGGACGCGGCAGCGGCCTTCGCTGGCGCCGAGGCTGCCTACCACGCCGCGCTCGACGCCTATGACGAGGCCGAGCACCCGATGCTCTGGGCCATGGCCGAGGAAAACCTCGCCTGCCTGCACGACGATCGGGCGCGCCGGGGCGGCGCCGAGGCCGGGGCCCATCTGCAAGCCGCGCTTGGTCATGTCGAAAACGCGCTGCGGATCTACGATCCCGATCATTCCAGCCAGGATTATCAAAGCGCCGCCAGGCTGCGCGACGACATCCGCGCCCGGCTCGCATCGACGGGCTGACCCCGCCCGCCTTGCGCCCTCCCCCCGCCGCGCGCCGCTTGGCGTCGATTTTTCGCAGAAAAATCGCCAGCCCCTGCCAACCCGGCTTTGCCCGCCGCAACCGCGCGCCGCGTTAACCGTTTGCACCGCCTCACCATACGCCAGCGTATGTAATACGGGTTACAGCCGGGCGGCAGCCGGGAGTCACCCCCCGGTTTTACGCTCCTGCGCGGCGTTAACCAGGCGGGGCGCCGGCTTAACCCTCGCTTTCCTTAGCCGCCGCGCCTTGTTATGAAACCCCGGATTTCAGATAGGATCGCGACCATGGCGCAGTATGAATACAAGGTTGTCCCGGCCCCACGAAAGGGCCGCAAGGCCAAGGGCCACAAGACCAATGAGGAGCGGTTTTCCTTTGCTTTGCAGGAGGTTATGAACAGCCTTGGCGCGGATGGCTGGGACTATCTGCGCGCCGAGACCCTGCCGTCCGACGAGCGCGCCGGCCTCACCGGCAGCCAGACGGTCTATCGCGACGTGCTGGTGTTCCGCCGCGAGCGCACTGCCGCGCAAGACCCGGTCAACTTCCCCGCGATAGACCATTTGCCCGAGGCCAGCCCGGTTCCGCCCCCCCTCGCCCGCCCCCACCGCCTCGTCGGCGACACCGAGGTGGCAGAGGCGCCCTATCCGGCGCCGCCGGTGCATGACGCGCCGCTGCGCTTCGGATCGGTTCGCGACGGCGCCGAGAAAGACAGCGCCGAAGCGGGCGAAGACGACGATAGCGATAGTGGCGCCGCGGTGCCGCCGCGCAGCGCCTAACCCAGGTCCAGCGACATCGCGTGTATCGACGCCACCAGCTCGGCCCCCAGCGCGCGATGCACCGCGCGATGCCGCGCCACGCGGCTCATCGGCGCCAGTTCGGCGGCGCGCAGGCGCATCGCGAAATGACTCTCGCCCGATCCGTCATCGCCGGCATGCCCGGCGTGGCGCCCGGATTCGTTCATGATTTCAAGCTCTTGCACCTCGAACGCCGCCTCTATCACGGCGCGAATTTCGGCTTCTTTCGACATTTTTTTTGCCCGGGCCTCTTTTTGTTTCCGTGCGATAGGGTAAACTGCCGGGTCCGAGTCGAAAAGGTGTTAGATCATGAGCAAATCCGATCCCTTCGGTTTCGACATGTCCGTGTCGTCCGCCAAGAAGCGCAACCCGCGCGGTCGCCGCGGCATGTCGGGGGCGTCCGAAACCTCCAATCGCGTGTGCCACATGGAGGGCTGCGAGGAAGCGGGCAAGTATCGCGCGCCCAAAGCCCCCGATGTGCTCGATGATTATCTCTGGTTCTGCAAGGATCATGTGCGCGAATACAATCTGAAATGGAATTTCTTCGACGGCACCACCGAGGCCGAGCTGAACGCCCAGATGTCGAAAGACAAGGTCTGGGAGCGCCAGACCAAACCGCTCGGCGATCCCGAACAGCGCGCCTGGGCCCGGCTCGGAGTCGAGGATCCGCACCAGATTCTAGGTGCCAATGCCACGCAGAACCCCGGCAAGGGCAACACCAACCAGCGCCGGCTGCCGCCCACCGAACGCCGCGCGGTCGAGATTCTCGAGGTTCAGGACAATGTCACCAAGGCCGAGGTGCGCAAGGCCTACAAGGCTCTGATCAAGGTGCTGCACCCCGACATGAACGGCGGCGACCGCAGCCAGGAAGAACAGCTGCAAGAGGTGGTCTGGGCCTGGGAACAGATCAAGGTCAGCCGCAACTTCAAGTAACCGGATTGCGTCGTAGGGTGTGTACTCGCACGCACCATTGCTGCCGAATCGCCCCGAATCGAAAAGGCCGCACGTTGCACCGCGCGGCCCGATTAACGCTTCTTCAGCTTGTTGCGCGATCCTCTCACGCAGGCTTGAACACCAGGCTCACACCGTTGAGGCAATGCCGTTTGCCGGTCGGCTTCGGTCCATCGTCGAAGATATGCCCCAGATGCGAGCCGCAGCGGCGGCAATGCACCTCGGTCTGCACGCCCCAGATGGTCCGGTCGGGCTGGGTGGCGATCGCGCCGGGCAGCGCCTGCCAGAAGCTGGGCCAGCCGGTGCCGCTGTCAAACTTGTGCGCCGAGTTGTAGAGCGGCAGGTCGCAGCCGCGGCAATGATAGGTGCCCTTGTCATAGATCTTGTCGAGCGGCGAGGAACCGGCCCGTTCGGTGCCGGCCTTGCGCATCACCTTGTATTCGATGTCGCTCAGCATCGCGCGCCATTCCTTGTCGCTGCGCGTCAGCTCGAACGCCGCCGCCCCGCGCGGTCGCAGCCCCGCCAGCAACAGCGAAGAACCGGCCAGCGCAGAGCCTAACAGAAAACGTCGGTTCATCTTGGTGGTCATCGGGTTATTCCTCCTTCGGCTTGGGCCTTTAGTGCTGCACCGCCCGCAATCTTGCAATCACGGGCGATGCAACTTGCTGTGAACTGGCACCGTGGTCGAACTCGTTAAAAAGCTCGGATGCGGCTCACATCTTGGGCAGCAGCACCGCGTCGATCACATGGATCACACCATTGGATTGTTTGACATCGGCAATCGTCACATGCGCCTTGCCGCCGTTTTCGTCTTCCAGAACAATGGTATCGCCCATCATGCTGGCCTGAAGCGTGCAGCCGCCCACCGTCGGAACCGGATGCATCCCGCCATCATCCTTGATCATGCCCTGGATCGCCTCCGACATCGCATCGGCGGCCACCACATGACAGGTCAGCACCTTGGTCAGCTGGTCCTTCATCCCTGCTTCGAGCAGCTTGTCGACGGTGCCGTCGGGCAGCTTGGCAAAGGCGGCATTGGTCGGGGCAAAGACGGTAAACGGCCCTTCGCCCATCAAGGTCTCGACCAGCCCGGCGGCCTCAACGGCGGCGACAAGCGTGGTGTGATCGGCCGAGTTCACCGCGTTTTCCACGATGTTTTTCTCCGGCAGCATCGGTGCGCCACCGACCATCGGGTTGCTCGAATGGCTGCCGGCATGGGCCAGCCCCGCGCTCAGGGCAAGAGCAAGGGCGGTGCCGGCAATATTGAAACGTGTCATCATATTCTCCTCGTTGACTTATGTGTTCAGCCTGGCCTCTCCCGGCCAGGTCACACGTAGTCACGCGCCGGGCGCGTTCGGAGTTTCACGATGTTTCAGAGGCTCACGACGACGTGACCAGAGGCGCCGCCGCCAGCACCGCGCCGGTCGGCGCTCCGCTGGGCGAGCCGCCGTCGGGTTCGTCCGAAACCGCCAGAGTGGCGCCGCTCATCCGCGCTGCCAGCGCCTCGGGGATCACGATCAGCGCGCGCTCGGTCTCGGGCAGGACCCCCAGCGAAACCGGCGGGTTGTCGCCTTCGATCAACCACAGCTCGAACGATCTGCCGCTGGCCGGTCTGCCGGCGTGGCGGGTGAGCTGCAACAGCTTGTCGTCGCGCAGATAGCCCGCCGTCAGGCGCAGCCCGCCATCTTCGGCGGCCAGTTCGGCCACCATGTCGGGCGTCGGCCCCCTCGGCCCGCCCGCATCGCCCAGCCAGACGGCCAGCATCAGCACCCCGGCAGCCAGCGTCGCCCCCAGCCCGAGCCAGCGCCACAACCCGAAGCGCGCCTTGCTCGCCTGCGGGAAAAGCTGGGCTTCTATCTTCTGGTAAGTGCCTCTTGGCGGCGCCACCGCTTCGATTTCATCGCCCAGATCGGCGAAAGCCTCGGCCCAGATCGCATATTCTTCGCGCAGCGCCGGCTCGGCGGCCAGCCGCGCCTCGAACATCCGCGACGCGGCCGCATCCAGCAGGCCCAGCGCGTATTCCGCGGCCAACTGGCGGTCTTCCTCGCGATCTGCACCGGCGCTCATCGGCTCAGGCACTCCCTCAGTTTCAGCAGGCTGCGGCGCAGCCAGGTTCGCATCGTGTTCAGCGGCACATCATAGCGCGCCGCCAGCTCGGCGTAGCTCAGCCCATCGAGATAGGCGCCGCGCACCGCCCCTGCCCTTGCCACCTCCAGTTCCTCGAGGCAGGCGGCAATCTGCGCGCGTTCGTCCGAAGCGACGGCCAGGGCCTCGGGCCCCGGCGCGGGATCGGCCATCAGCGCCGCCGCGTCACTGTCATCGGGCACATCGCGGCGCATCCGCGCCCGCAGTCGGTCAATCGCCAGATTGCGCGTCACCGTGATCAGCCACGTCATCGGGCTCAGGCCGTTGGCGGCGTAATGGTCGGCCTTGTGCCAGATCCGCGTGAAAGCCTCCTGCAACGCCTCCTCGGCCTCGCCCCTGTCCTTCAAGACACGCAGGGCAACGCCGAAAAGTTTCGCCGAGGTCGCCGCGTAAAGCGCGGCAAAGCCCGCCCGGTCGCCCATGGCGGTGCGGGCCAGCATGTCTTCGATGTCGTCGCGCGTTGTCATTGCGCGCAGGAAACCAGAAAACCCCGCGCCCGTCACCTGTCAATGCGGGCGCGCTTCGGCAGTACTCGTTCCAGCCGCCGAAACGCCCCGGCGTCACGGCCCTCTTCCCCTTGCCCTTGGCCCCGATATATTGCACCACGGGCAGAGTTTGCATTGCGACGGCGCGACAAGGATATCGGACATGGCGGACGGACAGATCGACAGAAACGTGAAACCCACCGAGGAGCTCTCGGTCCGTGATGTGTTCGGCATCGAATCCGACATGCATATCAAGGGCTTTGCCGAGCGCATCGAGCGCGTGCCGGATATCGACGCTACTTACAAGTTCGACCGCGATACCACGCTGGCAATCCTAGCAGGCTTTTCCCACAACCGCCGGGTGATGATTCAGGGCTATCACGGCACCGGCAAATCGACCCATATCGAACAGATCGCCGCGCGGCTCAACTGGCCCTGCGTGCGGGTCAATCTCGACAGCCATATCAGCCGGATCGACCTGATCGGCAAGGACGCGATCAAGCTGCGCGATGGCAAGCAGGTCACTGAGTTTCACGAAGGCATCCTGCCCTGGGCGCTGCGCCATCCCACCGCGATCGTGTTCGATGAATACGATGCCGGGCGCGCCGACGTGATGTTCGTGATCCAGCGGATTCTCGAACATGACGGCAAGCTGACGCTGCTGGATCAGAACGAAGTGATCACGCCGCACCCCTATTTCCGCCTGTTCGCCACCGCCAACACCGTGGGTCTCGGCGATACCACCGGGCTCTATCACGGCGTGCAGCAGATCAACCAGGCCCAGATGGACCGCTGGTCGCTGGTGGCGACGCTGAACTATCTCTCCCACGACGCCGAAACCATGATCGTTCTGTCAAAGAACCCGCATTTCAACACCGACAAGGGCCGCAAGCAGATCAGCCAGATGGTCACCGTCGCCGACCTCACCCGCACCGCCTTCATGAATGGCGATCTCAGCACGGTGATGTCGCCGCGCACCGTGATCAACTGGGCGCAGAACGCAGAGATCTTCCGCGATATCGGCTATGCCTTCCGGGT
>CBDUGF010000123.1:0-11377 GCA_965366835.1 uncultured Rhodobacterales bacterium
CCAGGACACAAAAAGGCCGGGGAACATGGGAGAACGAATATGTCTTTTCTGAAAATAGGCGCCGTCAGTGCGCTTGCGATGATGATGGCGGGGGCGGCTATAGCCAAGACCGATATCACGGTGGCGATGCAGCTCGAACCGCCGCATCTCGACCCGACAAGCGCCGCCGCGGGGGCGATTGATTCGGTGCTTTATTCCAACGTGTTCGAGGGGCTGACCCGGTTTGGCCCGGATGGCAGCGTCAACCCCGGGCTGGCGCAGAGCTGGGAGATTTCCGACGATGGGCTGGTCTATACATTTCATCTCGCCGAGGGGGTGAAATTCCATGACGGCAGCGCGATGGACGCCGAGGATGTGAAATTCAGCCTCGACCGTGCCCGCGCCGAGGACAGCGCCAATGCGCAAAAGGCGCTGTTCGGCTCGATTGCCGAGGTCGAGGCGGTGGACCCGGCGACCGTGAAGGTGACGCTGAGCGAGGCCAATGGCAGCTTCCTGTTCAACATGGCCTGGGGCGATGCCGTGATCGTGGCGCCCGAGAGCATCGAGAATATCAAGCAGCAGCCGGTCGGCACCGGCGCCTTCAAGTTCACCAACTGGGTGCAGGGCGACAACATCACGCTGGAAAAGAACGCCGAGTATTGGGGCACGCCCGCCAAACTCGACAAGGTGACATTCAAGTTCATTTCCGACCCGACGGCGGCGTTTGCCGCGGTGATGGCCGAGGATGTCGATGTGTTTGCCGGCTTTCCGGCGCCCGAGAACCTGCCGCAATTCGAGGCCGATGCGCGATTCCAGGTGATTGTCGGCAATACCGAGGGCGAGACCATCCTGAGCACCAACAACAAGATGCCGCCGTTGGACAATGTGAAGGTGCGCGAGGCGATTGCCCATGCGATCGACCGTCAGGCGATCATTGATGGCGCGATGTTCGGTCTCGGCACGCCGATCGGCACGCATTTCGCGCCGCACCATCCCGATTATGTCGATCTGACCGGGATGAGCGAATATGATCCCGAGAAGGCCAAGGCATTGCTGGCCGAGGCGGGCTATCCCGACGGCTTCAAGACCACGCTGAAACTGCCGCCGCCGTCTTATGCACGGCGCGGTGGCGAGATCATCGCGGCACAGCTGCGCGCGGTGGGGATCGACGCCGAGATCAGCAACCTGGAATGGGCGCAATGGCTTGAGCAGGTGTTCAAGGGCAAGGATTTCGGGCTGACCATCGTGAGCCATACCGAGCCGATGGATATCGGGATCTATGCGCGGCCGGACTACTATTTCCAGTATGACAACCCGGCGTTCCAGGAGCTGAACAGCAAGCTGGAAGTGGAGGCCGATGCAGAGGCGCGTTCGCAGCTTCTGGGCCAGATGCAGCGGATGATCGCCGAGGATTACGTCAACGGCTACCTGTTCCAGCTGGCGACGCCGACGGTGGCCAAGAAGGGCGTGACCGGGCTGTGGAAGGACGCACCGACCCAGGCGACCGACCTGACAGCGGTGTACTGGGCCGAGTGACTCGCGGCGCGTGACAGAATTGGAGGTTTCCGCGGGGTTTGCCCGTGGGAGCCTCCGGCGGGAGTATTTGGGGAAAGATGAAAGGGCGGGCCGGCGTCATATGTACGTCGGCGCGCAGGCGGGGCGGGTGCGGCATTGCGGGGCGCGGAGATGACAGCTGATGTGAGTGCCAGGATCGCCAATATCAGGGGGCTCTACCTGGAAGGGATCCGCGATGGCAAGCCGCGCGAGGCGATGGAGAAATACACCGGCGCGCGCTATACTCAGCATTCCACCGGCGTGGCCGACGGCAAGGACGGGTTCATCGCGTTTTTCGACGATTTCATAGCGCGCAACCCGGTGCGCGAGATCGAGCTGCTGCGCGTGTTCGAGGATGGGCAGTACGTGTTCGTGCAGGCGTTTCAGAGCCTGAACCATGGCGAAGCAAAATGGGTGACGGCGGATCTGTTTGATACCGACGAGAACGACCGGATCATCGAGCATTGGGATGTGATCGCCGAATACGAAGCGGCGGAGCCCGACATGCTGGGCGGGCCGACCGAGCCCCGCGATCTGGACCGGACCGAGGCCAACCGGACCGTGCTGGCGCAGTTTGTGCAGGAGGCGCTGATCGGGCGCGGCAAGAGCGACTTGCTGGCTGAGGGCTTCGTTTCGCATGGGCTGCCGAGTGGGTCGTGCCTGAACGAGCTGTTGGGCGGCGAGGGCGCTGTGATCTATCGCAGTCTGCATCGGCTGCTGGTACAAGGCGATTTCGGGGTGAGTTACAGCGCAGTGGAAAAGGCGGGGGAAGACTGGGCGGTGTTCGACATCTTCCGGCTGGAGCGCGACCGGATCGCCGAGCATTGGGACGTGCAGGAGAAGATCGCGCCGCGCGAGATGTGGAACAACAGCGGCAAGTTCTGATCCGGCTGACTTGAGCGATACCCCGCCGCGACGCCGCTTACGGGTTACTACGGACTATCGCGTTACAGCCTTGAGTGGCATCCTTTCCTTTTAAGCCCGAAAAAAACGGGCGCGGCATGACTGCCGATGGGAGAGGAGAAAATTACATGAGAACCGGATTGGGACTTGGGTTGGCCGCGGGGCTGGCCTTGCTGGCGGGCGCGGCGAGCGCGCAGGACAAGGCGGCCTGTGAGGGGCTGCACAACACGCCGCTGGAGGGCGGGTTCGTCACTTCGTCGCGGGTGGTGGCGGCCAAGGAGACGCTGCCGGCCTATTGCGAGATACGCGCCGTGGCGCTGCCGGCGATCAATATCGAGGTGCGGCTGCCGATGGAGGGCTGGAACGGCAAGTATTACCAATCCGGATGTGGCGGGTTTTGCGGCATTCTGGGGCGGGCCGATGCCAGCGGTGGCTGGGTCAACGCGATGCGCCCGGGGCTGGAGCGCGGCTATGCAACGGCCACATCGGATGGCGGGCATCACGGGCTTTCGGTGCTGGATGGTGGCTGGGCCGAGGCCAATCCGCACGGCGAACGCGACTGGGGCTGGCGCCAGATCGGCGAGACGCATCGCGTGGCGCAGGCGATGATCAAGGCGTTTTACAACGGCGAATCGGAGCAGGCGATCTTCCAGGGCTGTTCGACCGGCGGGCGGCTGGCCCATGTGGCGGCGCTGCGCTATCCCGAGATGTTCGACGGCATCATTTCGGGCGCCCCGGCGATGGATTACCCCGGGCTGGTGGCGACCTATTTCGCCTATCTGGTGCAATCCAACACCGATGAGAATGGCGAGACCATCCTGAAACCCGGCAAGGACAAGCTGATCGGCGATGCGGTGATGGCGCAATGCGACGGGCTGGATGGCACCGAGGACGGGCTGATCGACGATCCGCGGCAATGCAACGCCGATCTTTCGGCCCTGCAATGCAGCGGCGAGGCGGGCGTGGATTGCCTGACCGAGGCCGAGCTGGGCGTGATCGAGAAATGGCGCGGCCCGGCTGTGAACGCGGCCGGAGAGGTGCTCTATCCCGGCGGGATCGCACCGGGATCGGAAATGCATTGGTGGCTGTGGCTGACCGGGAATGCGGATGGCGGCGGCAAGCTGGTGCCGACCTTCGGGGCCGGGTTTGGCGCTTACATGGCGTTCGAGGACGATCCCGGCGCGGGCTGGACGCTGAACGATTTCGATCTGGAAAAGGATCCGGCGCGCATGGGCCGTGCCTCGGACACCTATAACGGCGACGATCCAGACATTTCGGCGTTTCGCGCGGCGGGTGGCAAGATGATCGTCTGGCATGGCTGGGGGGATTCGATCGTGTCGCCCTACAAGACGCTGGACTGGTATGAGAAAGCCAGCGCGACGGCGGGCGGCGAAGAGGCGCTGAGCGAAAACGTGGCGCTGTTCATGGTGCCCGGTGTGGACCATTGCGGAATCCTGCCCGGGCCGGGCGGCATTTCGCAGGCCGGGATCGACCCGATGACACCTTTGGAAGCATGGCTGAACGACGGCACCAAGCCGACAGGCATTCTGGCGAGCGACTGATCACTCACGGACGCCAGGGAAGGCCGGGCGGCGGTTGACTGCCCGGCCTTTTATCGTCGGCGCGCGGCGTGTTTCGGGCTGGACCCGTTCAGGGCGCGGCTCTAACGTCGCTTCATGCTGCGCTATGTCTTCAAACGCCTGATTTCGCTTGCGCTCTCGCTCGTTGTGGCGAGCCTCGTGATCTTCCTGATGGTCGAGGTGGTTCCCGGCGATCCGGCGGCCTACATGCTGGGGATCAACGCGACCGACGAGACGCTCAATGCGCTGCGCGAGCAATTGGGCCTGAATGGCACGTTGCTGGATCGCTATCTCAGTTGGGTTGGCGGAATGCTGCGCGGCGATTTCGGCACCTCTTACACCTATCGCACGCCGGTGGCCGAGATGATCGGCGAGCGGATGTGGATATCGCTGCCGCTGGCGCTTTTTGCGCTGACGCTCTCCACCGCGATTGCCTTTCCGGCGGGGATATGGGCGGCGAGCAAGCGCGGATCCCTGGTCGATACGGCGGTGATGGGGATCACGCAGTTGGGCGTGGCGATCCCGAATTTCTGGTTCGCGATGCTGATGGTGCTGGTCTTTGCGATCAACCTGCAATGGTTCAATGCCGGCGGGTTTGCCGGCTGGGACGCGGGATTTTACGCCGCGATGAAGAGCCTGACCCTGCCGGCGATCGCGCTGGCGCTGCCGCAGGCGAGCATTCTGGCGCGGGTGATGCGCTCGTCCCTGCTCGACACGCTGAGCGAGGATTTCGTGCGCACGGCGCGGGCCAAGGGACTCTCCAAACGGCAGGCGCTGTGGCGCCATGCGCTGAGGAATGCGCTGATCCCGGTGCTGACCATCATCGGGCTGCAATTCTCGTTCCTGATGGCGGGAGCGATCATCATCGAGAACGTGTTCTTCCTGCCCGGACTGGGGCGGCTGGTGTTTCAGTCGATTTCTGCGCGCGACCTGATCGTGGTGGAATCGGTGGTGATGCTGCTGGTGTTTGCGGTGGTGATAGTGAATTTCGCGGTCGATATCGCCTATGGCATTGTCGATCCGCGGCTGCGGACGCGGACATGAGCGGGGCCGCCGAGCAGAGCTTCGCGCGCGCCGCGCTGGGCAACCGGGCGTTGATGCTGGGGCTGGTGCTGACCGGGGTGTTCGTGCTGGCGGCGGCGCTGTCGTTCCTCTGGGTGCCGTATGACATCGAGGTGTTCGACATTCCCAACAAGATCAAGGGGCCTTATGCGGCGCATCCGCTGGGCACCGATCATTTCGGGCGCGATATTCTGACCATGATCATGGTGGGCGCGCGCACCTCGATTGCCGTGGCGCTGGTGGCGGTGGGGATCGGGATGGGGCTGGGCGTGCCGCTGGGACTGGCGGCGGCGGCGCGCAAGGGGTCGCTGCTCGACGAGGTGATCATGCGGGGCAATGACCTGGTGTTTGCGTTTCCGTCCTTGCTGATCGCGATCATGATCACGGCGGTTTTCGGGGCCAGTGCGCTCAATGCGATCATCGCCATCGGGATTTTCAACATTCCGGTGTTTGCAAGGCTGGTGCGGGGGGCGGCGCTGTCTCTTTGGACGCGGGATTATGTGCTGGCGGCGCGTGTCTCGGGCAAGGGCGCGGCGCGGATTTCATTCGAACATATTCTGCCGAACGTGACCAACCTGTTGATCGTGCAGGGGACGATCCAGTTTTCCTTGGGGATTCTGGCAGAGGCGGGTTTGTCTTATGTCGGGCTGGGCGCGCAACCGCCGACCCCGAGCTGGGGGCGGATGCTGGCCGACAGCCAGACGATGATCTCCTTCGCGCCGCATATGGCGCTGTTTCCGGGGCTGGCGATCCTGCTCACGGTGCTGGGGCTGAACCTGATGGGCGACGGGTTACGCGATCTGCTTGATCCGAAGCTGAGGCGGGCACAGCGATGAGCCTGTTGGAGATCGAAGGGCTGGATCTGGACATCCACGGCACGCCGATCCTGCGGGGTGTGTCGTTTACGGTTGAGCCGGGGCAGATCGTGGGGGTGATCGGGGAGAGCGGTTCGGGCAAGTCGATGACGGCGTTTGCGGTGATGCAATTGCTGCCGGAGGGGGCGATGTGCCGCGGGCGGGTCTTGCTCAACGGGCACGACATGCTGGGGCTTGGCGAGCGGGCGCTCTGTCGGCTGAGGGGTAACGAGGTGGGCATGGTGTTTCAGGAGCCGATGACGGCGCTGAACCCGATCAAGCCGATCGGTGTGCAGGTGGCCGAGACCATCCTGATCCACGAGGATGTATCGAAACGCGAGGCGATGAAGCGGGCGCGCGAGGCGCTGAACCGGTGCGAGCTGCCGGAAGACAAGTTTCCGATGAGCCGCTATCCGCATGAATTGAGCGGCGGGCAGCGGCAAAGGGTGGTGATCGCGATGGCGATTGCCTTGCGGCCCAAGCTGCTGATTGCCGACGAGCCGACGACGGCGCTCGATGTGACCACGCAGGCGGAGATCCTGCTGCTGCTGAAGCGGCTGGTGCAGGAAGACGGCATGGGGCTCATGCTGATCACCCATGATCTGGCGGTGGTGGCCGATATGGCCGATGAGATCGTGATCATGCGGCAGGGCGAAGTGGTCGAAGCCGGGGCGACGGCGGAAGTCTTTGCCGAGATGAAACATCCCTATACGCGGGCGCTGTTCGAGGCGTCGGGGCATCAGCCGGAACGGGCGATGGCGAAGGCGAACGCGCCGTTGTTGCAGGTGCGCGGCGTGGTCCGGGATTATGCGCTGCCGCGCCTCAGGCTGTTTGCACCGCAAGAGCACTTTCGGGCGGTGAAGGGCGTGAGCCTGACCATCGAGAAGGGCGAGAGCCTTGGGCTGGTCGGCGAATCGGGCTGCGGTAAGTCGACGCTGACGCGGGCCATACTGGGGCTGGAACAGGTGCAGGAGGGCGAGATCCTGCTGGGCGGCGAGCCTGTGTTTACCGGGCTTGCACCGAACCGCGCGGTGCGCAGGAAGATGCAGGTGGTGTTTCAGGATCCTTACGGCAGCTTCAACCCGCGCTGGAAGGTGGCGCCTCTGGTGGCGGAACCGTTTCATCTGCTCGATGCGCGGCCCGAGGATTGGCGCGCGCAGGTCGCGAGGGTGCTTGACGATGTCGGCATCGGGGCCGAGGCGATGGAACGCTTTATCCACGAGTTTTCCGGCGGGCAGCGGCAGCGCATCGCGATTGCGCGGGCCCTTATCCTGCGGCCCGAGCTGGTGGTGCTGGATGAAGCGGTGAGCGCGCTCGATGTGTCGATCCGGGCGCAGATTCTCGACCTGCTGGCGGCGTTGCAGGAGGAATATGGGCTGTCGTATCTGTTCATCAGCCACGATTTGAGCGTGGTGCGCAACGTGACCGACCGGGTGCTGGTGATGCGCGGCGGCGAGATTGTGGAACAGGGGGAAACGCAAGCGGTGTTCGACCGCCCGCAGCATGAGTATACGAAACAGTTGATCGCCGCCGCGCCGGCCTTGCCCGAGATGGGGGCGGCCTGATATCTGACTTGCAGGGATTGCGGCGTCAACGGCTCGATTTTTCTGCGAAAAATCGCGGCTGAGGTCAGATTTGGGGAGATATGCGATGAGCCTGGACGAGCTTTGGTTTGATCCGTCGAAATGTTTGATCAACGGCGCATGGGTGCCTGCCGAGGGCGGCGGGACATTGCCGTTGATGAACCCGTCGACCGGCGAAGAGATCGGCAGGATCGCGCGGGCGCAAGCCGCGGATGTGGATGCGGCGGTGGCGGCGGCACAAGGCGCTTATGACAGCGTGTGGTCGCGCACCCCGGCGGCGGAGCGCGGGCGGATATTGGCGCGGCTGGGGCGATTGGTGGAAGAGAAGGTCGATGTGCTGGCGCGGCTCGAGGCGCTGGACGTTGGCAAGCCCTTGAAACAGGCGCGGGCCGATGCGGTGGCGCTGGCGCGATATATGGAATTCTACGGTGGCGCGGCTGACAAGCTGATGGGCGAGACCATTCCCTATCTCGATGGCTACACGGTCTATACGCTGCGCGAGCCGCATGGGGTGACCGCGCATATCGTGCCGTGGAACTATCCGATGCAGATCATCGGCCGCTCGGTGGGCGCGGCGCTGGCGGCGGGCAATGCCTGTGTGCTGAAACCGGCCGAGGATGCCTGCCTGACGGCGCTGGCCTTTGCCGATCTGGCCAAGGCGGCGGGGCTGCCCGACGGTGTTCTCAACGTGGTGCCGGGGCTGGGTGCCGAGAGCGGCGCGGCGCTGAGCGGGCATCCGGGGATCCATCATGTGAGCTTTACCGGATCGGTCGCGACCGGGGCGATGATCCAGGCGGCGGCGGCGAAGAACGTGGTGCCTGTGACGCTGGAACTGGGCGGGAAATCGCCACAGCTGGTGTTTGACGATGCCGATATCGAGGCGGCCTTGCCGTTCCTCGTTAACGCGGGGATTCAGAATGCCGGACAGACCTGTTCGGCCAGCTCGCGGATTCTGATCCAGCGCGGGGTCTATGACGAGGTGGTGAGCCGGATGGCGGAACGCTACGGCGCGCTCAGGGTCGGACCGGCGATGGACGATCTGGATGTCGGGCCGCTGATCTCGGCAAAGCAGAAGGGGATCGTGGCTGGATTTATCGAGCGGGGCAGCGATCTGGAGACGGTCGGGCAGGGGCAATTGATGAATGCGCCGGAAGGCGGCAACTATATCTGCCCGACGCTGTTTGCCGGGGTCGCGGGCAATCATGCGCTGGCGCGCGACGAGATTTTCGGGCCGGTGCAGGTGGCGATTCCCTTCGATGACGAGGACGAGGCCGTCGCTATCGCCAATGGCACCGATTACGGGCTGGTGGCGAGTGTCTGGAGTGCCAACGGTGCGCGCCAGATGCGGCTGGCCAAGGCGATCCGGGCCGGACAGGTCTTTCTCAACAATTACGGCGCGGGCGGCGGGGTCGAGCTGCCATTTGGCGGCATCGGCAAGTCGGGCCATGGCCGCGAGAAGGGGTTCGAGGCGCTTTATGGGTTTACCGTGCTGAAAACCGTAGCGGCGTATCACGGGTGAGCGATGGTGCCGACAAAGATCCGCGCCTGGCGCATCTGGTGCAACTTGCGCATGAGGCGCGGGTGTTTCTCGAGCCGCATTGGGCGGCGTGGCACAGCAAATCCGGTTCACCAGAGGGGCGGCGCACGATGTCGGACGGCACCTGCGGACGCTCGTCGCAATTTCTGCGCGAATTGCTGAAGGCAGAGGGCTATGACGCCGAGCTGGTCTTCGGCTCGCCTGTGGAGTGCGATTGCGGGTATCTGAGCGAGGCGGGCTGGCGCGGGCATGGCTGGGTTGTGGTGGCCGAACCGGCCTGTCTGATCGACCTGACGGCGGATCAGTTTGGCGCGCCACCCGTGATCATCACCGCTCCGGACGATCCGCGCTATCGGCGCGGCCATGATCTGGCCGGGCCGGGATGGATCGCCGAGCGTCAGAGGCTGGCACGGGCGCTGATGCTTGATTGGGCGGCGCGCGAAGGGCGCAGCGATGCTTTGGCCCTTGCCCCGGGAGACCAAATCGCGCCACCCTCGAGGCAGGAAAACGAAAGGGACGAGCTATGAGACTGGACGGCAAGAGGGCAATCATCACCGGGGCGGCCAGCGGATTCGGCGCCGGAATCGCGCGCAAGTTCGTGGCCGAGGGCGCGCAGGTGATGGTGGTGGATCTGAACCATGACGGCGCGATGGCAATGGCCGAGGATCTGGGCGAGGGATCTTTCGGTTCGGCGGCGAATGTGGCCGACGGGGCGGATGTGGCGCGGGTGGTGGCCGAGGCGCAGGAAGTGTTTGGCGGGGTCGATATCCTGGTCAACAACGCCGGGGTGACGCATCTGCCGGCGCCGATGGAAGAGGTCAGCGAGGCGGATTTCGACCGGGTGTTCGCGGTCAACTGCAAGTCGATCTATCTGTTTGCGCGCGCGCTGGTGCCGGTGTTGAAGGCGCAGGGCAGCGGCGCTGTTCTGAACGTGTCATCCACCGCCGGGCTGAGCCCGCGGCCCAACCTCAATTGGTACAATGCCTCGAAAGGCTGGGTCAACGTGGCGACCAAGACGATGGCAGTGGAACTGGCGCCGCGGGGCATTCGTGTGAACGCGATCAACCCGGTGGCGGGCGAGACGCCGCTCCTGGCGAGCTTCATGGGCCAGGACACGCCGGAGATGCGGGCCAAGTTCCTCGCCACCATTCCGCTGGGACGGTTTTCGACGCCCGAGGACATGGGCAACGCGGCCGCATTCCTGTGCAGCGACGAGGCCAGCATGATCACCGGCGTGTGCATGGAGGTGGATGGCGGGCGCTGTATCTGAAGGCTGTCGCGGGTCTCAGGGCTGCGAGCGGGCGCGCCGGGCGGCGGCGCCGATCCTTTGGCGCACCTCGGGCGGCTCTTCGGCGATGGCATCGACCAGCGCGCGAAGTTCTGCCCGCACACCATGGAGCTGATCAATCAGGGATATCAGCACGCCGAGCGCATCTTCATCGAGGTCGAACTGCTCGGTGAGGTCGCACAGGAGCTCCATGCGGACCAGATCGAGCTGGCGATAGACCGGCCCCCTGTCGGACTGAACCGGGGTCACGATCCGGGCTTCGACAAAGGTAACAAGCTGTGACCGGGTGAGGCGCGCGACGCTGGCGATGGCCTCGTCTTCGGAATAGAGATCCGTCATATCTTCATCCCCTTGCGTGGGTCATAGCGATTGGTCTTGCGCCAGTCCTGCATGAACTCGGCGAGCTTGTCGTCGATCTTCGGCGGTGCGACGATGCGCAGCTCGACCAACTGGTCGCCGCGCTTGTCCGAGCCGATGGCGGCGGCGCCGCGGCCGCGCAGGCGCAGGGTCTGGCCGCTGCTGGCGCCTTTCGGGACCGTCAGGCTGACGGTGCCGTCGATGGTGGGGGTTTCGACCTTGGCACCGAGCACGGCCTCGTCAATCGTGATCGGAAGGGTGATCAGGATATCGTTGCCGTCGCGGCGAAACAGCTTGTGCGGCCGCACGCTGAGCGTGATCAGCGCATCGCCCGGCGGGCCCTCGCCAAAACCGGGATCACCCTTGCCGCGCAGGCGGATGGTCTGGCCATCGGCGCTGCCCTTGGGGATCTTGACCTTGAGCGCGGCGCCGTCGGGCAGGGTAATCTGGGTGCTGGCGCCGTTGAGCGCGTCGAGGAACGGCACTTCAAGCGCGTAGTGCCGGTTCTGGCCGCGGATATCGAAGCCCTGACCGGCGCTGCCGCGGCGCCCGGCGCCCGCTTGCTGGCGCAGGAATTCGGCGAAGATGTCGGAGGCATCGGCGAAGTCATCGCCGCCGCGCGCGGAGCGATAGGGGTTGCCCGGGCCTTCGGCATACTCGCGGTAATACTGCCGCTGCCG
>CBDUGF010000124.1:0-11247 GCA_965366835.1 uncultured Rhodobacterales bacterium
CGGCCATTGAGGGTGAAGGCGGTTTCCTGACCGAGCCCGCTATCCATTCCAGCCCTCCCGGATCAGCCGCATCAGCAGCTCGCACACGGCCTCGAGGCGATAGCCCGAAGTGCCGCGCACATCGTCGATCGGGCTGAGGGGCGCGAGATGGTCGGGCGCGATCTTCACATCCCCGGGCCGCTGCCCTATCAGCGCCGCCTCGAGCGTAGCAAGCCGCAGCGCCACCGGCGAGCAGGCACCGACCGCAAGCCGCGCGATATCGAACCTGCCTTCAGCGTCGCGGCGCAGCAGCACGGCCATCATCGCAATCGAGATCACCAGGTAGCGGCGGCTGCCGAGCTTGGAAAACCGCCCCTCGGAGCCCTCGGGCGGAGCCGGCAGATAAAGGGCGGTCATCAACTCGCCCGGCGCCAGCGCCGTCTGGCGCACACCGGTCAGGAAATCGCCAAGTTGCATGCGCCGGGTCGCGGTGGCGCTGGCCAGTTCGACCTCGGCGTCGAGCACCAGGAGCGGCGGCACGCCATCCGCCGCCGGGGAGGCATTGCAGAGATTGCCCGCCACCGTGCCGGCATTCTGGATCTGCACGCTGCCGACCTCGCGGGCGGCGGCCTTGAGCCCGTCGAAGGCGGGGGGCAGATCGGCGCGCAGGATGTCGCTCCAACGGGTCGCCGCGCCGATGCGCCAGCCCGCGCCCTGCCGCGCGATCCCGCGCAGGGCTTCGATCCGGGTAAGATCGAGCAGGCTTTGACGCGGGCCACCCGGCGCCATCGCCGGATAGAAATCGGTGCCGCCCGCTATCGGAGTGACCCCGCCAAGCGTCAGAATCTCCAGAGCTTCTCCCAAGCTGTCCGGCGCATAGTAGTTCAAGATCGCCCCCCCTGCGGACCTTTGCGTTAGAGCGTTTCAGGTTCAACCAGTATCGAAATTCACTGGCGCTCGCTTACCGTTCGAACGCGCATTTCGAACTGCATGATAGGTCGCAAACCAGAAACCCATTTATTGTTTGTATACGAATGATATGGACGGAAAGTGAGTCGAGTCAAAAGGTTTTCGTGGGCCTGAATTCACGAAGGATGCGCGGGTGCATCCGGCGGCGCACCGGCCTGATCGGATCGGGCGCAGTTCATCGTATTTGATCGTATTTGGCGGCTGCGCCCAGGCTTGCGGCTCAGATGCGGGCTCAGGCCGAGCGCGACAGGCGCTCTTCCATCACGTCGAAGGGCACGCCGGGCTCGTCCTTGGCGCAGCGGATCACCAGCGAAGTCTTGACCGAGGCGACATTGTCGGCGGCGGTCAGTTGCTCGGTGAGAAAACTCTGGAAAGTCGATAGATCCGGCGCCACGCATTTGAGGATGAAATCGACCTCACCATTGAGCATGTGACACTCGCGCACCAGCGGCCAGCTGCGGCAGCGCGCCTCGAATTTCGACAAGTCGGCCTCGGCCTGGCTGACCAGCCCGACCATGGCGAAAACCTGAACCTCGAAGCCCAGCTCGCGCGGATCGACATCGGCGTGATAGCCGCGAATGAAGCCCTGTTCTTCCAGCGTGCGCACCCGGCGCAGGCAGGGCGGCGCGGAAATCCCCACCCGCCGGGCCAGTTCGACATTGGTCATGCGCCCGTCGGCCTGAAGCTCGGCGAGAATCTTGCGATCAATCGGATCGAGGCGGGGTCCGGGCATGAGCATCACTCCCTGGTGAATTTGCGAATGTTATAGCACCGCCTGATTTACGCGCAATAATATTTCGCGCAAGCGTAATATCCTTATGCCAAGTTTGATTCTGCCGCGCAGACGGCGCCGTTATGCGCATCGCCGGGCGTGCGGGGGTTTCATGTGTCGAGGGCGAAGGCTATATCGCCTGCAACAGAGATTCCACCGAGAGGGGCGAGAGATGGGCGAGACACGGCACACCAGGGTTTTGATCATCGGATCGGGGCCTGCGGGCTATACTGCGGCGGTCTATGCCAGCCGCGCGATGCTGGAACCGATCCTGGTGCAGGGGATCGAACCGGGCGGGCAACTGACCACCACCACCGAGGTCGAGAACTGGCCCGGAGATACCGAGGTGCAGGGGCCCGATCTGATGATGCGGATGGAGGCGCATGCCCGCGCCGTCGGTACCGAGATCATCGGCGACATCATCACCGATCTGGATCTTTCGAAGCGCCCGTTCACCGCCATGGGCGACAGCGGCACCACCTATACCTGCGACGCCGTGATCCTGGCGACCGGCGCGCGCGCCAAGTGGCTCGGGCTCCCGAGCGAGGAGGCTTACAAGGGCTTCGGCGTTTCGGCCTGCGCCACCTGTGACGGCTTTTTCTATCGCGGGCAGGAGATCGTCGTCATCGGCGGCGGCAACACCGCCGTGGAAGAGGCGCTGTTCCTGACCAATTTCGCCTCCAAGGTGACGCTGATCCATCGCCGCGACGAGCTGCGCTCGGAAAAGATCCTGCAGGACCGGCTGTTCAAGAATCCCAAGATCGAGACGCTGTGGTTTCACACGCTGGAGGAGGTGCTGGGCGAGGACAATCCCAAGGGCGTCACCGGGGTCAGGGTCAAGCATGTGAAGACCGGCGAGATCAGCGACATTCCGGCCAAGGGCGTGTTCATCGCCATCGGCCATGCGCCGGCCAACGAGCTGGTCAAGGATGTGCTCGAGACCCATATGGGCGGTTATGTCGTAACCAAACCCGACAGCACCGAGACCTCGATTCCGGGGGTGTTCGCCGCCGGCGACCTGACCGATCACAAGTATCGCCAGGCGGTGACCAGCGCCGGGATGGGCTGCATGGCGGCGCTGGAAGCGGAACGGTTCCTCGCCGAACAGGGCGAGGGCGAGACCAGCACCGAAGCGCCGCTGGGCCATGGTGTGCCGGTGAACGCGGCGGCGACCTGACCCGGTGAGGCAGATGCGTCTCTGGCGCATTCTCGCCGAGGCGCAGGCCCTTGAAGCGAGTGCTGGCGCCGCAGCGCCCGAGGGGCGGTTTCATCACGATGGCCAGCCGGCGCTATATGCCTCGCTGAGTCCGGAAGGGGCGGCGGCGTCGATCACGCGCTATCTCGACGCCAGCGATGCGCCGCGCGTCATCGTCGAACTGGAGTTCGAACCGGGTGGCGCGCCGCTGCTCGATCTGGTGACGGACCCGGGATCGCTGCCGGGTTTTGCGCCCGATGCCGACCGCCAGCGCTGGGATCTGGATCGCGCGGCGGGGCGGCGCCCGGTGACATGGGATCTGTCCGATGCGGCCCGCGCAACCGGCGCCTCCGGCATGATCTATCGCCCACGTCTCAGGCCCGATCTGGCCAATCTGGTTCTGTTTCGCTGGAACCGGCCCGCCGCGCCCCGGCTTCGCATCGTGCGACCGGCGCGAAAATGGCCAGCGCCCGAGCACTGACCCTGAATGCAGGCGCGAAGCCCCGGCCGACAGCACCGAGATCCCGATTTCGGGGCGATTTCGCGTTGCAGATTGGTCACGCGGCGCGGGTTCGCGAAATCAACCGTTGCGCCGGGGCCTGACTTGCAGGATATGGAGTGTGTTCATCGATGAACATACTTTTGAGCAGACCTGGATGACACCGACCGACCCGAAATCGCCGATGCTGGAAGACGACCTGCGCTTCCGCCTCCTGCGCCAGCTCGACCTGTCGCCGGATGCGTCGCAGCGCGCGACGGCGGGGGCACTCGGCATTTCGCTGGGCCGGCTCAATGCGCTGCTGCGTGCGGCGGCCGAGGCCGGGTTCATCAAGATCAGCGACCGCGACGGCCCGGATCGGCGCCAGCGCTTCGCCTACGCTCTGACCACGCGCGGAGCGGCGGAAAAGATCCGCCTTACCGACCAGTTTCTCACCCGCAAATTCGCCGAATACGACGCGTTGCACGCCGAACTTACGGGCACCACCAGCGGCCTTGCCCCCTTAAAGAACAGGACAAAATTCATGCAGAACAACCTAGCCCCCATCCCGGAGCTCTACGTCTCTTACGACAGCGCGCAGAAACTCAAGGTCGAAGCGGCGGATCTGACCAGCCACGATCTGACTGCGCGTCAGATCTGCGATCTGGAACTGTTGATGAACGGCGGCTTCAACCCGTTGAAAGGCTTCCTGTCGGAGAAAGACTATGACGGTGTCGTCGAGAACATGCGGCTTGCCGATGGCAGCCTGTGGCCGATGCCGATCACGCTGGATGTGAGCGAAAAATTCGCCGAGACCATCGAGCTGGGCCAGGATATCGCCCTGCGCGACCAGGAAGGCGTGATCCTGGCGACGATGACGGTGACCGACCGCTGGACCCCGAACAAGGCGCGCGAAGCCGAGATGGTTTATGGCTCGGATGACTCGGCCCACCCGGCGATCAACTACCTGCACAACGTCGCCGGCAAGGTCTATCTCGGCGGCCCGGTCACCGGCATCCAGCAGCCGGTGCACTATGATTTCCGCGGCCGCCGCGACACACCGAACGAATTGCGCGCCTATTTCCGCAAGGTGGGCTGGCGCAAGGTGGTGGCGTTTCAGACCCGTAACCCGCTGCACCGTGCGCATCAGGAATTGACCTTCCGCGCCGCCAAGGAAGCCCAGGCCAACCTGCTGATCCATCCTGTCGTCGGCCTGACCAAGCCGGGCGATGTCGATCATTTCACCCGCGTGCGCTGTTACGAGGCGGTGCTCGACAATTACCCGGCTTCGACCACCACGATGAGCCTTTTGAACCTGGCGATGCGCATGGCCGGTCCGCGCGAGGCGGTCTGGCACGGGCTGATCCGCGCCAACCACGGCTGCACCCATTTCATCGTCGGGCGCGACCATGCCGGCCCGGGCAAGAATTCGAAGGGCGAGGATTTCTACGGGCCTTACGACGCACAGGATCTCTACCGCGAGCACCAGTCGGAGATCGGCTGCGAGATGGTCGATTTCAAGCAGATGGTCTATGTCCAGGAGCGCGCCCAATACGAGCCGGCCGACGAGATTGCGGACAAGGACAACGTCACCATTCTGGACATTTCCGGCACCGAACTGCGCCGCCGACTTCAGGAAGGGCTGGAGATCCCGGAATGGTTCTCGTTTCCCGAAGTAGTCAAGGAGCTGCGCCGCACCAGGCCGCCGCGCGCCAAACAGGGCTTTACCGTGTTCTTCACCGGTCTTTCCGGGTCGGGCAAGTCGACCATCGCCAACGCGCTCATGGTCAAGCTGATGGAGATGGGCGGGCGTCCGGTGACGCTGCTGGATGGCGACATCGTGCGCAAGAATCTCAGCTCCGAGCTGGGCTTTTCCAAGGAGCACCGCGATCTCAACATCCGCCGTATCGGCTATGTCGCCAGCGAGATCACCAAGAATGGCGGCATCGCAATCTGCGCGCCGATCGCACCTTATGCCGCCACCCGCCGCGCCGTGCGCGAGGAGGCTGAAGCCTTCGGCGCCTTTGTCGAAGTCCATGTGGCAACTTCGATAGAGGAATGCGAACGGCGCGACCGCAAGGGGCTCTACAAGCTGGCCCGCGAGGGCAAGATCAAGGAATTCACCGGGATTTCGGACCCCTACGACGTGCCCGAGAACCCGGAACTTCGGGTCGAGACCGAAAACGTGGATGTCGACAACTGCGCCCATCAGGTCATCCTGAAGCTCGAAAGCATGGGGCTGATCGCGGGCTGATCCGACCACGAGCGCGCTGAATTGATTGACGCCGGGGCTTTCAGGGCTCCGGCGTCTTGCTGTTGCGGGTCGGGTGGGCTGGCTCAGCCGGGCACGGGTGTGCCGCCTTCGAGGATGGACTGATAAAGCGGCCGGTCGATATTGCCGCCCGACAGAACCAGGCCCACCTTGCGCCCCCTGAGCCGCTCTTTTTCCTGCAAGGCCAGCGCCAGGGGCGCCGCCCCTGCCCCTTCGGCGAGGTTGTGGGTGGCGCTGAAATAGAGCCGCACCGCATCGGCGATTTCATCTTCGCTGACGGCGCCGACATGCGACGCTCCGGCGGAATAGATATCGAAGGCTTCCTGCACCGGAATGCGCACCGCCATGCCATCGGCGAAGGTGTTGGCGGCATTGGTCTGCACCAGCCGCCCGGCCTCGAGCGACAGCATGGCCCCGGCGGCGTTTTGCGCCACCACGCCGACGATTTCGCAATCGAGCCCCAACGCATCGCGCGCCGCAATGGTGCCGCACAGGCCCGAGCCACAGCCGATCGGCACATAGACCACGTCGAGATCGGGATGGGCCATGAACAGCTCGAGCCCGTAGGTGGCGACGCCGCGCACCAGTTCGCGATGAAACGGCGGCACCGGGTAGAGCGGCTCGGACGCAGCCAGGCGCATGGCTTCCTCGCGGGCTTCGTCGAAATCGGCACCGTGTTCGATCAATTCGGCGCCGAAGGCGCGCATCGCCGCGTTCTTTTCGACCGAATTGCCGCGCGGGGCGAGGATTTTTGCCCTGAGCCCGGCGGCAACGGCGGCGCGGGCCTGCGACTGACCGTGATTGCCGCGGGTGGCTGTTATCACGCCCTCCATCTCCGGGTGCTCGCGCTTGAGCCAGTCGATGAAGGTGATGCCGCCGCGCACCTTGAAGGCACCGGTGGGGGCGTGGTTCTCATGCTTGACGATCACGGTGGCATCCAGGGCTTCGCCGAGCAGCGGCCACTCATGCGCCGGTGTGGGCGGCATGAAACGCCGGACCACGCCATGCGCGTCGTGCAGTTCTGTTTCGGTAAACATCGGCGGCCTCTCCTGACAGGGTGCGCCAAGAGTGGCAGGCCGGGGTGGCGGGGTAAACCCCGCCCCGGGAGGCGGCTGAAGCCCTGTTCAGTGAACCGTCACCGGGGCGAGATCGTTTTGCCGGGCCAGAATGAAGGCCAGCGCGCGATCGCGCACCAGGGCGAGTTGTTCGCCATCGGCGTTGTGCACGGCATAGAGGCTTTCCGCGCCGCCGACCTGATCGCGGATCTCCTGCGGCAGGTCTTTCACCGCCACCTTGCGGACATAGACGATGGGATGTCCGCCCTCGGTGGCAAAATCGAATTTCGTATGCATGAGCGTTACCCTTTCCTGATCTGCACCGTTTGCACCACCGCGTTGGGCTGGGCGCGGGTGAGATCGACGTGCAGGAGACCGTTCTCGATCACCGCCTCGCCCACTTCCACACCATCGGCCAGCACGAAGCTGCGCTGAAACTGCCGCGCCGCGATCCCGCGATGCAGGAAGACGCGGCCTTCGCTGTCGTCGGACTGACGACCGCGGATCACCAACTGGCGGTCCTCGACGGTGATCGCCAGATCATGCTCGGCGAAGCCTGCCACGGCCAGCGTGATGCGATAGGAATTCTCCGAGGTCTGTTCGATATTGAAGGGCGGATAGCCTTCATTGCCGGATTTGGCATTGCGTTCGAGCAGGCGCTCGAGCTGATCGAAGCCAAGGAGATAGGGGTGTGACCCCAAGGTAAGTTTCGTCATCGACACGGGCCCTTTACGGTTCAGGCGACACATGTATTCGCGGCCCCGTTATGGCAGCCGCCTGACGCAAATATGGGAGCGGCGACACGGGGATGCAAGGGCTTTGCCAAGCCGGGCCGATGCAGCAAGCCCGCATGCCCTGCCGTGCTTGCCCGGGACCACTGATGCCCGGTCCGCGGCCCATGTCGGGGGACGAACCGGGGATCGAACTGGGGATCGGCAAAAGCGCTGGACTTTATGTTCTATTCTTCTAGAATATTGGAATGGATACGAATGAGCAATCCCGCATCGTGCAGTCATGCTGCGCACTCGGCCACAAGAGCAGGCTGGCGATCTTCCTTCGGCTGCTGGCCAACGGCGAAACCGGCCTGCACTTCAAGGACATCTCGCAACAATGCGGCATCCCGGCCGCCACGCTCAGCCATCACCTTGGCGAGCTGGAAAGCGGCGGGTTGATCGAGCGCCTGCCGCAGGGGCGGCAAACCCTGTTTCGCCCCAGGATCGCCTATCTTCGGTCGGTCGTGGCGCTTCTGTCGCAACACTGTTGTCCCCCTGAGCCGAAGGAAGAGCGATGAAACACCTGATCTCACAGGGCATTCTTGCCTCGGCTGTGCTGCTGATGCTGGCCCTGCTGCTGCTGACCGATGGCATGGCGCAACAGGAAGCGATCATGGCGGGCGCGGCGCTGGCGATCATCCTGATCTCGGTGCTCGCGGAACGCCTGTTTCCCTTTCAGCGGGACTGGAACATCGCACAGGGCGATACCGCCGGGGATATCACCCTGTTCATCCTGGTTTTCGGCCTGCTCGACGGGGCCTTGAAATGGCTGACGCCTTTCGCGCTCCTGATGCTGGCGGGAGACTGGGCCGGGGGCGGATTGGCGCTGCCGCTCTGGGCGCAGGCCGTTCTGGTCACGCTGATCATCGAGCTGGGCGCCTATGCGAGCCATTATGCGCATCACAATTCCAGGTTCCTCTGGCCGCTGCACGCGATGCATCACAGCCCCAGGCGGCTCTACACGCTGAACAATTTCCGCTTTCATCCGCTCAACCACGTGATCAATCATGTGCTCATGATCGTGCCGGTGCTGCTGATCGGGTTTTCGGCGCAGGCGGTGCTTATCTATACCGCCCTGGCGACACCGGTGCTTCTGCTGCAGCATTCCAACATCGATTTTCGCTTTGGCTGGATGAGCCGGATCCTCAACACCAATGAGGCCCATCGCTGGCACCACTCGGACGAAATGCGCGAGGGCAATACCAATTATGGCCGCGCAACGCTGATCTGGGATCACCTGTTCGGCACCTTCCACCGGCCCGGCCAACGCGCCGAGCCCAGGGCCATCGGCCTCTTCGCCAGCTCGCGCGGCTATCCCGGCGCGGCGGCCCTTTGGGAGCAGTTGAGCTATCCGTTTTCGCCCCGGTGCTGCACCGCCTGAGGCCGACCGGTTTTACCACCGTTCAAGCCCGTAGGTTGCTTTGCAAAAACGGTTTTTCCAAGTATCTTCGGTTCGGCATGACGAAAGGAATCACGCCGCAATGAACGCGCCGTCCGACATCTCGATGAAGACCGATGACGTGCTGCGCGTGGAACTGGAAGTGTTCCGGCGCGAGCATCGCGACCTCGACGAGGCAATCCGCGCGCTCGAGGAGAAGGGCACCGCCGATCAGCTGACCGTGAGGCGGCTGAAGAAGCGCAAACTGCGGCTCAAGGACATGATCGCGATCATCGAAGATCGCCTGACCCCGGACATCATTGCCTGAGCGGGAATTGTCCCTATAGTGCGGCCTTCTTTTGACGGGGACGGATCATGAGCGACGTGAAAGTTGGGATCATCATGGGCAGCCAGTCGGACTGGACCACGATGAAGGCAGCCGCCGACATTCTGGACGAGTTGGACATCGCCCATGAGGCGAAGATCGTTTCGGCCCATCGCACGCCGGACCGGCTGTGGGACTATGGCCGCAGCGCGGCGGAGCGTGGTCTTCACGTGATCATCGCGGGCGCCGGAGGGGCGGCGCACCTGCCCGGCATGATGGCCTCCAAGACCCGCCTGCCGGTGATCGGCGTGCCGGTGCAGACCAAGGCGCTGTCGGGTGTCGACAGCCTTTACTCCATCGTGCAGATGCCCCGCGGCTATCCGGTGGCCACCATGGCGATCGGCGCGGCGGGCGCGGCCAATGCCGGGCTGATGGCGGCGGCGATACTTGCGCTTTCGGATAGCGCGCTTGCGGCGAGGCTTGAGGCGTGGCGCGCGGCCTTGTCGGCGTCGATCCCCGAGGAACCCGGCAATGACTGACCCGCTGAGCCAAGGCGCGGTGATCGGCATTCTGGGCGGCGGGCAGCTGGGGCGGATGCTGTCGGTCGCGGCGGCGCGGCTGGGCTACAAGACCGCGGTGTTCGAGCCCGGCGGCGATTGCCCGGCCAGCCATGTCGCCAGTCTTCACATTCAGGCCGGATATGACGACCAAGCCGCGCTGCGCCGCTTTGCCCAAGGCGTCGATGTCATCACCTACGAGTTCGAGAACATCCCGACTTCGGCGCTCGACATCCTCGAGACGATTAAGCCGATCCGGCCGGGGCGCGAAGCGCTGCGTGTGAGCCAGGACCGGATCATCGAGAAGGATTTCCTGAGCGGGCTGGGGTTGAAGCTGGCGCCGTATCGGGCAGTAAACTCCGAAGACGACCTGAAAGCGGCGATTGACGAGATCGGCGCACCCGCACTCCTGAAAACCTGCCGGCTGGGCTATGACGGCAAGGGCCAGGCACGGCTTTCGGGCGCGGGCGATGTGGCCGAAGCCTGGGCCGCGATGCAGGGTGCGCCCTCGGTTCTGGAAGGTTTCGTCGCGTTCTCGCACGAGGTGTCGGTCATCGCGGCGCGCGGCCTGAACGGCGAGGTCGCCTGTTTCGACCCCGGCGAGAACGTGCATCGCGACGGCATTCTGCGCAGCACCACCGTGCCGGCAAGGCTCAGCCCGAGCCAGCGCAGCGATGCTGTTTTGATCGCGGCAAACGTGCTCGACGCGCTGGATTACGTCGGGGTTCTTGGGGTCGAACTGTTCGTGACGCCCGAGGGGCTAATCGTCAATGAAATCGCGCCGAGGGTGCACAATTCGGGCCATTGGACACAGCAGGGCTGCGCGGTCGACCAGTTCGAGCAGCATATCCGCGCCATCGCCGGCTGGCCGCTGGGCGATGGCAGGCGGCACTCGGATGTGGTGATGGAGAACCTGATCGGCGATGATATGGCGCGCTTGCCGGAGCTGGCGCAGGAAGCGCATTGCGCTTTGCATCTTTATGGCAAGGCGGATGTGAAGCCGGGGCGCAAGATGGGCCATGTCAATCGCGTGATCGCGCCGAAAGGCTGAACCCCTTGTACAGGCGCGTTTCGGGGTGTAGGCTCGGTGCGACGGAGATGCCAGATGCAACAGCCCCAGCTTGAAACACCCGCACCCGGACCACGGGGCGATTTCCTGGACCAGCTGCGCGGCTTTTCGGAATTCGGCCGCCAGACCGAGGAAGTCCGCGACGGCGGCATCCCCTATTTCGTCAATGAATACTGGACTTCGGCGCAGCGCCGTTCGCATGCGCTGCACGAGATTTCCTATCGCGCCTGTTTCAAGGCGCAGCTGCCCGGCTTTTTCATCCAGCGCCTGACACGGCCGGGCGAGACCGTGCATGATCCGTTCATGGGGCGCGGCACCACACCGATCGAGGCAGCCTTGCAGGGGCGCCATGTGATCGGAAATGACGTCAATCCGCTTTCCACCATGCTGGCGCAGCCCCGCACCCTGCCGATGAGCGTTGCGCA
>CBDUGF010000125.1:0-10957 GCA_965366835.1 uncultured Rhodobacterales bacterium
CATCCGCGCCATCGGTCAGGCGCTCGGTTGCTGCGCGGCGCCGATTACCGTGGATGCGCCTCGGCGCTCGGGTCGGTCTCGTCGCCCTCGGGGATATGGCGCGGCTCGAACAGCGGCAGATACCAGAAGATCAGCCAGCCGCGGCGATACCATTTCACCGGTCCGGGTTCGCGCCGGCGCAGGGATTTGGGGAAGACCTGCAGCAGCACCCAGAGCGGCGCCAGCGCGCCATGGCTATGCGAATTGTGCAGCTTGGCATGCGGATCGGGCTTGGCATAGGCGGATCCGCCGGGGGTTTTGGCCTCCGCGACGCTACCCTCGAAATAGCGCGCCCGCGCGCCGCGCTTGAGCTTGAGCCCGAGCCGGCGCGGGCCGGGCAGGGCGGATCGGCGGGCGGATTTGCGCAGCGCGTTGTCCTCGGCGTCGGCCTGGCGCTCGGCCGCCTGCAACGCATCCAGCATCCACAGCAACGTGATCTTGCCGATGCCGCTTTCATCCTCGCGCGGCGAACCGCCGATATCGGAGTGAAACCCGGGGAACCAGCGCTGGGTGACGTATTGCCGACGTCTGGCCTTTTCGTTGCGGAAGTTGTTGCCGAAATAGACCGGTGCGCCGGTCTCTTCGTCGCGTTCCGGCGCCCATCGCTGGGCCCGGAACATCGAGCGGCACTCATGGATCGCCAGCGCATGCAGCACGATGCGCACCGAGACATTGGCATTGACCGACGGGTGCGTGCCCATCTCGGCGAGTGAGCCGTAATGGCGCAGGTTGTAGAGCGGGCGGCGGAAGCGGACCATCGAACTGACCGTATCGAACAGCAGCAACGCCCGGATCGGCACCGGCTCGGGATCGAGCACGCGTTCATATTCGCGCAGCGCCTGGAACACCTTGTCGTCCTTTTCGGAACGGTCGAAATCGGTGACCCGGCGATAAGCGCGAAAGACCGGCGTGATCAGGTGCAGGTTTTCGGGCGCGACCAGCCCGAAATTGTGGATGAACCCGGACAGCACCCGCGCCGCATAGGCGCCGCGCGAAAAGCCGGCGAGGTAGATGTGATCGCCCTCGGCGGCATCGCGCGACAGGCCGGGATCGCGCGCCCGCCTGGTTTCGCGGCTCTGATATGTACGGCAGAGATAGCGATAGGCCGACAGAACATCGTCTTCGAGACCATAGCCGAAGGCCTGGCCGAGAAAGCCGCTGACCGCCTGGCGGGTGCGGCCGAGGAATTGCGGCCCGTCATAGGTGCCCACGCCCATGACATAGCGCGCGATCTGCGCCTGCGGGTCGGATTTGTCGAGCGCCTTGTAAAGCTTCAGGATGTTGGATTCGCGGTCACCGATCTCGTTGCCGGTGCCGTCGATGCAAAGGATGATCTTGCGGGACATTGTCGGGCCTCGAATGTGCGCGCTGCACTGCCGGCAGCAAAGCAGGGCGCGCCGGGAAAATCAACTTTGGCGGTAGTGCGCGTCTTGGCCGGGGCCGGAGCCGCGCGCGCCCGGCGTTCTAGAGACCGCCCTGATAGTCGGCGTCCGACACCTTTTCGAGCCAGTCGGCGGCGCTGTCGCCGTCCTTTTCCTGCATCGCGAGATGGGTCATGGCACAATCGGGGGCGGCGCCGTGCCAGTGCTCCTCGCCGGGCGCGAACCAGATCACATCGCCGGGGAAGATCTCGCGCACGGTCCCGCCACGGGTGGCGACGCGGCCCTTGCCGGCGGTGACAAACAGGGTCTGACCGAAGGGATGGGTGTGCCAGGCGGTGCGGGCGCCGGGCTCGAACGTGACCGAGAGCGCGTTGAGCCGGGCCGGCGCGGGCGCCGAGATGACCGGATCGAACCGCACCGTGCCGGTGAAGTAGTCGGGGTTGGGCAATTGCGAGGGGCGTGATCCTGCGCGATGAATATCCATTTCAAACAGTCCTTTGCGTTGGTTTCTTCAGGTCCTATTTGCGCAGCAGCGGGCGCAGTTTGGGGCTGAGCGCGATCTCGCCCGTCTCGGCATAGCCCTGCTGGTTGGTCTCGCTGCGCTCGGAATCGTAGAGATAGTTGACCATTGCGCCCCAGGAATTGCGCTGGCCGCTCTCCGACGGGTCGGCCCCGGCGTGGATGGCATGCAGCTCGGCGCCGTTGGACAGATGAAAATGCGCCACCGGATCCAGCGCCTTGCCATTGGCGCGCTTGGCTTCGGCCAGGTAACGCGCGGCGAGGCGGCGCACGGTTTCGCTGTCGGGCGTATCGGCGGGCGCAGTTTCGGCCCGTTCCTCGACATGCCGGCGCAGGCCGGGCACCGGCGAGAGCGTGACAAAGGTGGTGAGCTGCGGCAGTTCCTGGGTCAGCTCCGCCACCACCTGCTTGATCAGGAAATTGCCGAAGGAAATGCCGCGCAGCCCCTTCTGGCAGTTCGAAATCGAATAGAACACCGCGACCTTGGCGGCGGCGGGATCGAGCGTGTCGTGTTTGGGCGCGATGATCTCGGTGATTGCGCCGGGGATGTGATCCATCAGCGCCACCTCGACGAAGATCAGCGGCTCGTCGGGCATGGCCGGGTGAAAGAAGCCGAACAGCCGCCTGTCGGGCTCGGCGACGCGCTGGCGCAGATCGTCCCAACCGGTGATTTCATGCACCGCCTCGTAGGCGATGATCTTTTCCAGCACGTTGGCCGGCGTCGCCCAGCCGATCCGCCGCAGTTCGAGAAAACCGCGGGTGAACCAGGACACGAAGCGATGGCGGAAATCGGAATCGAGCCCGGCAAGCTCCGGCGCGCGGGGCAATTCGGCCAGCAGATCGGCGCGCATCCGCACCAGTCGGGCGGTGGCGCCGGGCACCCGGTTGAGCACGCGGATCAGCTCTTGCGAGCGCGGTTCGGCGGCGAAATGAAGCGCGCGCGCGGCGTCGTGATTGCCCGGCGACCAGGCCTTGACGGCGGCTGCAAGCGCGTCGTCATCACTGCCGAAATCCGCCGCCAGCGCTGCGAAGAAGGCGCGGCGGTCTTCGGTATCGGCAGCCTCGTAGCGATCGAGGATTTCGCGCGCCAGCACCAGGCCCGAGGCTTCGCTGCGCTCGGTCATCAGAGCGCGGCACATGGCGGCGAGGCTTTGGCCCTTGCGGCTTTCGCTTCGCGGGCTGAAGGCAACCCGGCGCAGGATGTCATTGAGAAAGCTGCGCTCGGCCATGGTTTGTCCTTTTCGCGTTCTCGGTGTCGGCAGATGAGCTTCCCACAGGCGCTGGCGGGCCGCAACCGGCGCGGCGCGGCGCCTGATCGCCCGCCGGAGCGCCGACAGACCCTAGCATGGCCGCCACGAACGTGGCACCTTTCGCGACGATTGCGCGACCACGACGCATCGCGTTCAGCACGATGGGAGAGACCGCCCCGCCATGACCCAGATCTTTTCGACCAGGAACCGCCCGGTCCATCTCGGGCCATACCCGCTGGAACGGCTGCGCAGGCGGGCGGGCGCGGCGGATGTCGCCGGCATTCCGGCGATGGCGGAATTGAGCTTTCACCGCCGCGACCAGCCCGAGAGCATCGTCAACGCCATGGGCGAATTCCAGGCGATGATGGATGCGATCCGCGATGGCATGGTCAACCGGGTGCGCGCGGCCATTCCGGAGGATCCGCAGGAGCGGGCCAACCATCTGAAGGCATTTGGCTATTACAGCGATGCCTCGATGGTGGGGGTGGGTGCGGTCACACCGTCGATGCACCTTGCCGAGCCGCGCCACAACCCGGATATCGAGCGGCTGGCGCATGCGCTCAAGACCCGCCAGACCAAGACGCTGGCGAGCGGAATCGACATGATCATGGCCGATCTCAAGGAAAGCATGGAGGCGCCGCCGCGCCCGATGCAAGGTCACGACCATGCCATCGTCTTTCTCTACGAGCATCTGCGCGACCCGAGACCCGACGAACCGGGCAGCGACTGGATCCTCGATGCCCAGGATCACCGCGCCTGCCTGCGCGCCACCGAAACCGCCGTGGTGATCGCCAATTACATCCGCTTGCTCGGGTTCGATGCGCGCGCCCACAGCATGACATCGAGCGATGTCGATCTGGGCAAACTGGCGCTCGCCGCCGGGCTGGTGAGCCTTGAAGAGGGTGCGCTGGTGGCGCCCTGGCTCGGCGCGCGCTTCGGTGTTGCGGCTGTCACCACCGAGATGGAGATGGCGCATGATGCGGCGCTGGCGCCGATGGCCGGGCAGCCCTGGTTTTCCACCCGTGGTCCGTCGTGGTGGCTGGGCAAGGGCGTGGCCAAGAATGCCTTCAACCGCGACCCTTTTGCCCGGCGTCGCTATGTCGATGGCGCGCATCCGTTCGAGCGGCTGAAGCGGGTCGACACCCCGACCACCTATATCGACGAGGCCCATGTCGCGCGCGTGCCCAAGCGCGCCGACATGTTCGCCCGGGCCCAGTTCGGCGACATGGGCAAGCCCTTGCAGGACAACGCCAGGGGCGGGCATTACGTGCGCAAATCGGCGCCCAGCTTTGCCCAGCGGCGCGCGCTCGGCGCGTTTGTCTTGTTGCAGGACGGCCCCTCCGATCCGCAAGGCGCGCGGCCCACAAAGGCCGGGCGCAACGCCGAAAACCTCAAGGCGGCAAGCTATTTCCTCGGTGCCGACGCGGTCGGCACCAGCCGCTGTCCGGCGTGGACATGGTATAGCCATGACGCCGCCGGCGAGGTGATCGACCCGCCGCATGACCAGGCGCTGAGCATGATCATCGACCAGGGCTATGAGACGATGGAGGGCGCCTCGGGCGATGACTGGATCGCGGTCAGCCAGTCGATGCGGGCCTATCTGCGGTTTTCGCTGCTGGGCGGGGTGCTGGCCCAGCAGATCCGCAATCTCGGCTACAAGGCCAAGGCGCATACGGTGATGGATGGCGAGGTGCTGCAACCGCCCTTGCTGCTGCTGGCGGGGCTGGGCGAGGTCAGCCGGATCGGCGAGGTGATCCTCAACCCCTATCTCGGGCCGCGACTGAAATCCGGGGTGGTGAGCACCGACATGCCGCTGGCGCATGACAAGCCAATCGACTTCGGCTTGCAGAATTTCTGCGAGAGCTGCAACAAATGCGCCCGCGAATGCCCGTCCGGCGCGATCACGGCCGGGCCGAAGCTGATGTTCAACGGCTATGAGATCTGGAAATCCGACAGCCAGAAATGCACCACTTACCGGGTGACGCAACAGGGCGGCGCGATGTGCGGGCGCTGCATGAAGACCTGCCCGTGGAACCTCGAGGGCCTGTTCGCGCAAAAGCCGTTTCGCTGGATCGCCTCCAACATCCCGGCTGCCGCACCGGTGCTGGCGCGGCTTGATGACAAGATCGGCAATGGCGGGCTCAACGAGGTCAAGAAATGGTGGTGGGATATCGAGCTGGATGAGAGCGGCGGCTATCTCGCGCCAAAAAATCCGCCCAACCGCAGGGGGTTACAGACCGAACTTGATCTCAGATACGAGGATCAGACTCTGGCGGTCTATCCCGCGCCGCTGGCGCCGCATCCGTATCCTTACCCCTTCCCGATGGATCGCGAGGCGGGAATTGCAGCCTATCAGGCGCTGATCCCGGCCAGGGAATACCGCGAACGGCTGGCGCGCGGCGATCTGTCGATGGTGCATCGCTATGCCAATGATGGCGAGGCGCCGGTGGTCCGGGTCGCGCTCAGCAAGGTCGAGGCGATGACAGCGGATGTGACCAAGTATGAGTTTGCTTCGATCGACGGCGCGCCGTTGCCCGAATGGAGCGCGGGGGCGCATCTCGACGTGCTGGTGGCGCCGGAATTCCTGCGCCAGTATTCGATGTCGGGCAATCCGGCGGACACCAGCCGCTATCAGATCGCGGTGCTGCGCGAGGATCAGGGGCGTGGCGGATCGGCGCTGATGCACCGGATATTCAATGAGGGCCGCAAGGTCTTCATTTCCAGGCCGATCAACCATTTCGAACTGGATGAGACCGCCACCAATACGCTTCTGATGGGCGGCGGCATCGGCATCACCCCGATGATCGCCTTCGGCCACCGTCTGCATGCGCTCGGCAAGCCGTTCGAGCTGCACTATTCGGCCAGCCGCAAGGACAGCGCCGGATTTCTCGCCGATCTGGCGGCGGTGCCCTGGGCCGACAGGATCAGCTATCATTTCAGCGATCAGGGCACCCGCGCCGATCTCGATCAGGTGCTGGCCGGATACCAGCCCGGCTGGCATGTCTATACCTGCGGCCCCGACCGGTTCATGGACGTCGTGATGCAGGCCGCCGAGCGGCAGGGCTATCCCGAAGAAGCGCGGCACCTGGAATATTTCAGCGTGCCCGAGCAGCCCGAGTATGAAAACCACGCCTTCACCCTCAAGCTGGCGAAATCCGGCCGTACGCTGCTGGTGCCGCCCGACAAGACCGCCGCCGATGTGCTCAATGAAAACGGCTTTCATATCGACGTGAAATGCTCCGACGGAATCTGCGGCGTGTGCAAATGCACGTTGGTCTCCGGCGCGGTCGAGCACCGCGATTTCGTGCTCTCCAACAAGCAGCGCGAGACTGCGATCATCACCTGCCAGTCGCGCGCCGCCGAGCCAGACGGCGTGATCGAGCTGGAACTTTGACGCACGCCGCGCGTTGCCTTGCGGGTGATTGATGCAAGGCAAGAGCGCGATGCGGGCGATGAACAGACCGGTATGGATATCGCGCAGGGCGCCGCGGCATGGTTGGCTGATCCGCGCTCGCGGTATTGTGCTTGCGGCAGCACCCAGGAGGCCAAATCCGGATGGTGTTTGCCCGCAGCTTCGCTATGATCATGGCAATAGAACACACCAAGCAATGGTGATGCGGTGAGCAAACAGGCAAAGAACAGGGCATTCGCCGGGGCGGTCTCGGCGTTTCTGGGTTGGACGCTGGTCTGGCCCTCGGCGGCGGCGGAGCTGCGCCGGTTCGATGTGTCCGGAGGCGATGCCGATCTGCGCGAGGCGCTGATGGCGGCCTCGCTCGTTGCCGACACCGGGCAAAAACCGGATGCCACACCACGCACCATCGTGGCCGCGGCCCAGGCCGATTACGGGCGCCTGTTGCGGGTGCTTTATGCCAACGGATATTACAGCGGCGTGATCCGGATCGAGCTTGACGGGCGTGAAGCCTCGGAAATGCCGGCCTTTTCGCTGCCCGGGCGGATCAACGCCATGACGATCCGCATCGATCCGGGGCCGCCATTTCGCTTCGGCGCTGCCGAGGTCGCGCCGCTGCCGCCCAATGCGCGCCCGCCCGACGCGTTCCGGCGCGGCGAGATCGCGCGCAGCACGGTGCTTCAGGAGACGGTGGACAGCGCGGTCGAGGATTGGCGCGCTGTCGGCCATGCCAAGGTGCGCCTGCGCGATCAGGAGCTCAAGGCCAACCACGCCGCGCGCACGCTTGCGGCCCGCTTCCGCTTCTCTCCCGGCCCGCTGGTGCGTTTTGGCGAGCTGCGCCAGATGACCCCGAGCGCGGTGCGCGCCGAGCGGATCCAGCGCATCGCCGGGCTGCCCACCGGGCAGGTGTTCTCGCCCGACGAGAAAGACGCCGCCGCCAAGCGCCTGCGCCGCACCGGCGCGTTTTCGTCGGTCGCCCTGTCGGAGGCCGAAACGCTCGGCCCGGGCGACCGCATGGATATCGAGCTGGAGCTGGTCGACGAGAAGCCGCGCCGCTTCGGCTTCGGCGCCGAGATCGCCTCGCTCGAAGGGCTGACGCTGTCGGGGTTCTGGCTGCATCGCAACCTGTTCGGCGGCGCCGAGCGGTTTCGCATCGAGGGCGAGGTGGCCGGGATCGCCGGGCAAAGCGGCGGCATAGACTATGGCATCGACGCGCGGCTCGACATTCCGGCGGCGTTTCGCAGCGATATCGACGCTTTCGTTTTCGCCAACGTTTCTTACGAGGACGAGCCGACCTATCGCTCGTGGCAATCGAGCATCGGCGCCGGCGTGTTGCGGACCTTTTCCGACACGCTCACCGTCGAGCTCGGCCTCGGCCTGCGCTATTCCGAGACCAGCGACGCCTTCGGCAAGCGCCAGTTCTTCCTGGTGACCATGCCCAGCGAGGCCATCTGGGACAAGCGCGATGACAAGCTGAACCCGACGTCAGGCTTCTATCTCAAGGCCCGCGCGACCCCGTTTGCAGATTTCGACAGGGGCGGCGGCGGGTTGCGCTTTCATGCCGATGGCCGGGCCTATCGCAGCCTCGATGACGATCAGAAATTCGTGCTCGCCGGGCGGCTGCAGCTCGGTTCGGTGATGGGCGCGAGCCTGGCCAACCTGCCGCCCGATTTCCTGTTCTACTCAGGCGGCGGCGGCACCGTGCGCGGCCAGCCCTATCAATCGCTGGGCGTCGATCTGGGCGGCGGCCAGCGCACCGGCGGCAAGGCGTTCTTCGGTGCCTCGAGCGAATTGCGGGCGCGCGTCACCGACAAGATCGGCGTCGTCGGTTTCGTCGATGCCGGGTATATCGGCGCCAACGGCTTTTCCGACAGCGGCGACTGGCACGCCGGGGCCGGGCTGGGGCTGCGCTATGATACCGGGATCGGGCCGCTCAGGCTCGATGTGGCGGCGCCGATCAGCGGCTCGACCGGCGATGGCGTGCAGATCTATATCGGCATAGGACAGGCGTTTTGAAGCGGCTCCTGCTCTGTCTCGCGGCGCTTTTCGCGCTGGCGCTGGCGGCGGGTGCCATCGCCCAGACCGCCGAGGAGGATCGCGGCTATCTCCAGGCGTTTCTCGAGGACAATCTCTCCGGAGCCGGGCGGCAGGTGCGCATCACCGGTTTCGAGGGCGCGCTAAGCAGCCGCGCCACCATCGACGAGCTGACAGTCGCCGACGACACCGGCGTCTGGATCACCCTGCGCAAGATCACGCTCGACTGGAACCGTTCGGCGCTGCTGCGCGGCAATCTCGACATCACCGAGCTTTCGGCCGAGGAAATCGAGCTGCCGCGCGCGCCGCAATTGGGCGGCGGCGATGTGCCGTCGCCCGAAGCGTTGGGCTTTGCGCTGCCCGATCTGCCGGTGTCGGTCAGGATCGGCACGCTCAAGGTCGGCAAGGTCGCGCTCGGCGAGGCGCTGTTCGGCGCCGCGGCGGTGATCTCGCTGCAAGGGTCGGCGGAACTCGACGGCGGGGCCGGAAAGGCGACGCTGGCGATCAAGCGGATCGACGGCACCGAGGGCGCGCTGACGCTCGCCGGCACCTATGCCAACGCGACCCGGTTTCTCGATCTCGCGCTCGAGCTTTCAGAGCCGGAAAACGGCATCGCTGCCAACCTGATCGGGCTGCCCGGCACGCCCTCGGTCGATCTTGCGATCAAGGGCGCCGGGCCGCTCGATGATTTCGCCGCCGATATCACCCTGGCGACCGACGAGACGCCGCGCCTGACCGGCAAGGTGACGCTGAAAGGCGGGCCATCCGAGACCGAGGACGGCGGCCCGGATTTTCGCGCCTTCAGTGCCGATCTGGGCGGCGACATCGCGCCGTTGTTCCTGCCGGAGTACCGCGCCTTTTTCGGCCCCGATATCCGGCTCAAGCTCACTGGCGCGCGCCACGAGGACGGCCGCCTCAATCTCGACAACCTGGTGCTGACCACCGATGCGCTGCGGCTGGCGGGCAAGCTCGAGCTTGGCGCCGATTACTGGCCGGCCGCGTTTGCGCTGACCGGGCAGATCGCCGATCAGAGCGGCGCACCGGTGCTGCTGCCGCTGCCTGGCGCCGAGACACGGATCGCGGGGGCGCGGCTCAAGCTCGAGTATGACCACGCGGTGGGCGATAGCTGGCGCGCCGAGGTTGCGGTGCAGGCGCTGGAACGCGACGAGGTCTCGATTTCCCAGCTGCGCCTCACCGGCTCGGGCAGCCTGCAACAGGGCGATGGCAGCGCCATCGGCCAGCTGCGCGGCAATGCCACCTATGCCGCACTCGCCATTGCGCCCAGCGATCCGGCCCTGGCGGCGGCGATCGGCCCGCGGCTCACCGGGGGTATGCAATTCACCTGGACCGAGGGCGCGCCGCTGTTGCTCTCCGATCTGGTGGTCAGCGGCGAGGATTACGGGCTGAGCGGGCGGGTCACGCTGAAAGGGCTGAGCGATCAGCTCAACCTCTCGGCCGAGGGCGAGCTCACGCTCACCGCCAAGGATCTGTCGCGCTTTGCCGCGCTGAGCGGGCTGGCGGTGGAGGGCGGTGCGGTGCTCGCGGCGGAGGGCGAGATCTTCCCGCTGTCGGGCATCTTCTTCGCCACCGCCAAGGGCACCGGCAGCGAGCTGCGCATCGGCCAGCCGCGCATCGATCCGCTGCTCAACGGTGAAAGCCGCCTCGATCTCGAGGTGCGGCGCAACGAGGCCGGCACCACGATCGAGCGGTTCGACATTGCCAACGACCATCTCGGCGCGTCGATCACCGGCACCTTGTCGAGCGAGCGCAGCGCGCTGACGCTCGACGCCAGGATCACCGATACGGCGCGGATTTCGGGCGGACTCTCCGGCGCGGCGACGCTGGCGGGCACGCTGCGCCAGACCGGTGCGGATTGGGCGGTGGACCTGCAAGCCAGCGGGCCGGGCAGCGCGCGCGCCACCACCGAAGGCGTGGTGGTCACGCTTGCCAAGGGCGAGATCGCCCGGATCAGCGGCCGGGTCGACGCCGCTGCCGAGACGCTGGCGCCATATTCGGAGCTTGCCGGGCGGCGCCTGTCAGGCGCGGCGCAGGCCAGTGTCGAGGGCTGGCTCGATCCGCGCAACGGCGCCTTCGAGGCGGCGCTCGACGCCAATGCACAGAGCCTCGGCTTCGGGGTGCAGATCGCCGAGCCGCTGCTGCGTGGCAACGCGGCGCTTACCGGCACGCTCAAGCGCGGCCCCGGCGGCGTTGTCACCGCCGATCGTGTCGAACTGGTCACGCCGCAAGGCCGCGCCCTGATCACCGGCACAGTGAGCGAAGACCGCACCGTGCTCGACTTTGATGCATCTTTGCGCGATCTCGGC
>CBDUGF010000126.1:0-10833 GCA_965366835.1 uncultured Rhodobacterales bacterium
AAGGGCCGACAATATCGCCAGCACCCGCTTGCCCCGGTGCGGCAGCAGGTTGATGATGGCATCGACGCCCAGATGCGAGGTGACCTTGAAGCCGTAGGTGATGCCGAACAGAACCAGCCAGGCAAACAGGATCAGCACGACCTCAAGCCCCCAGATCAGGCTGGAATTGAAGACATACCGCAACACCACGTTTACGAAGGTGACAAGGGTCATGACCCCCAGCAAGGCGGCCAGCGAGGTCTCCTCGAATGCGTTGACAAACCGGCCCAGCCCCGATTTCGGCTCATAGCGATGTGCGCTCATGTCAGTCCTCCCATGCCCCCAGACCGTTGAAAAAATGGCCCGGGACATCCCGGGCCATCTTCGGCTTGCATTGCGATTTACATCGACTCGTTGACTGCTTGCGCCGCCGCGATGTTTTCGGCCCCCACATCCGCTTCGAACTGCGACCAGACGGGCTTCATCGCTTCGACCCATGCAGCGCGCTGCTCCGGGCCAAGCTCGACGATCTTGCCGCCGGCATCCAGAATGGCCTGACGGGCGTCGGCATCCACCTGGGCCACGGCCGCGTTGCGCTCGACGGTGACTTCTTCCAGGATTTTCAGCAGCTGGTCGCGCGTATCCGCGTCCAGGCTGTCCAGCCAGTCGACGCTGGACACCACCAGGTAGTCGATGATGCCGTGGTTGGTCTCGGTCACGCCGTCCTGAACCTCAAAGAATTTCTGGCCGTAGATGTTCGACCAGGTGTTCTCCTGCCCGTCGACAACGCCGGTCTGCAGCGCGCCGTAAACCTCGGAAAAGGCCATCGGTTGCGGCGAGGCGCCCAGCGCGTTCATCTGCGCAACCAGCACATCCGAAGGCTGTACCCGGAATTTCAGGCCCTTGGCATCCGATGGCAGCATCAGCGGCTTGTTGGCCGAGATTTGCTTCATGCCGTTGTGCCAGAATTCCAGGCCCATCAGGCCACGACGCTCCATCGAGCTCTTCATCGCCTCACCGGCGTCGGATTTCTGGAACGCATCGACCGCTTCAACGTTCTTGAACATGAAGGGCAGGTCGAAAATCTGGAACTGCTTGGTGAAGGCTTCGAATTTCGACAGCGACGGCGCCGCCATCTGGACGTCGCCCTGCAGCATCGCCTCAAGCACCTGATCGTCGTCATAGAGCGTCGAGTTCGGGAACACCTCCATGCACATCTTGCCGTTCATTTCCTCGTTGACGCGCTTTTGCAGCAGCGAGGCGGCGATCCCCTTGGGGTGTTTGTCGGTGTTGGTCACATGGGCGAACTTGACCACGATCTCGCCGTCGTCGCAGTCGTTGGCCGTTGCGGCGCCGGCGGTGACAGCCAGGGCCAGTGCTGTTGCAGCAGTCGTCAGGAATTTCATATGGTTTCCTCCCAAGAGTTCAATTTCGACACCCGGAAAATCGGGCAGACCTCCCCATGATCACGACGCCGTGACCTTTGGTAAAGCCCGGTTATGGCGCATTCAAACTCGCAGCTTTTTATGTTTTGTTTACAATTGATTGCGCGACTGAGCTAATCTCTTCAAGAAGGCCGGTCAGCTGGTTTGTGCGGTTTTCCGCACGGTTTCACCGCAAGCCTGTGTGAAAAACCGCGCAGGCGGGTCCGCTGATTCCAGTTCCCGTGCGATTTCCCCCAGTTGGGCAAGCCGGCCGCGCTCTGACGCAGGCTATGGCGCCTTGCCGACCTCCCAGGTCAGCCCGAAGGTCACAAGGCCCGAAGCGCCGCCCGCATCTGTCGGCAAGAATTGCATGACAACATGGCCATGGCGGATTTCCAACCCGCCAATGCCCACGATATCGCCGCCCAGCCGGGTGCGAAACCGATGCGCATCCCCGGGATACCAGGCCAGCCCGGCGAAGGCGCTGAGCGCGCCGTTTTGCCACTCGTAGAGCCCCAGATGCGCCGCCGCCGCGATCGAGCCGCGGTCATAGCTGTTCAGATAGGCTCCGAGGGAATAGCCGATGCGGCCGCGTTCCCATGTGGCGAAAAGGCCCGGGTTGATCTCGTTGAACCCGCTCGCGCCGACATGCTTCGATCCCAGAAGCACCGAAAACCGGTCCGGCCCCGCAACAGCAGGCGCGGCGCCGATGGCGGCGCAGATCATGGCGATCAGAGGTTTTGCACATCGCAACGTCATGGTCTTGCCCATCCTTCTCGCGCGCAGGCCCCTTGCGCGGTTTCGTCGTGCCAGCATGGCCCCGGCCGACCAGTTGCATCAAGCCGCCAGTCGCACAGGTGTAAAATCGAAAGAGATATGTCTCAATTTCAGCACGTTGGCTGGCAAAGCTGCGAATTTAGTCAGCGCCGGTAGTCCTCGGGCCGGATACCATAGCGCGCCAGCTTGTCGTAAAAAGTCTTGCGCGGCAGCTTCAGCGCCTCTGCCGCCCGGCTGGCCTTGCCGTTGGCGCGCTCCAGCGCCACGATCAGCAGCGATCGCTCCACCCGCGCGATCTGCTCGGCAAGGCCCAGTTCGGCCCCGGCTTCGACGTCCTCGGGCGCGCCCAGCACCAGCCGCATCGCCGCGCTCATCAAGGCGCGCGCATTTCCTGGCCAGTCCTGCGCCATCAGCTCGGCCAATCTGTCGGGGGCGATTTCCGGCGGGGTCAGCCCGGCCTGCTCGGCGGCCTGGGCGACGTAGTGGCGAAACAGAACCGGGATATCCTCGGGCCGCTCGCTCAGCGCCGGAACCCGCACCCGCATCACGTCGAGGCGATAGAACAGCTCGGCGCTGAACATGCCCTGCGCCGCCCGCGCCGCCAGATCGCTCGTCGTTCCCGCGATCACCCGCGCCCCGGCGCCCCGTTCCAGCCGCTCCAGCAGGGCATATTGCGCCGCCTCGGGCATCGCCGCGACCTCATCGAGAAACAGCGCGCCGCCCGCCGCCTCGGCGCACAGCGCCTCCATCTCAGCCACCGTCACACCGGCCGCCGGGCGCTTCACAAACGGCCCATGCGCCTGCTCCGACATCAGGTGAATCACTTCGGCCACCTTGGAAATCCCACTGCCCGGCGGCCCGGTGACCAGCACTTCGGCTTTTGTCGCCGCAACGTTGCGCACCTTGGCGCGCAGCTCTCTTGCCAGCGCGGAGGTGCCGAAAATCATCCGCGCCGCCGGGTCGCCGGCTTCCAGCTGCGCCTTCAGGCGCCGGTTTTCCAGAACCAGCCCGCGGGTCTTCAGCGCGCGCTCGATCACCGCGATCAGATCGGCGGGCGCACAGGGCTTTTCGAGAAAATCGAACGCGCCCTGCCCCATCGCCCGCACCGCCATCGGAATGTCGCCCTCGCCGGTCAGCAGGATCACCGGCAGTTCCGCATCCACGCCCTGCGCATGCTCGAGCAAATGGAAGCCATCGCGTCCCGGCATGCGGATATCCGACACGATCACCCCTGCGAAGCCGGGCTTGATATGATCCTTGGCCGCCACAAACGACCCCGCCACCAGCGGCTCGAGCCCGTGCAGCTCCAGCGTCTGATGCATCGCCGTGCGCACCGCCACATCGTCATCGACAAAAAGCACCCGCCGGATCATGCCGCCGCCGCCTCCTCGCGCCAATGGTCAAGCTCGACCGTGAATGTCGCGCCCCGGCCATCGGCGGCATTGCTGCCCCGGATATTGCCGCCGAAGCTCTGCACCAGGCCATAGGAAATCGACAGGCCCAGTCCCATGCCTTCTTCGGTCGCGCCGCCGACTTCCTTGGTCGAATAGAACGGTTCGAAAATCTTTTCGGGATCGGCGATGCCCGGCCCGGTATCGCGCACGGTGACGGTCAGCCGCGGCCCGGTCTGCACCGCGATGGTGATGCGCTTCTCGCCCGTCTGCCCGGCCATTGCATCGACCGCGTTGTTGATCAGGTTCACAAACACCTGCGCCAGCCGTACCTCGCCGCCCAGCGCAGGAATGGCCTTGGCGGGCCGCTGCCAGTCGAGCTTGACACCGGCCTTGCGCACCCGCGCCTCGGTCAGTTCCACCGCGCTGTCGATCACCTGGGCCAGATCGACCCGCCCCATCGGCTCGCTTTCATTGCGCGCAAAGGCCCGCAGGTTCTTGATGATCCGCGCCGCCCGCGCCGCCAGCGCCGAAATCCGGTTCAGGTTCTCGCCCGCCATCTGCGGCTGGCCCCGGTCGAGAAACGCCGCGCCGTTCTCGGCAAACTGGCGGATCGCCATCAGCGGCTGATTGAGCTCATGGCTGATCCCGGCGCTCATCTGGCCCAGCGCATTCAGCTTGCCGGCCTGCACCAGGTCGGCTTGCGCCTTCTTCAGCTCGGCGGTGCGCGCCTCGACCCGCGCTTCCAGCAGCCGGTTGACCTCGGTCAGCGCCCGCCGCCGCTCCATCGCCAGGAACAGAAGCGCACCGAAGGCCAGCCAAAGCGCGGCAAACACCGCCGCCTGCAATCCCGCCAGCCGCCTGGCAGGGTCGATACCCACCAGCGCCTCGGCCCGCATCCCGATGACCGGCAAATCCTTGGTCAGATGCAGAGCGCGCGCCGGAATATAGGCGCCCCAATCGACCCGCCAGATCTCATGGCCGCTCACCAGGCGGCTTTCGAACCCGCTCACCGGCGCGCCCGGCGAATGCAGGCCATCGGCCCTGTTGTTGCTATCGCGCTGCCAGAACAGGATTTCCGACCGGTTCGAAATGAAAACCTCGCCGCGCCGGTCGGTGAAGAACACCACCGGGCGGCTGCCGCGCCAGGCCCATTCGACATTTTGCAGATCGACGACAACCACCAGCGCACCCTGCACCCGCCCGTCGGGCCCGAATTCGGGCGCGGCAAAGAAATAGGCGCGCCGCCCGTCAGGCACCACGGCGTGGCCGGTTCCCAGCGCCCCCTGCATTGCCCGCGCCACATGGGCGCCGCGCGCACCGTCTGTCCCGGGCTGCGCCGCCGCCATCACCTGCCCGGACCGGTCGACATGCAGGATGTTCAGCGCCGAGGTCTTGTCGGCCGCTTCCAGAAACAGCGCCTCGACCGCCGCCCGGTCGCCACTCCCCAGCGCCGGATGATCGGCCAGCAGAACCGCCAAGTCCTGATAGCGTTGCAGATGCCCGGTGACACGGTCCGCCGCCAGCGCCAGATCGGCCCGGCCGCGCTGTGCCAGCTGATCCAGCGCCTGGCCCAGCCCATAGCGATAGACCCCGGCGGTCATCGCTGCCACCAGCAGAACAAAGCCGAGGCTCAGCCCGGCGCGTCGGATTAGCCCAATGTCCATCGCAGGCATTTAAAACGTTTCGAGCCAAAGATGAAACGCGAACTTGCGCTCGAAACGCGCACTCCCACCCGGAATCCCGGGCGCTACCGCCCCTGGCTGACATCAACCTGCGCGGCGCCAGACGGCGCTGATGCACCGCGCTTCGCAGCCGCCAACCGCCCGCCGAATTTTCGCAGAAAATTCGCGCCCCGCTCACAATGGCAGCGCCACCCCCGCCTTGATCTCCTCCATCGACAAAAGCGCGGTCACGTTATGCACCTTCACCTCGGAAATCAGCGCCTGGTAGAAGGCGTCATAAGCCCGTGCGTTCTTCACCCGCACTTTCAGGATATAGTCGATATCCCCGGCCAGGCGATGCGCTTCCTGCACCTCGGGGCGATCCTTCAGCGCCTTGAGAAACCGCGCCTGCCAATCCGCCTCATGCTCGCTGGTGCGGATCAGCACGAAGAAACAAGCCTCGAATCCCAACGCCTCGGCATCGAGCAAGACCGTCTGCTGGCGGATCACCCCGGCCTCGCGCATCTTGCGAATCCGGTTCCACACCGGCGTCTTGGAAGAGCCCACTTCGCGGGCGATATCGTCGAGAGATTGCGCCGCATCGCGCTGCAACTCCGAGAGGATTTTCCTGTCCAGATCATCGAGCCGAACCGTCATCCCGCCAAACTCCCCTGTTTGCGAACAATTCCGGCACCTCAAGCAGAAACCGGAACGAGTGTTCTTATCTCACCGCCTATCTGGCGCTATCGTGGAATTATTTCCTATATTCATCCCAAGAGCAAACCCATTCTGCGAAGGAGCCCGCCCATGTCAGCCCATCCGATTTCCCAGGTCGTCACCGCCAATGCGCTTGAAAGCGGCGATGTGGTCTATCTCACCGGCTGCGATGAATGGAGCGTCGAGATCACCCATGCCGAATTCATCGACGATACCGATCATGCCGAATTCCGCCTTTCGGTTGCCGAACGGCAGTCGCGGCTGGTGGTCGATGCCCATCTCGCCTCGGTCGAGATCACCGACAATGGCCCGGTCCCGCTCACCCGCCGCGAAGCCCTGCGCGCCGCCGGTCCTTCGATCGCCTTTGGCGCCGCTGCGCAGTTCCCTGCCGCCATCGCCGCCGAATAACCTCCCACCCCCGAGGCACATCCGATGCAGCACGATCCCTATCTCGCCGAGCGCAGCGCCCAGTTCCGCGCCCAGGTCGCCCGCCGCCTCTCCGGCCAGCTCACCGAGGACGAGTTCAAACCGCTGCGCCTGATGAACGGCGTCTACCTGCAACTGCACGCCTACATGCTGCGCGTCGCCATCCCCTATGGCACGCTCTCCTCGGCGCAGATGCGGGTTCTGGCCGAGCTGGGCGAGCGCTGGGATCGTGGCTATGGCCATTTCACCACCCGCCAGAACATCCAGTTCAACTGGCCCCGCCTGACCGACATCCCCGACATGCTCGATCGCCTCGCCGAGGTCGGCCTGCACGCGATCCAGACCTCCGGCAACACCATCCGCAACGTCACCGCCGATCCCTTCGCCGGCGCCGCGGCGGATGAAATCGCCGATCCCCGTCCGCTGGCCGAGCTGGTGCGAATCTGGTCCACCGATCACCCCGAGTTCCAGTTCCTCGGTCGCAAGTTCAAGATCGCCGTCTCCGGCGCCGATCAGGACCGTGCGGTCTTGAAAGCCCATGATCTCGCCATCCGTATCCGGCGCGAAGACGGCCTCATTGGCTATGAAATCCTGATCGGAGGCGGCCTTGGCCGCACCCCGATGGTGGGTCAGACCCTGCACCCGTTCCTCGCCCCGGGCCACCTGCTGCCCTATATCGAAAGCGTCCTGGCCACCTACAACCTGCTCGGGCGGCGCGACAACAAATACAAGGCCCGCATCAAGATCGCCGTGCACGAGCATGGGCTGGAGAATATCCGCGCGCTGGTCGAGGATGAATTCGCCCGCCGCCTGCCCAGCTTCAAGGGCGCCGACCAGGCCCTGCTGGCCGAATTGCAGCAGCGTTTCGCCCTGCCCCCGCTGGCGCCGCGCGATCCCGCGCCCTATCATGCCGCGCGCGCCGACAATCCCGGCTTTCGCAGCTTCACCGACACCAATGTCGCGCCCCACAAACGCGACACCCACGCCATCGTCAGCATTTCGCTCAAACCCCATGGCGGCATCCCCGGCGATGCCACCAGCGCCGAGATGCGCACGCTTGCCGACCTCGCCGAAACCTATTCGCACGCCGTGCTGCGCATCTCGCCGGAACAGAACGTGATCCTGCCGCATGTGGCGCTGGCCGATCTGCCCGCGCTTTATCGCGACCTGCTGGCCGCCGGTCTCGCCACCGCCAATATCGGGCGTGCCTCCGATATCGTCGCCTGCCCCGGCCTGGATTACTGCGCGCTCGCCACCGCCCGCTCGATCCCGCTGGCGCAGGAGCTTTCCACCATGCTGCGCGACACCGGCTTCGACGACGCCATCGGGAAAATGCGGATCAAGATCTCGGGCTGCATCAATGCCTGCGGCCATCACCATCTCGGCCATATCGGCATCCTCGGACTCGACCGCGGCGGCGTGGAAACCTTCCAGCTCACCCTCGGCGGCACCGATGGCGATGCCCTGGCCATCGGCGAGCGCACCGGCCCCGGCTTTTCCGCCGAGGAGGTCGTGCCCGCCATCGAACGGCTGATCACCGCCTATCTCGCCCTGCGCAAGGATGAAGACGAGAGCTTCCTTACCACCTACCAGCGCCTCGGCGCCGCCCCGTTCAAATCCGCACTCTACCCCGACTCCCAGAAGGCCGCGTGAACAGTCCCATGCTTCATCTTTCCCGAAATACTCCCGCCCATTGCCCGTCAGGCGGCATTGCCGCCGAGAGGGGAGGTTCCCGCATTCTTCACCCGCGCAGCGTTGCGGTGTTGAACGCCTATTTCGAGACCCAGCCCACCGAAGCGCTGCTCGAATATGCCCTGTCCGGCGCGCTGGGAAAAATCGCCCTGGTCTCCTCCTTCGGCGCCGAGGCGGCGGTGCTTTTGCACATGATCGCGCAGATCGACAAGACCACGCCGGTGCTCTTTCTCGACACCGCGCTCCTGTTCCCCGAAACGCTGGCCTACCAGCGCGATCTCGCCGCCGATCTCGGCCTCGCCGACATCCGCGTCCTGCGCGCCGACACCGCCCGCACCGACCCCGACAATAGCCTGCACCGTCACGACCCCGACGCCTGCTGCGTCCTGCGCAAGACCGCCCCGCTGGAACGGGCCCTGCACGGTTTCGACGGCTGGATCACCGGGCGCAAGCGGTTTCAGTCCGCCGCCCGCACCGTCCTCGACCTGTTGGAAACCGATGCTGCCACGGCCAAGCTCAAGCTCAACCCGCTGGCCGGCTGGTCGCCCGCCCGCATCTCGGCATATTTTGACAAACACGCGCTGCCGCGTCACCCTCTGATCGAGCGCGGCTACGCCTCGATCGGCTGCGCCCCCTGCACCACACCGGTGCGCGCCGGTGAAGACTCCCGCGCCGGGCGCTGGCGCGGCTCGGAAAAACAGGAATGCGGCATCCATTTCGCCAATGGCCGCGCTGAAAGGATCGCTTCATGAGCACAGTTCTGATCGACGATACCGGCTTCATCGCCGAAACATGGCCGCATGGCTTCACCGAAAATCCGCGCGAAATCGCCGGTGAACATGGTGCCGGGCTCGATCTCGATCCGGCAAACGACCTCGCCGAACTCGCTCCGCGTCTGGGCTCGATCGGCCTGATCCGGGTGCGGTTTTCCAGCTTCGCCGACGGGCGCGGCTTCACCACCGCACGCCAGCTGCGGCTGACGGGCTTTACGGGTCGCCTGCGCGCTTTCGGCCCGCTGATCGCCGATCAGTATGCCATGGCCCGGCGCGCCGGGTTCGACGAGGTCGAAATCCCCGCCGATCTCGCCGCCCGCCAGCCCGAAAGCGCCTGGCGCGCCCGCGCCGACTGGCACTCGAACGATCATCAGGCCCGGCTGCGCGCGCCTGCGGTCTGATCCCGCCGCCAGGTCAGGATAGCGGCGCGCTCACCCAAATCGACATTTCACATTTGCGCCAGATCAAAGACGCAGAGCAAATACACCTTCAAAACGTGCCGCAACATGATATGGAGGGGCAAATCGTTTGCCTGCGAACAATATGAACGAGCAAAGCCCAGTGACCGAGACCAAGACCACACCCGCAGCAAGAAAACCCGCCCTGCCCGATGCCCAGACGGTCACAGAAGTGAAACACTATACCGACCGGTTGTTTTCCTTCCGCTGCACCCGCCCGGCCACCCTGCGGTTCCGCTCCGGCGAATTCGTGATGATCGGGCTGATGGGCGATCCCGATCCCGATACCGGCAAGCAAAAGCCGCTGCTGCGCGCCTATTCGATCGCTTCGCCCTCCTGGGACGAAGAGCTCGAATTCTACTCGATCAAGGTGCCCGACGGCCCGCTCACCTCCAGGCTGCAGCATATCAAGCCCGGCGACCAGATCATCCTGCGGCCCAAGCCGGTCGGCACGCTGGTGCATGATGCGCTGCTGCCCGGCAAGCGGCTCTGGTTCTTTGCCACAGGCACCGGCTTCGCCCCCTTCGCCTCGCTCCTGCGCGAGCCGCAGACCTACGAGGATTACGACGAGATCATCATCACCCATACCTGCCGCGAGACCGGCGAGCTGACCTATGGCGCCGAATTGATCGCCGCGCTCGAGCATGACGAACTGCTCAACGAGGTGATCGGCCAGGGCTTCTGGAAAAAGATCAAGTATTACCCGACCACCACCCGCGAAGAGAGCCCCAAGATGGGCCGGATCACCGATCTGCTGCGGTCGGGCGATGTCTACAAGGATCTGGGCGTCGAACCGATCAGCCCCGAGAACGATCGCGCGATGATCTGCGGCAACCTCGCGTTCAATCTCGAGCTCAAGGCGATGCTGGAGGAATACGGCCTCGAAGAAGGCGCCAATTCCGACCCGAAACAATACGTGGTCGAAAAGGCCTTTCTCGACTGAGCCGCATCCCCGGCATCATGACACCGCCGCGCAAAGCCGGGGTTCATCTCGGCGCCGGCCGTTGCAAGAAAAAAAGGCCCCCCGCCTCTCCGGCAGGGGGCCTTCGTTTTTCGTGTTCTCTATGTCCGGCTCAGAGGCCCAACGCTTCGCGCAGCTGGTCGAGCACGGCTTTCAACGCATCGGGGTTGTCCTTGGCCTGCTGAACCGCCGCCTTGAGCGTGGTTTTCTGCAACGCACCCATCGAGGACTCGTCGATCGCCTTGATCACGCCGTCGAGGTCGAAGCCCTCGGGTGTCAGCATCTCGCCAAGCTCAGCAGGCGCCGCCTGTGCCGCGGCTGCGGCCTCTTCAGCGACTTTGGCGGCCGCTTCTTCCGCCGCCTTGGCCTCTTCCTCGGCCTTCATCGCGGCTTCCTCGGCAGCCTTGCGGGCTTCCTCTTCCGCCGCCTTGGCGGCTTCTTCCGCCGCCTTGGCTTCTTCTTCGGCCTTCATGGCAGCCTCTTCTGCCGCCTTGGCCTCTTCCTCGGCCTTCATGGCGGCTTCTTCAGCGGCCTTCGCCGCCTCTTCTTCCGCTGCCTTGGCCGCTTCTTC
>CBDUGF010000127.1:0-10629 GCA_965366835.1 uncultured Rhodobacterales bacterium
CGGGATCGACCATGGTTTCGCAATTGCCGTGATCGGCGGTGACGATCATCGCGCCCCCGGCTTTCTCAAGCGCTGCCATGACCTGCCCCAACCCGGCATCGACCGCTTCACAAGCCTTGATGGCGGCGGCAAGATCGCCGGTATGGCCGACCATGTCGGGATTGGCATAGTTGGTGACGATCAGGTCATAGCCTTCCTCGATGGCGCGGATGAAGTTCGCGGTCACCTCGGCTGCCGACATTTCGGGCTGCAAGTCATAGGTCGCCACCCCGGGCGAGGGCGCCATGTAGCGGGTTTCACCGGGTTCGGGGGTTTCCTTGCCGCCGTTCAGGAAGAAGGTGACATGCGGGTATTTCTCGGTCTCGGCGAGGCGGAACTGGCGCAAGCCCTGTTTGGCGACCCATTCGCCCAGGGTGTTGGCGATGCTGCGCGAGGGGAACATCGTGGTCATGTATACATTGTGCCGGTCGGAATACTCGACCATGCCCATCAGCGCGGCGAGCTTCGCGCGCTTGCCGGTCTCGAAAGCGTCGAAATCGGGATCGCCGATGGCGGCGAGAATCTCGCGGGCCCGGTCGGCGCGGAAATTCAGGCACCAGACACCGTCGCCATCCTGCACGCCTGCATAGCTGCCCAGCACGGTGGCGGCGATGAATTCATCGTTTTCCGAGCGGTTATAGGCATTGGAAATGGCGTGTTGTGCCGAGCTGGCGTGGTGCTGCCCCTTGCCGTTCATCACGGCCTGGTAAGCTTCTGCGACGCGCGACCAGCGGTTGTCACGGTCCATCGCGAAATAGCGCCCGGTGAGGGTCGCGATGCGGGCGGTGTCGGGCAGCGCCTCCTGCAGCGTGGCGACATAGCCAAGGGCGGATTTCGGGGCCACGTCGCGGCCATCGGTGATGGCGTGGATGGCGACCGGAATGCCGGCATCCGTGAGTGCCGTGATCGAGGCGATCATATGGGCGAGCGAGCCATGCACGCTGCCGTCCGAGACCAGCCCCATCAGATGCGCGGTGCCGCCGGTCTGTTTCAGGCGGGAGATGAAGTCGGCCAGCGCAGGGGTTTCAAAGAACGTTCCGTCCTCGATCGCCAGGTCGATCTGGCCGAGATCCATCGCCACCACCCGGCCGGCGCCGATATTGGTGTGACCGACCTCTGAATTGCCCATCTGGCCGGAGGGCAGGCCGACATCGGGCCCGTGGGTGACGAGGAAATTATGCGGGCAGGTCGACATCAGGCGATCGAAGGCCGGGGTATTGGCGAGCGCGGGCGCATTCGCTTCTTTCGCTTCGCGGTGGCCCCAGCCATCGAGAATGCAAAGAACCACCGGTTTCGTCATGCGTCTTGCCTGCCTTGCTGCTTGGGCCTGCATTTAAGCCTTGTCGGGCCGGGGGGCAACCGGCGGATTGCCGCTCTCTTGCCCTTCATCTTTCCGGAAATACTCCGGGGGTTTGGGGGCAGCGCCCCCAAGGCCTGCGTGGCCCGAACGCAATCCAACCTGTGCGCCGTCAGGCGCCCCGTCGGATCAGGCGCGGTGATAGGGCGCGCCGGCGAGGATCGAGGCGGCGCGGTAGAGCTGTTCGGCGAGCATCACCCGGGCCAGCATGTGCGGCCAGACCATCGGCCCGAAACTGAGCGAAAGATCGGCACGGGCGCGCAATTCGGGCGCGAGGCCATCGGCACCGCCGATCAGGAACGCCAGATCGCTGCAGCCGTCATCGCGAAAGCGGGCCAGCGCGGTAGCGAATTCGGGTGACCCCATCAAGCTGCCGCGCTCATCGAGAGCGATCAGGCGGGCGCCATTCGGCAGGGCGCGCTCGAGCAAGGCGGCTTCTCCGGCTTTGCCGCCGCCCTTGCGATCATCCACTTCGGTGAGGCTGAGCGGGCCGAGGCCCAGTGCGCGCCCGGTGCGGTCGAAGCGCGTCGTGTAATCGTCGATCAGGTCTTTCTCCGGCCCCTTTCGGAGCCGGCCAACGGCGCAGATCGTGACCCGCATCTAGCGCGTGACAGGGGCGGCCGCCGCGGTGGGCAGCCACATCTTCTCGAGCTGGTAGAATTCGCGCACTTCGGGGCGAAAGACGTGGACGATGATATCGCCGGTGTCGATCAGCACCCAGTCGCCCGCGTCCTTGCCTTCGATCTTCGACAGCCGCCCGAGTTCGGATTTCAGCCGGTCGGCGAGCTTTTCGGCAATCGACGTGACCTGACGCGAGGAGCGCCCGGAGCAGACCACCATGTAATCGCCGATAGAGGATTTGCCGCGCAGGTCGATCTGCACGATATCCTCGGCTTTGTCGTCGGTGAGAGATGCAAGGATGCGCTCAAGCAGTTCTTCGCTGGTCACATCGGTGGGCGCACCTGGAACGGAGCCCCCTCTGGTCGCGGCCGGAGCCGCATCAACATGCGTTGACAGGACGATGTCCTCCTTTGGTTACGCACCGGAAAAGCGCCCCGGTGCCGGGCATGTCTGAAACGTAGCACCGGATATGTGAATTCTCAATGACCGGATCAAGCAACGGGCGGCCCGTTGCCGCCGCGCCGCAGAATATCGCCGCACCACTAGCATGAGATCGCCTGGCAAACGGGGCGCCCCGGAGCGCCTGGCCCTGTAATGTCAGTCGGAAGCTTTCGCAGCGGCGTCTTTCGGGGCGTCGTCCAGCATCCGGACTTCGCGTTGCGGGAAGGGAATCGAGATACCGTTTTCGTGGAAGGCATCCCACAGGGCGAGAAAGACATTGCCGCGGATATTGGTGAGGCCCTGCGACGGATCGCGAATCCAGAAGCGCAGCGTGTAATCCACCGAGCTGTCACCGAAGCCGACGATATGGCAAACCGGCGGTTTCGAAGACAACACCCGGGTCACGCCCTGGGCGGTTTCGATGGCCAGCGCGCGGACCTTGTGCGGATCGTCGCTGTAGGACGTGCCGAAGCTGATATCGAGACGGACAAAATCATTGGTATGGGACCAGTTGACAACCTGCCCGGTGATCAGGTCTTCGTTGGGGATCAGGAATTCCTTGCCGTCGCGGGTGACGACGGAGGTGTAGCGCGCGCTGAGTGTGTCGATCCAGCCGAAGGTGTCGCCCAGGCTGATCACGTCGCCGGGCTTGATCGACTTGTCGAGCAGGATGATCACCCCCGAGACCAGGTTCGACACCACCTTCTGCAAGCCGAAGCCGAGGCCGAGACCGATGGCGCCGGACAGGAACGCAAGCCCGGTAAGGTCGACGCCGATCACCTTGAGCCCGATGTAGCCGGCGATGCCATAGAGCGCGACCTGAAGGAATTTGACCGCAAGCACCTGCATCGAGGGGCTGATATCCTCGTTGCGTTTCAGCCCCGCGGTTGTGGTGCGCGACAGGAAGCGGGCGACGAAGAAGAGCAGGCCGAGCGTGACCACCGCCTGCAACACCAGCCAGAGCGACAGGTGCAGATTGCCAAGGTCGACCGCGACACTGTCGAGCAAGGTGCGGGCATCTTCGGTGAGGCCGAGGATCATCAGCGTGGCCCAGGTCCAGCCGACATAGCGCACCATGGCGCGCAGGAACCCGTTGGTGATCAGGCGCGAGATCAGCGTGATGAGCAGCCAGGCGATGGCCAGTTTGGCGATGCCGCCGAGCAGGAAGGAGCGCGAGGGCCATGTGACTTCGCGCATTACCCAGACCGTGGGCCAGATCAGGCAGACGAAGAAGACCAGCCGCAGCCGCTTTTCGAGCATCAGCAGGAAGCGGAGCCGCCATTTGGGCCAGTTTTCCCGGGTGCGCATCCATTCGCGGAATCGGGGCGCCAACAGCAGCGCGATCCCCCAGGCCAGCAGGAACAGCGCGATGGCGATCCCCACCTGATAGGCATTCCACGGCCGCAGCAGGCCGGTGAGGAAGACCTGGGCCCGGTCGGCCAGCGAAAAGGCAATATCCTGCGCCTCCTGCGCTGCGGAGGCGGCTGGTGCACCCGGTGCGGGCGCTAGGGTCGTTGCTGAAGTGTGTTCTGTCATGGATGCGCCTGTGTTGCTGCCAGCGTGGCACGGACAAGGGCGCACGGGCAAGGGGCTTGGCCGCCGAAAGCGCGCCGATTGCCATTGCGATTGTGCGGCGTGCGCGGCGTGGCGCGGGCATTTTCGCCGCCTGGACCTGTCGGCAAGGAGGATAGCGCGCGCCAAAGCGGGTGCAGCAGAGGGAAACCCTGCGGGGATGCGCGAAACCGGCTGCGCGCCGGCATGAGGCTGGCCTGGCGCGCAGAACACCCGGCTTGTGGGAATCTTCGGCGTTGTGTAGGAGAGGCGCCATGACACGGGTTTTCGATATGGACGACCGCGCGCGGCTGAGGGAACGCTTCCATGGCGACGCGCGTTCGGTTCTGGCACGTCTATAAGCCGCAACCTGCCCAAGACCCCCACCCGAATACGCCAGAACTTCACGAAAATGAACGGGAGAGGACCAATGTCCCCCAAGACGCTCTATGACAAAATCTGGGATGCCCACCTGGCCCACGAGGCCGAGGACGGAACCTGCCTGCTCTACATCGACCGCCACCTGGTGCATGAAGTGACCAGCCCGCAGGCCTTTGAAGGGCTGCGCATGACCGGCCGCGATGTGCGCGCACCGGACAAGACCATTGCCGTGCCGGACCACAACGTGCCGACGACGCTGGACCGGGCCAAGGGCATCGAGAACGAGGAAAGCCGCATCCAGGTCGAGGCGCTCGACAAGAACGCCAAGGATTTCGGCATTCACTACTATCCGGTCGATGATGTGCGCCAGGGGATCGTGCATATCGTCGGGCCGGAACAGGGCTGGACCCTGCCGGGGATGACGGTTGTCTGCGGCGACAGCCATACCGCGACCCATGGCGCCTTCGGTGCGCTGGCGCATGGCATCGGCACCTCGGAGGTGGAACATGTGCTGGCGACGCAGACTCTGATCCAGCGCAAGGGCAAGAACATGAAGGTGGAGATCACCGGCAAGCTCAAACCCGGTGTCACCGCCAAGGACATAACCCTGGCCGTGATTGGCAAGACCGGCACGGCGGGCGGGACCGGCTATGTCATCGAGTATTGCGGCGAGGCGATCCGCGATCTGTCGATGGAAGGCCGGATGACCGTCTGCAACATGGCGATCGAGGGCGGCGCGCGCGCCGGGCTAATCGCACCGGACGAGACCACCTTCGAGTATGTGAAGGGCCGCCCACACGCGCCGAAGGGCGCGCAATGGGAAGCCGCGCTGAACTGGTGGAAGACGCTTTATACCGATGAAGGCGCCCATTTCGACAAGGTGATCACGCTCAAGGGCGAAGAGATCGAGCCGGTGGTAACCTGGGGCACCTCACCCGAGGATGTGCTGCCGATCACCGCCAGCGTGCCGGCGCCGGAGGATTTCAAGGGTGGCAAGGTCGAAGCGGCGCGACGCGCGCTCGAATACATGGGGCTGACGCCAGGCCAGAAGCTGACCGATATCGAGATCGACACGGTGTTCATCGGTTCGTGCACCAACGGGCGGATCGAGGATCTGCGCGCGGCGGCGGCGATCCTGAAGGGCAAGAAGATCAAACCGGGCCTGCGGGCGATGGTTGTGCCCGGCTCCGGCCTTGTGCGCGCGCAGGCCGAGGAAGAGGGGCTGGCGGATATCTTTATCGAGGCCGGATTCGAATGGCGGCTGGCGGGCTGTTCCATGTGCCTGGCGATGAACCCCGACCAGCTGAGCGAGGGCGAACGCTGTGCCTCGACCTCGAACCGCAACTTCGAGGGGCGCCAGGGCTACAAGGGCCGCACCCATCTGGTGAGCCCGGCGATGGCGGCGGCGGCGGCCGTGACCGGGCATCTGACCGATGTGCGCGAGATGATGTAGGCGAAAGGTTTGCAACTGTGGTTGTGAAAAGGTCCGAAAATCTGGCGATTGTTGACGGGGCTGCGGCGTGGTTTGCACCGATTGCCGGCACAGCGCGGGCAGCGTGTTTCAGACCGCTGGCGGCAACGTGCTGAACAGGCTTCTCGATATCGCGCGCCGCGCGGCCGGACGGGGCGGGAAACTTGCAATGGCGCGGAGTCCAGCCGCGCCGCAGCGCACACCTGTCTATCAGGCAAAAGGCTATTGCCCGGCCTGCGAACGCGACACGACGTTCACCGCATACAAGCGCAATTATCGCGGGGCCTTGCATTGCGCGCATTGCCGATCGGTACCGCGAGAGCGTGCGCTGGCCAAGGTTTTGGCGAAGCTGGCGCCGGGTTGGCGCGCCATGGCCGTTCACGAATCTTCACCGGCGCCGCGCGGTTTCTCTATTCATCTGAAGGAAAACTGCGCCGGCTATATCGCGACCAACTTTTATCCAGGAGAACCGCTGGGCTTGGAACACAACGGTTTTCGGAACGAAAACTTGGAGAAGATGACCTTCGCGGATGAAAGCCTGGACCTGCATGTTCATCTGGATGTTTTGGAACACGTCAACAATGCCGATCGTTGCACCCGGGAAATGGCCCGCACGCTGAAGCCGGGGGGCATGGCGATCTTTACCACGCCGGTGGAACCGCATCTTGAAAAAACGGAACGCCGTGCGCTCTACACCGATGATGGCATCGAGCATTTCGCCGAGCCTGAATACCACGGGAATCCAGCGGCCAGCGGTGGCGCACTCGTCACATACAAATTTGGTGCCGATCTGGCCGGGCTGCTGGCCGGGTGGGCCCCTGAATTCGACGTCCAGGTTTTCAATGACGTCGATGAGAGGCAAGGCGTGATGGGCCCCTATCTTGAGGTCTTCGCGCTGATCAAGAGACCCGTGGCAGATGATGCCGCATGACGGATGACATACGCGCCTGTCGAATTGGCGTGGCGCAAGGACAAAGGACTGAGGAAGAAAATGGAAAAATTCGAAAAACTCACCGGGATCGCGGCGCCGATGCCGCTGGTGAATATCGACACCGACATGATCATCCCCAAGGTGTTCTTGAAAACCATCAAGCGCTCGGGGTTGGGGGTGAACCTGTTTGACGAGATGCGTTATGACCGCAACGGCAACGAGATCGCCGATTTCGTGCTCAACAAGCCGGCCTATCGCGAGGCGCAAATCCTGGTGGCGGGCGACAATTTCGGCTGCGGCTCGAGCCGCGAACATGCGCCCTGGGCGCTGGCCGATTTCGGCATCAAGGCAGTGATCTCGACCTCGTTTGCCGACATCTTCTACAACAACTGCTTCAAGAACGGCATCCTGCCCATCGTGCTGCCGCAAGAGGCGGTCGATGTGTTGATGGCCGATGCCGAGAAGGGCGCCAATGCGCGGATGGACGTGGATCTGGAAGCGCAGACCGTGACCAGCTCGGACGGCGAGGTGTTCCGTTTCGAAGTCGATGCGTTCAAGAAGCACTGCCTGCTGGAAGGGCTCGACGATATCGGGCTGACCATGGAAAAGGCCGCGTCGATCGACGCTTTCGAGGCGAAGGCTGCGCAGGAGCGCCCCTGGGTCTGAACCCGCAATAGATGAATTCGTCTGGGCCGCCCACATGCTGGGCGGTCTTTTTGTTTCCAATGGTTAATCAATGGTGACGCCAGGCCGCGTCATTCGGCTGGCCCGATAGAGAGCTTACGCAACACATCCACTACATCTTGTAGATGCTTGGGTTCACGCCTTTTTTTCGCGCTGAAATTGATGCAATCGCGCACCACTTCCTCCCTGAAAAGGCCCAATACCTGAAGTCTTGTTAACCGTGACTTGAGCCGGAAAACGAAAGAAGGCAAAAATTGGGCAAGATTGAGGCAGGCCGCGACACCTCGCGGCATCAAGTTGGAACAAGGGACCGGCATCGCACCGGTTCTGGCCAGTTTGAAGGGAATGGGGCAGTGGTATCCCGACTGACAAGCGCCCTGGTGCGCGCAGCTCTGATGGCTTTGCTGATTGCAATGCCCTCTCTGATGTTGCCCGATGTCAGCTCGGACACGACCCAGATTGTGGTTCTGATCGCGATCCTGGCGTTTCTGCTGACATTGACCGAGTATTTCAGCCAATATCCTTCAATCGTCGAATTCCGCTTTGCGCCGCCGTTCAACCGGCTGCGTTTCATCGCGCTTTTCGCAACTGTGTCGACGCTGTCGCTGATCATGGCGGGCAAGACCGACCCGAGCAACCTGTCGACCCTGGCGACCAAGCTGGGCATGCTTCTGGGCACGGCGATCGATTTCCCGTATTCGCCGGTGCGGCTGGTGGTGCTGATGATGCCGCCCGACAGCGCCCCCGAAGTCTTGTCGTCGGTGCGCACGGCCGCCGGAATCTCCTATATGGTGTCGCTGCTCACCCTGTTCGTCTTTGTCAGCATGGTGCGGCTGTTTGGCTGGCCGACCCGCAAGGGCGCCTTCAACGTATGGATCAACCTGCCCCTGTTCGACCCGACGGCGGGCGGCGATGTGCTGGCGCGGCTCAAGCGCGATGCCGGTCTTAACATTGTGTTAGGGATATTGCTGCCATTCTTGATCCCGGCGGTTGTGAAGGCGGCGGCGGATCTGATTGATCCGATCACGTTGGAAAATCCGCAGACAATGATCTGGACGATAAGTGCATGGGCCTTTTTGCCGGCAAGTATGATCATGCGGGGCATCGCGATGAGCCGCGTGGCCGATCTGATCGCGGAAAAGCGGCTGCGGACCTATGCCGAGGCGAAAGCCGAGGGCGAGGAATTGCAAGTCGTCTGATCCGGGTTGCGGCCCTTCTGGCATCCCTGTGGGCTGGGCTGGGCAATGGCATGGCCATGGCCGAGACCCTGCGCATCGCCACTTTCAATGCGGAACTGTCGCGCAAAGCGCCGGGGCTGTTGCTGCGCGATATCCTGAAGGGCGATGAACAGGCCGAGGCGGTTGCCGAGGTGATCGCGCGGGCTGCGCCCGATGTTCTGCTGCTCAATGGCATTGATTACGACCATGACGGGCTGACGCTTGCGGCCCTGGCTGGGCTGATAGCCCAGCGCGGGCACGAGATGCCGCATCGTTTCGCGGCGCGGCCCAACAGCGGCTGGGCAACCGATCTCGATCTCGATCTCGATGGCGATGGCCGGCGCGGCGATCCCGGAGATTCACACGGATGGGGGCGCTATGCCGGCGATGGCGGCATGGCGGTGCTGTCACGCTATCCCATCGGCGATGTGCGCGATCTGAGCGGGTTGGTCTGGGCCGAGCAGGATTGGGCGCTTTTGCCGAAGGTCAAAGGCAAGCTTTTCCCGTCGGCAGCGGCGATGCAGGTGCAGCGGCTCTCATCGGTCGGGCATTGGATTGTGCCGGTGAAGGCGAATGGCCGGGATTTGACCCTGATGGCGTTTCACGCCACGCCGCCGGTGTTTGACGGCCCCGAGGACCGCAACGGCAAGCGCAACCATGATGAGATCATGCTGTGGCGGCATCTGCTCGATGGCAGGCTGGCGCAGCCCGGGCCGGAAGGCGCGTTCGCGGTGATCGGTGATGCCAATCTCGATCCGGTGGATGGCGACGGGCTCAAGGCGGCGATACGCGGATTGCTCGGGGACAAGCGGGTGCAGGATGCGCGCCCCGCGAGCGAGGGGGGAAAAGCGGCGGCGGATCCGGGCCAAAAGGGCGATCCCGCGCTGGATACCGCCGATTGGCCGGGCAGCGCGGACGGCGGCGGCCCAGGCAATCTGCGGGTGGATTACGTGCTGCCGTCGGCCGATCTGAAGGTGCTGGACGCGGGCGTTGTCTGGCCCGCGCCCGAAACGTCAGACGCTGAACTGATGCGCAAGGCCAGTCGCCATCGGCTTGTCTGGGTGGATGTCGACTGGTAGCGTCGCCAGCATCGCCTCGCGCATCGGCGTCGGCACGAAATCGGGCAGAAGCGCATTGAAGCGGGTGGGCGACAGGGTATGCGGCGTATCCCAGAGATAGCGCATTTCTACGAGTTCGCGCGCCAGTTCCCAGACCGGAGAGGCCAGACGCATGGCCCACCACGGGAAGCGTGACGTCCTGAGCGGGCGGTGCAGCTCATGCTCCAGCGTGGCCTTCAACTCGGTCAGTGTGAAGGCATGACCGGGGAAGGGGATATCCTCGAACGCTCCAAGCTGGTCGCGCTTGTCGGCCAGCATCTGCACCGCGCGGCCCCAATCGGGCATGTAGGCGTAGGCTTGGATCGTGTCGGGATCGCCCGGCACGGTGATCTTGCCGCGCTTGATGGCGGAGAGTACGAAAACGCTGAAAATGTCCTTGTTGTGCTCGGGGTCGATCATGTTGCCTGCACGCAGGACGATGGTCTGCACGCCGCTGTCGCGATAGGCGCGCTCCATGTCGAGGCGGATCCGACCCTTGCGGGAACAGGGGTCGGGCGGCGTCTTTTCGGACCATTCACCACCCTCGGCGCCGAAATGATAGACATTGCCGGGGATGAACACGGTCGCGCCCGATGCCTTGGCGGCGGCGATCACCTGCGCGGTGATGGCGGGAATGATCTCGGCCCAGTTGTGATAATTGGGCGGGTTGAGACCGTTGACGATGATATCTGCGCCTTGCGCGGCCTGAACCATGTTGTCGGTCTTGCGGTTGTAGCGGCGGATGGCCCAGCCGGCGGATTCGAGAGCGCGGGCGGCATGCATGCCGGCCTTGCCGGATGCGCCGAGGATGAGGGCTGTCTTGGTCATGGAAACCTCCT
>CBDUGF010000128.1:0-10284 GCA_965366835.1 uncultured Rhodobacterales bacterium
CGCAGCGTGCGGCCTAGCTTGCCGGCATGAACACACCGCGCGTGATGCATTTCTATCTCGAACCCGGCCTGAAACGGAGCGCCGAGGCCGGGCGGCACAACTTCCTTGAAAAGATCGCCAGCGTGGGCCGCGCCGCCGGGATGGAGATCCGCTATTCCGGCAATAGCGCGGCCGAACGGGCGAGCTCTGACCCGTCACAGGAATGGGCGGTGCTGCACATGGACCCGGCGCCGCATGCCCGCGCGGTGACGCTCAGGCGCGCCTATTACTATCCGTTCTGGTCGATCGAACAGACCGACCGGCGCCGCGATTTCGATGTCGCGCGGGCGGAATTCAAAGACAGCGACGTGTCCGGCAAGGAGGCCATTCGCTTTGTCGAGCGCTGGCGGCGCAAGTGGTTCGATGGCTGGCAGGCGCGGGCCGAGGGCCATGTCTATGTGCCGCTCCAGGGCAAGCTTCTGAAGCGCCGGTCGTTTCAATCCTGCACGCCGCTGGAGATGGTCGAGGATGTGTTGCGCTTCGATCCGCACCGCCCGGTGATCGCCACGCTGCACCCGAAAGAAAGCTACGCAGACAAGGATCTGGCGGCGCTGGATGCGATGCAGGCCGCCCATCCGCGGCTCAGCATCGCGACCGGCGGCATCGAAGCGCTGCTGCCGGGCTGCGATTATGTGGTTACGCAGAATTCGTCGGCAGGTTTCGCAGGGTATTTCTGGGGCAAGCCGCTGGTGCTCTACGGGCGGGTCGATTTTCACCACATCGCCGCCAAGGTCTGGGAGAGCGCGCCCGAAGCGGCAATTCGCGCCGCGCCGCAGATGCGCCCGGAGTTTGACGCCTATCTCTACTGGTTCCTGCAGATCATGGCGGTGAATGCAGGCCGCCCCGAGGCGGAAGAAAAGATCGCGGCGCGCCTGCGCGGTTTCGGCTGGCCGGTCTGAACATGAAAAAACCCCGCCGTGTGGGGCGGGGCTCTAAAGCTTGAATTTCTGGGCAGATCAGATCGACTCTTCGATCCAGCTCTGCATCTGCGCCTTGGGCCGGGCGCCGGCGGTATTGGCGACCACCTGACCGTCCTTGAAGATGAACAGCGCCGGAATGCCGCGCACACCGAGCTGGGCCGGTGAATTCGGGTTTTCATCGACATTGATCTTCACGATCTTGACCTTGCCGTTCATCTCGTCGGACAGCTCTTCGAGCACCGGGCCGATCATCTTGCAGGGGCCGCACCATTCGGCCCAGAAATCCACCACCACGGGGATATCGGAATTCTTTACTTCGGCGTCGAAGGTATCGTCGGTGACAGCAACAGTGGCCATGTCATTCTCCTGGAAAAGGGGTTTGCGAGCATTGCCGCGAACCTAGGTGCCGGGCAGGGGAGCGTCAAGCATCTGGGTGTCGCAGAGGCACGCCATCACCAGATCGTGTGGCAGATGCATGAGCGTGGCCGTTGCGGTCCAGAGCAGCGCGGTGTGAATTGTCTTGCCGGGAAAGACCTGCGCAAGCGCGGATTGATAGGCGCCCATCTGCCGCAGCAACCCGTCTGGGCAGGCCTCGGGGCTTGGCGGAACCACGGCGTTGGTCTTGAAATCGACCGCCAGGATGCTGTCGCCCGCAATGATCAGCCGGTCGATCACGCCATGAATGCGCCGCCCGCCGAGTTCGGGCAACGCGGCAGAGATCGGCGCCTCGGCCAGAGCGCTGTCGGCAAACAGCGTTGCGAGATCGGGTTTGGTCAGGACCGCCTGAGCCTCCGCGAGCAGAGCGGCGGTCTCCTCAGCGGAGGCGGCATCCTCGCCGCTGCCCAGCAGTCTTGCCGCAACTTCGGGCCATTGCCCGCGCCCATGGTCGGGCAGGAATTCAAGCAGGCGGTGGATCTGGCGTCCGCGTCTCAGCGCCGCGTCTTCATCCAACCCGGCCTCGCCCGGCAGCGCCTTGGCGCCGCCAAGGCCGGATGGCGAAAGCGCTCTGGGCCGCGGCGCAGCAATGGGCGCCCGCGACATGGCCCAGCCCGGAAGATCGGCGGCAACCGTCTTAGCGGATTTCTCTGAAACAGTCTCTAATGCCGTCCAATCGCCGTGTTCGAGCCGCAGCCCGGGGCCGCCGGGGTGGCCCTCAGTCTGTGCGCCCATCGCTTGCATCGCGGCGCGGATTTTCACATACCAGCTCTCCTCATCCTTGTCGGGTTCGCCCGCCGCAGCAACGATCAGCCATTTTTCCGCCCGCGTCATGGCAACATAGAGCAGCCGGTCGCGCTCCTCGCGCTCGCGCTCCAGCCGCCGGGCCAGGATCGACTTGAGCAGTGGCGGCATCTCATCGGCCTTGGGTTTCCAGAATACCGTCTCGCCGGTGACCAGCTGATCGCGCACTTCAAGGCGACGTTGCCCGCTATCGGGCAGGATCACGATCGGCGCCTCCAGCCCCTTGGCGCCATGCACCGTCATCACCCGGATCTGACGCCCCGCCGCCTCCATCTGGCGCTTGATCTCGACCTCGCCGGTGTCGAGCCAGACCAGAAAGCCGGTGAGCGACGGCACGGTGCCGCGCTCATAGGCCAGCGCCTGCGCCAATAGCGCGTCGATCCCGTCTTCGGCCTCCTGCCCCAGCCGCGCCAGCAATCTGCGCCGCCCGTCATGGCGCGTGAGAATCCGCTCGATCAGGTCATAGGGCCGCAGGAAGTCGGTCTGTCGACGCAGATCGTCGAGCATGAACAGGGTTTGCGGATGATCCGCCGCCGCCGCGCGCAACGCCTCCCAGAGATAGCCCTTGCGACCATGCGCAAGCGTGAAAAGCTGCTGCTCGGACCAGCCGAACAGTGGCGATTTCAGCACCGTCGCCAGCGACAGATCTTCCTCGGGCGTGGCGAGGAAGCGCAGCAGCGCCGCGATGTCGCGCACCGCCAGTTCGCCGCCGATCCGCAGCCGATCGGCGCCGGCAATGGGCAGGCCGCGGGCCTTGCACTCGCGGATGATCGCATGGAACAGCGGCGACCGGCGCTGCACCAGAATGAGAAAGTCCCCGGCATGAATCGCGCGCTTCGAGAAGCCATCATTGCGGCTCTGTTGCACCGGAATATGCTCTGAACCGATCATCCTGTGGATCTCGGACGCGATCCGCCGCGCCAGAATCGACACCGGATCATCCGGCCCCAGCAAATCGACCGAATCGTGCCAATCCCTGTCCTCGGGCGCTTCGGCCTTCTCGACCACGGGCCAGAGATCGACACGCCCCGGCATCGCCTCGAAAAAGGCGCGATGGCGCTGCTCGGCGACAAATCCGGCGCTCTCGCGGTTTTCAAAGGTCTGATCGACCAGCGACAGCACCGCGTGCGACGAGCGGAACGAATATTCCAGCATCCGCGATTGCAGCGGTCGGTTGGTGGCGCCGAGACGGGCGGCGAACTCGGCGCGCATACGGTCGAACTCACGCGGATCGGCGCCCTGGAAGGAATAGATCGACTGCTTCTTGTCGCCGACCACGAAGATGGTGCGCAGCGTTTCGGCGCGCGCGCCCTCGCCGCTGGTGAATTCCTGCGCCAACCGTTCGATCACGTTCCATTGCGCCGGCGAGGTATCCTGGGCCTCGTCGACAAGGATATGGTCGATCCCGCCATCGAGCCGATAGAGCACCCAGGCCGCCACCGCGGGCGTGTTCAGGAGGATACGCGTCCGGTTGATCAGGTCGTCGAAATCGAGCCAGCCGCGCAACTGCTTCTCCGCTTCATAGCGGCTGAGGAAGGCGCGCGCAAAGCGGTGCAGCGCCTGGGTCTGGTGCGCCGATGCCAAAGACAGGCGGCGGTTGCGGGCCGCTTCGACCCGCTGCATCAGATCGCCGAGTTCGACCATCAGGCCGGGCGCTTTTTCCCGGGTTGGCTTGGTCGGAAAGGTCCCTGACTTGGCGGAAAACGGCTCCTTGGCGCCAGACCCGGTCAGCAATACCGATTCCAGCAAGGGCAGCGCCGCGAGGTCGAATACGTGCAGTTGAGCCAGCTTGTCGGCGGCCTTCACATCATTGGGCGATCCGGCGCGCAACAGCGGCAGCAGAGCGTCAAAGATGTCCGCTTCAGCGCCGGTAAACACCGCGGAGCCCAGCGCGTCCTCGTCAAACCCTTCGGGCAAATCGAACCGCGCGAGGATTTCGTCATCCGACAAGCCGACACGCAGCTCTTCGGCATGGCCGCAGATCTCTCGGGTCAGCTTGTCGAGCCCGTCATCGCCGCCAAGATAGCGCGCGACACCGGCGACGAGAGCAACGTTTTCGCCCTCGGCCATATGTTCGATCACGTCCTGTCGCAGCAAGGCGGCGGTGCGCTCGTCCATCTCGTCAAATCGCGGCGAAACCCCGGCTTCCAGCGGAAAGCGCCGAAGGATCGAGGCGCAAAAGGCGTGAATCGTCTGGATCTTCAAACCGCCAGGCGTTTCGATCGCCGCGGCAAACAGGCGTCGGGCTTGGGCCAGCTTTTCGCCCGAAGCAGCGCCGGAATGTCCCAGCTCGGCCAATTCCCTGCGCAGCCCGTCATCGGCCAGCATCGCCCATTCACCGAGCCGCCGGAACAGCCGGTTCTGCATCTCCGACGCCGCCGCCTTGGTATAGGTCAGGCAGAGGATGTGCTGTGGATCGACGCCCTGAAGCAGCAGCCGCGCCACCCGGTCGGTCAGCACCCGGGTCTTGCCCGATCCGGCATTGGCCGAAAGCCATGTCGATTGATCGGGCTCGGCCGCGTCGATCTGGGCGCGGGTGGCCTCGTCTGGCGGGCTCATGTCAGCACCTCGATTTCGGGAGCATCGGAGATGTCCCATTCGCCGAACCGGGCGAGATGATCGTAGTCGCCCGGCTCATCGGCCCTGAACACGGCGCGGCGCGAGAGAAAGCCCTGATCCTGCGAGAGATAGCGCCCGATCAGCGCCTCGAATTCGGCCCAGACCTTTGCCGCGGGCTCGCTCTCGATCGGCGCGGCGACCTGCCCGGCCCCGGCGCCCAGCCCGATGTAGAAGGCGCCGGCAACGGGCCCGGCGGCCACCCCGGCAAATCCGCCCTTTTCGGCAATAACAGTCTCTAACAATAGCTGTTTGTCGAAATGGGCCTGTTCCTTGGGCGTCGGCGGCTTGCCGGTCTTGTAGTCATAGATCAACAGCCCGTCCGCGCCCCGATCGATCCGGTCGGCCTTGCAGGTGAGGGTGAATCCCAGCGGTTCGATCTCGCCCTTGCCGTGGACCTCATAATCCAGCGGCTCGCCGGTCTTTTGGCGCCGCGCTTCATCGGCAAGGAAGCTGTCGGCCACGCGTTCGATCCGCGCCAGCCACATCAGCCGGGCGGCGGGCCACGGCACCTCGGCTTCGAGCACCTTGCGGGAGATGTCGAGCAGGCACTCGCGGGTCAGCGCCTCGGGCCTCTCCGCCACCGCGCGGATGAATTGCTCCATCACCTCGTGCAGGACGATCCCCCGGATCAGCGCATCGGGTGCGCGCATCAGCGGATCGAGCGGGCGCAGGCGCAGGACATGGCGGGCATAGATCGCATAAGGATCGCGAATCAGCCGCTTGATCTGGGTCACCGACAATTTGCGCGGGCGTGCCGCAAGCGGTGGGCGCGGCGCCGGGCGTTGCGCCGGGCGGACCGGCGTTGCCGCTTCCAGCGCGCGGGCCAGCGCCAGCCAATGCGCGCCGCGGTCCTTCATGCCGTCGAGCGCGCGCACGCCGCCCTGTTCGGGCAAACCGCCCAGGAGATTGACCAGCCGGTTGAGCCAGCGCGACGGCACGGTCTCGGCCTCGTCGGATTTCACCGATCGGGTCAGCATCACCCGGGGCGCGGCGATCGCCTGCTGGAAGTCATGCGCCGAAAGGCCGATGCGCCGCTCGGGCAGAAGCAGCCCGGCATCATGGCGCATTTTGCGGTTGAGCCAGGGATCGGGCGACGGCGGCTCGGGCCAAATGCCTTCGTTGAGCCCGGCTAGGATCAGCAGATCGGTGCCCTGCACCCGCGCCTCGAGCGTGCCCCAGATCAGGATGTCGGGATGCGGTGTTTCGACCTCGCGCACCTCGGCCCCGGCCAGAACCGCGCCGAAGAGATTGCCGTAGTCAAACGCGCTCATCTCGCCGCCCGCGTCGGCCGCCGCGCGCAGCTCCTGGGCGATCTTGTGCGCTTCGTGGCCGTCGGCATGGTCCCACGGGTGCGGCACGGCCTCGGGATCGGCGCCGCGCATGGCAAGGTGAAGCAGATCGAGATGGGCGCTGAGCCGCGCCTCGAACGGGGCCGCTCCCGGCGCGTCGCGGCCGCAAAACGCTTCGATCAGCCAATCGGTCCAGCGATCGGCCTCGCCCGCGCTGCGTGTCGCGGCCCATTCGCGCAGGGCGTCGGCGTCGGGATAAGGCGGCCCCTTGGCGCGCAGATGGAGTTCAAGCTCGCGCGTCAGGCGCAGATGTTCGCCCCGTTCGGCGGCACTATGGGTGAGCGGATGTTTCAGCAGCGTCAGCAGGCTTTCCGCCGTCAGCGGCGCTTCGAACAGCCCGGCGAGATGGCGCATCAGGCGGCCGATGGGCGACAGCGGCAGCGGCTGGCCGGCGCTGTCATCGGGCAGGATGTTCCAGCGATCCAGCGCCGCCGCCACCTGCCGGGTCAGATTGCGGTCGGGCGTGATCAGCGCCGCCACCTCGCCCCGCTCCGCCGCCTGGCGCAAACACAGCGCAACCGCCAGCGCCTCCTCGCGCTGGGTCGGCGCTTCCAGCAGGGTCATGTCCCGCGTGGCACTGTCGAGTGCGGTGAGCCTGGGCCCGTCCTGCATCCACTGATCGGTGATCGGCGCCGGGCGCAGCGCCAGCGACACCAGTGCATTGCGGGCCGGATTGGGCGGTGCGGCCTCGCTCCAGCGCGCGATATCGCCAAGCCGCAGGTCGAGCGCCCGCATCAGGGCATGAAAGCGGAATTGCGGGTGATCCTCGGCGATCAGCGGATCGTCGAGCGTCGGCCAAAGTGCCTCGGGCATGTCGAAATCGAAACCGGGCAGCACCAGCGCGCCCCGCGGCAGCCGCGCCACCGCCTGCATCAGCAGCTGGGTCGCTCCGCGCGAACCGGTCGACCCGGCGACGATGATCGGATGGTCGGGCGGTGCCTCGGCCCAGCGCGCGGCGCGTTGTTCGACGATCAGCCGCTGGCGCGCGTCCTTGTCAGGGGCGGCGTGGGCGCGCTCGAAATAGCTCTGCACGATCGACAGGAACGCCTGGGTGCGGGCCCAATGGCCCGACTGATCCTCGATATCGAGCGCGGCGATCTCCGCCGGGCTTACCCCTTCGCCCTGCATTTCAGCGATCAGCCCGGCCAGGCTGTCGGCCAGATCATAGAGTGCCGAGCGCGGCGCGAAATCGGGCGCGGCATCGAGAAAACCCGAAACCAGCTGCACCAGCTCAAGCCGACGCCGCAGCGGTGAAACCGCGGGCGGTATCGCGTCGAGCGCGGCCTCGTCGCCGAGATCGGTCACCAGCCGGATACGCGGCAGCAGCAGCGCCGGGCCATCATCGAACAGCGCCTCGATCCGCCGCGCCATGCGCCGGGTGTTGACGATCAGCTCGACCCGCGCCAGCGCTTCGGGTGGCTGCCCGGCAAGGCGCGCCATCAGCCCGGAAACCAGAGCGCGGGGGAAATCGACGCCCGGCGCCAGGGCAAAGACGCGCGGCTTGGCGCTCGGTTCAAACATGGCCATCCTCCAGCAGCGCCTCGGCCAAAGCGATGCCCTCGGGATGGCCGACATCGCACCACTTGCCTGGGTAATCGAGGCCGAAGAGGCGCCCGTCTTCGGCCATCCGGTTCCACAGCAGATTGAGTGAAAACGCCTTGTCTTCGATCGCGGCGAGCCTGTCGGTCTTCAGGATCTGCACCCCGCCATAGACATGGCCGGGGCCGCGGGTGATCTGCCCGTCCGGCGTAATCAGGAAGTCGCCCGCGCCCTTGTGGCCGATTGCATTCGCTGGCGGCACACAGATCAGAAGCGCGTCCATCCGCGCGGGATCCCACGCTTCGGCGAGCAGCGACAGCGGATTTGGCCCGCGCCAGACCGCATCGGTGTTGAGAGTGAATACCGGCCCGTCGCCCAGCATCGGCAGCGCCTGGCGCAAGCCGCCGCCGGTGTCGAGGATGTCCGGCTGTTCCAGTGAAAACGCGATGCCGCGGCCTTCGAGATGGTCGATCAGCGGATCGGGCTTGTGATGCAGATTGACCACCACGCGCGGCACGCCCATCTCATCCACCAGCGCCAGCGCATGGTCGATCAGCGGACGACCCGCCACCGGGATCATCGGCTTTGGCTGCTCCGCGGTCAGCGCGCCCATCCGCGTGCCGAACCCGGCGGCGAACAGCATTATGGCGTCGGGATCTGGCCGCATTTTTCTTTCAATCGGTTGAGAAGGGGGGCATCCGGCGCGGGCAGCGCGTCGCGCAGCATGCCGGCAACGGGCGCCAGCGCCGGATGATCGAGATCGCGCTGCAGCAGCCCCCAGACCCGGGGGATGAGATCGACATAATGCGCCTTGCCGTCGCGCAGGCAGAGCCGGGCGAACACCCCGATGATGCGCAGATTGCGTTGCGCGCCGAGCAGGTGATAGGCGGCGTCGAATGCGTCTCTATCCTTGCCGGATCCGTCGAGATAGCGCGCGAACATCGCGGCCTCGATCGCGGGCGGTACATCGCGGCGCGCGTCTTGTAGCAGCGAGACGAGATCATAGGCGGCATGGCCCGCCATCGCGTCCTGAAAATCGAGCAGACCGACGCGGGCGGCGCCCTCGCGTTCGGGCAGCCAGAGCAGGTTCTCGGCGTGGTAGTCGCGCTGGATCAGCACCGGAGGCGCGGCGGGATGCTGCGCCAGCAAGAGCCGGAACGCGGCGATGAAGCGCAGCCGGGCCTGAGGATCGGGGGCGGCGCCATGGCCGAGATACCAGTCAAACGCCAGCGCGGCCATGTTGGTCATGATTTCGGAGTCATAGGGCAGGAGCCGCTCGGGCGGGGCGGCGCGGTGCAGTTGCATCAGCACATCGGTGGCGGCTTCGTAGAGCGGCAATTCCAGCGCGGGGCTGGTCTCTGCCACCCGGGCGAAAAGCGCATCTCCGAGGTCTTCGAGCAGGAGAAAGCCATTGGCTTCGTCGCGCGCCAGGATTCGCGGCGGCGACAGGCCGAGGCTCAAGAGATGTTCGGCCACCGCGACGAAGGGCCGCACGTCCTCGCCCTTTTCCGGCGGCGCATCCATCAGCACGGCGGCGCCGAGGCCGGGATGGCGCAACCGTTGATAGCTCCGGTTGGAGGCATCGCCAGCCAGCGACGCGCGCGCGGCATCGCTCCAGCCGTGCAGGGCCAGAAAGGCGGTGGCGAGGGTGGTGCGCTCAGACATCGGCAAGCCCTTTCAGCCGGGTGCCCCATCGGCCCGCCGCCCAATGCAGATCGAGCAGGCGCTGGCCGGGCTGTTCGGTCATCGCAAAGCCGAGATGCAGTGCGTCTTGCGGCGCGAGGTCGCCCAGCCGGTCGGGCCATTCGACAAGGCAGATCGCGGTGTCGAACGCCTCCTCCAGGCCCAGTTCGATCACTTCGTCGGGGTGGCTCAGCCGATAGAGATCGCTGTGCCAGAGCTCGCCGGCGCTTGTGTCATAGACCTGCACCAGCGTGAAGGTGGGCGAGGGCACATCTTCGGGCTCGTCCTGAAGCGACTGGATCAGCGCGCGGGCGAAATGGGTCTTTCCGGCGCCGATCCCGCCGGACAGCAACAGCACATCGCCGGGCTGCAAGACAGCGCCGATCCGCCGCGCCAGAGCGGCGGTTTCATCGGGCGAAGTCAGGGAAATCTGGAAACGGCAAACCGGCATGGCGCGAGATTACCCGCCCTGCCGCCCCCTGCAAGCGGCTTTCGCGGCCTCAGCCGTTTTCGCTGTCTTCTCCGGCGATCTGACGTTTCGGCTCCAACACCGGGCGCAGCCGGAAACCGACCAGCGTCGCGCCGCCGGTGAGCGGCGTCACCCGGCATTCCAGCATGCCGCCATCCCGCATGGTGGCATCGGCGAACCATTCGGTGCGGTCGTTGTGATCGGCCATGTAGCCGCGCAGCCGCGCCCAGAACGGATTCGGCCGCGCCATGCTCTGCCAATGGCGCAGCGCATCGCGCAGCGAAATCTCGGCAAAGCTGCTGTCTGGGTCGGATTTCCACAGCTGGCGATAGGTCCGGTTGGTCGATGTCAGGATGCCTGTCGCCGAAAAAACGGCGATGGCTTCGTCAAACGTGTCGATCACCGCCTGGCCGAGATTGAGCTGGGC
>CBDUGF010000129.1:0-10226 GCA_965366835.1 uncultured Rhodobacterales bacterium
CGGGCGCGCGGGCTGAGACCCGTGGCGGGCACGGCGCAGACCGAGGCCGAGCAGCCAGAGCGCCAGTGCGGTTTCGGCCAGCAGCGGAAAGGCATAGGCCGGAGCAAACCCGGCGGCGAGATCCGGGGCGATCAGGCGCAGGCCGGAGCCGATGCCATAGACCGCGCCCGAACCGATCAGGCCATAGCCGAGCCAGCCGGGGAAATCGGGCGCGCGGATCAGCAGCAACCCGACAAGGACGGAATTCACCGCGAAGAAAGCGAGTCCGAGGTCGTAGCCATAGGCATGCAGGATCATGGCGTGCTGGACCAGCGGCTGGGCCGCATCGGCCTCAAGCGCGCCGGAGAGCAGCAGCAGCGCGGATTGCTGGTTGAGCAGGTTGGCGGAGATGGTTGCGGCCTGGATCAGGCGGAACGCGGTGGCCAGCGCCGCCATCAAGGGGTGCAGCGGCCAGAACAGCGCCAATAGCAGCACGGCCAGGGCCACATCGGCCAGCGCCATGGTGAGATCGGCGGCCAAGGCGAGGCGAAACTGGGTCGCATGTGCCGCGATGGCGGCAGCCGTTCGGGCCGGATCGCCGGGGGTGAAAAGCGGGCCGCGCAGGGCCAGTTCGGAGGTCATGCCGAGCACGATGATGAGCAGATAGAGCGCGCCTGCCGCGAGACAGAGGCGGCGCGGATCGGTGCCTGTGAGCGTGTTCATCAAGCGCCCTCCGTTGCGCTGTCGCCGGTGCTGACGCAGCCGCAATCGGGCGCCGGGCGGCCCTGGGCCAGGGCGTCGAGCTGCACGGCGAGGCAGAGTGCGAGAAGCTCGTCGCTATGTTGCGCGTTTGTGCTGCGCCGAGAGGGCAGCGGGCGGGGATTGAGCGGGTGACGGAACATTGCGGCCTCCTGGGTCGGTTGCTGATTCTTCCCAGATCGTAATTGCTCAAGTTAACTTGAGATCAAGCCCCGATTTCGCTGCTCGATGACGGCGGGCGGTGGCTACCGAGCCCGCCTTTGCGGCGGTCTTGCTCTGCATCAAGGCGCCGCGATCCTGGTATCGCTATGGATCGGGGCCAGATCGGAGGGTCTTGGCATGGTTTCACGCCGGGTGGTTCTGGGCGCGCTTGCGGGTTTCGCCCTTGCTGGGGCAGGTTTCGCCACCGGCTCCTTTCGCGCGACATTGAAAGCCGCGCAAAGGCGGGTGGCGCAGCGCAGCCTGCTGGCCGAAACCGGGGCCGGGTTGATCGAATATGCCCGCGCCGGGGCCGGCACGCCGCTGATGATGATGATGGTGCATGGCACCGGCGGCGGCTTCGATCAAGGGCTTCGATTCGGTCAGGGGCTGATCGAACGCGGGTTCGAGATCATCGCGCCGTCGCGGTTCGGCTATCTGCGCAGCGCCTTTCCGAGCGATCCCTCGCCGGCGAACCAGGCCGATGCGCTGGCCGACCTGCTGGATCGGCTCGGCATCGCGCGCATCGCTGTCGCCGGTGGCTCGGCGGGGGCGCTGACGGCGGCGCAGTTCGCGCTGCGCCATCCCGAGCGATGCTCGCATCTGGTTCTGATGGTACCGGCGGCCAATCTGAGCGGGCGCGATCCGGTCGAATTCACCGTCATGCAACAATTTCTGGTCGGCAGGGTTCTGACCTCGGACGCCTGGTTCTGGAGTCTGATGGCGCTGGCGCCCGAACGGATGATCGGCACGCTTCTGGCCACCGATCCCGCGCTGCTCGACAAGGTGAGCGCGCAGGAGCGCGAGCGCGCGCACCTGATCCTGAACGAGCTGATGCCGATCGCGCCGCGCGCCCGCGGCATGATGAATGACGGCAAGTTTTCGGGCCAGCCCAGCGATCTCGACTTTTCCGCCATCTCCGTGCCGACGCTGATCCTGTCGGCCGAGGACGATCGCTTCGGAACCGCCGCAACCGCACGCGAGATTGCCGCGCGTATGCCTGGCGCGAGGCTGGTGATCTATCCCACCGGCGGCCATATCTGGCTCGGACATGACGACGATCTGGCCGGCGAGATTGCCCGGTTTGTTAGATCGGGCGCGCCGGCCTGATCGGGCTCAGGCCGCGTCCAGCGCCTGCAACACATCGGCGATCAGGTCAGCCGTATCCTCGATCCCGACCGAGAAGCGCACCAGCCCCGGCGTGATCCCGAGCAGCACCTTCTGATCGTCGGGCAGGCGCTGATGCGTGGTGGTCGCCGGGTGAGTGACGATGGATTTGGCATCGCCGAGGTTGTTCGAGATCACCGCGATCTTGAGCGCGTTGAGAAAGCGGAATGCCGCCGCCTGCCCGCCCGCGAGATCGAGCGAGATCACCGTTCCGCCCTGCCCCATCTGGGCTTTGACCAGTTCATGCTGGCCATGCGAGGGATGGCCGGGATAGAGCACGCGGGCCAGCTTGGCATGGCCCTGAAGCGCGTCGGCCAGGGCCAGCGCCGAGGCGGCCTGGGCCTTGACCCTGAGATCCATCGTCTCCAGCCCCTTGAGCATGATCCAGGCGGTGAACGGCGACATCGCGCCGCCTGTGTGCTTCATGTAGGGCTCGATGGTCTTGCGGATGAAATCACGCGTGCCGAGCACCACGCCACCGAGCGCGCGGCCCTGACCGTCGATATGCTTGGTGGCGGAATAGACCACCACATCGGCGCCCTGGGCGATGGCGCGCGAAAACACCGGCGTGGCGAAGACATTGTCGACCACCACGATGGCTCCGACGCCATGGGCCAGCGCCGAGACGGCGGCGATGTCGATCACTTCAAGCGTCGGGTTGGACACCGATTCGAAGAACACCAGCGCCGTATCGGGACGCAAAGCGGCCTGCCATTGGCCAAGATCGGTGCCATCGACCAGCGTGACCTCGACCCCGAAACGCGGCAGAATCTCTTCGAGGATATAGAGGCAGGAGCCGAACAGCGCGCGCGCCGCGACCACATGATCGCCCGCCTTCAGGGGCGCCATCAAGGCGGCGTTGACCGCGGCCATGCCGGAGGCGGTTGCGAAAGCATCCTCGACGCCTTCCAGCGCGGCGATGCGGCGCTCGAACATCGCCACCGTGGGGTTGCCATAGCGGGCATAGATGAACTCGTCCGGCCCGGCCTCGATGAACCGTGCTTCGGCCTGTTCCGCGGTTTCATAGACAAAGCCCTGGGTGAGGAAGATCGCCTCGCTCACCTCGCCCCATTGCGACCTGCTCGTGCCGCCATGCACCGCATGGGTGCGCTTGTTCCAATCGTCGCTCATCGGTCGCTCCTTTCGGGGCCGCTGCCCCAAACAAAAAACCCCCGGTCGCGGCCATGCGACGGGGGCTCCCATCCGATGACCTTTTAGCGGAATTTTTTCAGGGTGTGCCCGCGATTGAAACGCAACACGCCCTAAGTGGCCCGCAATCCGGTAACAAATCGCCACTGGGGCGCTGATAACGCGCGCATGGCTTTGCGTCAACGAATTTGCAGGCGGCTGGGCAAACCGGAGGCCGCTGGGCACGATTTTTCCCAAACTCCGGCACCGGACCGGCATAAATCCGTCCGGATCGGCGCGCAGGCTGATCGCGTGTTTGGAGAAGGCAGAATGGAACCCGAAGGGCACCGTCACGGTTAGGTAACCACGGCTTCATCGTGGTGCCGTAGGGTGCTGAAATATCGCGAACACAAGATGTGGTAGGAGCAGGCCATGCCCGTTTTGAGGGTGAACCAGCAAGCGACGGACCTGAGGCTGCACCGCAGCCCGGCCGCGGCCTTGCCAGCCATAAGGCGCGCAGCACAGAGCGGCGACGGGCCGGCGATCGTGATGGTGCACGGTTTCAAGTTCCGCCCCGGCACCGCGCGCGATTGCCCCCATGAGCATATCTTTTCTTTCAACGACAATCCCTGCCCCACGGCACTGAGCTGGCCCCGCGCATTGGGCTTCGAGCGCCGGTGCAACGGCCTGGGGCTGGCCTTCGGATGGGACGCCAAGGGGCTGATCTGGAACGCTTATGCTCGCGCCGCGGGCGCCGGAGCGGCATTGGCGCGGGCGATCCGCGAAATCCGCCGCGCCGCGCCCGACCGCGAGGTGCATGCTATTGCCCATTCCCTTGGTGCGCGGGTGGTGTTGCAGGCTTTGCAGCATCTGGAACCCGGAGATCTGGGCCGGATCATCACCCTGAACGGCGCCGAATTTCGCGCTGCCGCCGAGGCGGCGCTGGACAGCCCGGCGGGGCGCGCGGCCGAGCTGATCGCAGTCAGCGCGCGCGAAAATGCGGTGGCCGACCTGATCTTTGAACGCATGGTGGCGCCGGAGCGGCGCGGCGACCGGGCGATGGGATGGGGCCTCGAGGAGGCGCAGGGGCGGATGATGCTGCGGCTCGACCGGCCCGGGATGACCGAGCATCTGGCCCGGCTGGGCTTTCCGCTGGCGCCCGTGCCACGACGCTTCTGCCATTGGTCGCCCTATCTGCGCGACGGCGCGATGCCGTTCTATGCCGCCCTTATGCGCCAGCGCACGATGCTGCCGCTCGAGGCGCTGCGGCTGCGCGAAGCCCTGCCCGAACGCGCCGCGCAACCGGCCCTGCCCTTGCCAATGGGATCGAATGCGCCATCATGAGTCCTGCCGAGCAGGGAGAGACGACATGGCGCAACCGATCGAGTTTCATTACTGGCCGACGCCGAATGGCTGGAAAATCGCCATCGCGCTTGAGGAAATGGGGCTGCCTTACGCGGTCAGCCTGGTCGATATCGGCAAGGGCGAACAGTTTGCGCCCGATTTCCTGAAGATCGCGCCGAACAACCGGATGCCGGCGATTGTCGATCCCGACGGGCCGGACGGCGCGCCGGTCTCGGTGTTTGAAAGCGGCGCGATCCTGCAATATCTGGCGCGCAAGACCGGGCTCTTCATGGGCGCAAGCGAACGCGACCGGATCGCCGTGGAAGAATGGCTGATGTGGCAGATGGGCGGGCTCGGCCCGATGGCGGGGCAAGCGCATCATTTCCTGAAATACGCGCCTGCAATGGAGCCGCCGCAGGTGCTGCCCTACGCGCAGGACCGCTATCGCGGCGAGGTGGCGCGGCTCTATGGCGTGCTCGACCGGCGGCTTGAGGGCCGTGAATACGTCGCCGGGGATTTCTATTCGATCGCCGACATGGCGATCTGGCCCTGGGCCTCGCTCTGGGAGGGGCAGCAGCAGAGCCTGGAGGACAAGCCGCACTTTGCCCGCTGGCTGGAGACGGTGGGCGCTCGGGAGGGGGTGCAACGCGGCCGCGCGCTGCATGCCGATCTGCGCAAGACCCCCGAGGAGCGCAAGGACAGCCACGCGGTGCTGTTCGGGCGGAAGGGTTAGTCGCCCGGCGCCGGGTCGTCATCGAGCGGCGTCGTGAGGATCAGGGCCACCTGGAAAAGCACATGGATCGCCATGGGCAAGAGCGCCAGGACAGCCACGCGCGAGGCCAGTGGCGCGTCGATCAGCATCAGGATTTCGTTCACGACGAGGACAAGGAATGCCATCAATGCGCGCAGCTTCAGATAGTGCTTGCGCGCAATCATGGTCACATCCGTCGGCTCGCTGACGGCGGCAAAGCTGTCGAGCACCCATTGATTGCCGCGCACACCCATGACCATCGTGACGAACCAGATGGCGCAGGCCGCGGAAAGCAGGCGTTGGCTCAGCCAGGGTTCTGCCCACAGAACCTGAACCGCGAATATCAGGAAAATTAGGACGCTCACGTCCTGGGTGCCGCTGCTGGTTCCGTGCCGCCGCCATTCATCACGGGCGGCGCGGGGAAGGCCAATCCATATCTGTGCCATCTGCGCCAGAACGAAGGACAGGACGAAGGCCGTTTTCGCCTCCACGCCGACAAGCGACAGCACGGTCCAGCCGGCCAGAAACACGGCCGACATCAGGAGTCGCTCCATACGGAACGGCGGGATGTCGCGCAGCAGCAACCAGACTTTCAGGGAAATGAGGCGAAATCTGTTCATTTCTGAAGTCTGGCGGGGAAATCGGGCGAATCCCGGACGCTGGCATGAAATTTCGCGGAAATTTCGGGGCGCCGGTCGGTGTCACTCCTCGCCGGAATGATGCTCCTGGAACAGCTTGCCTTGCGTCATGAAGAACACGAAGATCGCCGCCGTCAGTCCGAAGGTCTTGAAGTTCACCCAGGCTTGCTCCGACATCAGCCGCCAGACCAATTCATTGGTCACGGCGAGACCGAGGAAGAAGGCGGTGAGCCGGCGGGTGAGGATCATCCAGCCGTCATGGGTGAGCGGCATGACGCCGTCCATCAGGTTGCGCAGATAGCTCTTGCCCTGCAACAGCCCAACGCCCAGGGCGCCCGCGAACATCAGGTAGAGGATGGTCGGCTTCATCTTGATGAAACGCGGATCGTTGAGCCAGACCGACATGCCGCCGAACACCACCACCAGCAGCACGGTCATGATCTGCATTTTCGACAGATGCCCGGTGAGCCACCACAGGATGCCGGTGGACGCGATCATCAGCGGGATGAACCCGGCGGTGACGACGATAAAGCCGGCATAGTCGGTGCCAGCGATGGTATAGACCTCGTCCTTGAGCCAGACATAGGCGATGAAGAAGGCGATCACCGGGCCCAGCTCGAGCGCCATTTTCAAGATCGGGTTGATCGATTTCGCAGCGGGGCCGGAGGGGGCCGGAGTATCGGGCTGGTTCGGGTCGGTCTGGGTCATTTGCTCTCCTATCCGCCCATCTCAACTATCACGGCGCCCGCCGCGATCAAGGCCATAAGGGCAATTCGCCGCGGTCCGGTGCTCTCGCCCAGCATCAGCCAGCCGATCAGGGCGGCGAAAACGGTCGAGGTTTCGCGCAAGACCGCCGCCTCGCCGACCTTGTCGAGCCGCGTGGCCAGCATGATCGAGCCGAAAGAGGCGAAGGCGATGAAGGCGCCCATCACCCCCATGCGCATGAGCGGCACCAGCGGCGGCGGCGACAGCATCGAGCGATAGCGCAGCGCCGCCACCACCGGGAAGGTGGCGCCGTCGATCATGAAGAACCACGCCAGGAAGGTGAAGGGATCGGCGGTGGCGCGGATGCCATAGGCGTCGAACGTGGTGTAGAGCGCGACGAACATGCCGGTGGCCACGGCCAGGCCGAGCGCCAGCGGCATGGTCTCGCGGTCGAGCGTGATGGTGCGCAGGTTGTAGAGCGCGAGGCCATAGATGCCTGCCAGCAGGGTGAAGACCCCGAGCCATTGCACCGCATTGAAGACCTCGCCGAAGAGCAGCCAGGCGCCGATCACGGTAAACAGCGGGCCGGTGCCGCGCACCACCGGATAGACCACCGTGTAGGCGCCGCGCACATAGGTCATCGCCTGGAGCACCTTGTAGGCGGTGTGGATCGCCCAGGCGCCGGCGAAGATCGCCCACATATGCGGCTCGGGCCAGGGCACGACGAAGAGCGCGAAGGGCGCGGCGATCAGGCCATAGGAGCCGTCAATCGCGCCGCGGCTGAGCCAGGGATCGAACCGGCCCTTTTGCAGCGCGCCGAACACGGCATGCAGGAAGGCCGCCATCAGCGCGAGGATCAGCGCGGCGCGATGCCCCGCCTCGGTGCCTTCGAGCGAGAGGATCCAGTCGCTCATGGCAGGCCGCGCCGGGGAACATCGGCGCGGCTGGCGCGTTGGGTCTTGAGCGAAGCTGAGCGCGGGGATTGCGTGTTTGACATCATTGCCAATGAGTTGAGCGGCACATTCGCCGCCGTGCCACCGGCCGTCGCGGCGACGCGGCTGGTCGCGGCGATGGTGCTGGCCGGGCTGATCGGGTTCGAGCGCGAATTCTGGAACAAGCCGGCCGGGCTGCGCACCCATATCCTGGTGTCCCTGGCGGCCTGTCTTTTCATCATCGTCAGCCAGCAGCTCTCCAGCATGCCGTTTGGCGCGCAGGACGCGCTCAGGGTCGATCCGCTGCGGCTGGTCGAGGCGGTGACGGCGGGGGTCGCCTTCCTGGCGGCGGGGATCATTTTCACCTCCAAGGGCGAAGTGCGCAACATCACCACGGGCGCCTCGCTCTGGCTCTGCGGCGCCATCGGGCTGGCTTGCGGTGCCGGGCAGATGCCGCTGGCGGTGCTGGCCACGGGGATCGTGCTGATCGTGTTGCTGGTTCTCGGATACCTGGAGCGGCTGGGCAGGCGGGATTAGGCGGTGCCGTCGCGCCTGCCGCGCGTGCGGCGATGGAAGAGATGTTGGGTTCTTGCATTTCGCGCCACTACTCGGCCGGAGCCCAGTTGGCGCTGATGGTAATGCCGGAAAGCCAGAGTTCGATCGCCTTGCCCAGCGACTCCGGCCCGCTGTGCCACCACGCAGCGCTGCCAAGTTGCAACGCGCCGAAGCCGTTTTCGGAGGTGGCGGCGAGACTGAGCTTGCCGGTCGCTTCGGGCAGCGCCGCCTGAAAAGCCATCAGGGCCGCCCGGTCCGCAGCGGCCAGGCTGGTGACCGGCACCAGCGCAACAAGGTCGGCCAATTCAACGTCAGTGCCGACCCTTCGGATCGAACGCGCAAACAGCGCGCCCGCCAGCGGCGGTGTCAGATCGGCGGTGAGGCTGGCCGCGTTGAGGCGCATGCCGCCAACCGCCATCTGCATCGCCACCTGGGAAGAGAAATCAAACCCGCTGCCCGCCCCCGACATGTCCAGACGCCCCAGTGCGCCGAAATCGGCAAAGATCTGCGCGACTTTCAGGGTTTTCCTGTCGGGATCGTGAAACAGGGCCAGCCGCAGCGTGCCGGGCTCAGGCTTCTGCCCTTCGGGGAAGCTGAGGTTGAACGCCTCGTCATAGAGGATGCCTTCAAACACCGCTTCGAGGCTTTGCGGCGGCACTTTCAGCGCGATGGCTTCGGCCACATTCGCCGCACGCCATGTCAGGCTATCGAAATCGTGCGGCTTCAGCGCGGCGGTGGTCTTGTCGATCCGGCACCAGCCATCATCGGTGACGATCTGACCGGCCTCGCGCAGGTATTTCGACATCTTGGTTAGGTCTGTGAAAGCGGCCCAGCCAGAAGCGCAGGTTTCAGTGGTCATCACCGGGTCGGCCAGCGCGGGCTGGGCGAAAAGGCTGAGCGCGAGGGCCAGCACTGCCTTGCGGATCATTGCTCGGCACCGGTCAGCGCCGCGGCGAATTCCGCCGGATCGAACGGCGCCAGGTCGTCGATCTGCTCGCCTACGCCGATGGCATGGATCGGCAGGCCGAACCTGTCGGCCAGCGCCACCAGCACGCCGCCCTTGGCGGTGCCGTCGAGCTTGGTCATCACCAGACCGGTGACATCGGCGAGCTTCTGGAAGGTCTCGACCTGGGAAAGCGCGTTCTGCCCGGTGGTGGCATCGAGCACCAAGAGCGTGTTGTGCGGCGCCGAAGGGTCGATCTTGCGCAGCACGCGCACGATCTTGGCCAGCTCCTCCATCAGGTCGGCGCGGTTCTGCAAGCGGCCCGCGGTGTCTATCATCAACAGGTCGGCGCCGTCGGCCTCGGCCTTTTTCAACGCGTCAAACGCCAGGCTGGCCGGGTCGGAGCCCTCGGGCGCGGTGAGCACCGGCACCCCGGCGCGCTCGCCCCAGACCTGCAATTGCTCGACCGCGGCGGCGCGGAACGTATCGCCCGCCGCGATCACCACGCTCTTGCCCGCCGCCTTGAACTGCGCGGCGAGCTTGCCGATGGTCGTGGTCTTGCCCGAGCCATTGACGCCGACCACCAGAACCACCTGCGGCTTCCTGGCAAAAAGCGGCATCGGGCGGGCGACCTCGTCCATCACGCGGGTGATCTCATCGGCCAGCAGGCGCTTGATCTCGTCGGTGGAGAGCTTGGTGCCAAAGCGCCCCTCGGCCATGTTGGCTGTTATGCGCAGCGCGGTATCGACCCCCATGTCCGCCGCGATAAGCAGCTCTTCGAGCGCCTCGAGCATGTCATCGTCAAGCACCCGGCGGATAACGGCTTTTTTCTCACGCATGAAGAAGCGGCCGAGGAAGCCGGGCGCGGGTTTCTCCACCGGCTCCGCTTCGGGCGCGCGCGCGATCTCGTCGGGGAATTCGATCGGCGTGGGCGCCTGCATCGGATCGCTGGGCATCGGCGCTTCCAGCGGCATGTCATCGGGGATTTCGATCGGCGCCGGATCGGGAAGCGGGTCTTGCGCCGGGGGCAGTTCGGGCACGCTTTCCGGTTCCGGGTCGGGCAGTTCCTCCGGCGGCGGGGTCGGCTCCGGTTCGGGCTCGGGCATGGGCTGTGGCTTGGGGCGCGG
>CBDUGF010000130.1:0-10059 GCA_965366835.1 uncultured Rhodobacterales bacterium
ATGAAAGCTTCCAGAACCTCGCCCGCCTCGATCCCCTCGCCCACCCGCGGATAGAAATCGCGGTTGCCCCAGTTCTGGTTGGCGCGGATGAAAAACACCTGCACGCAGGCCTGCCCTTTTTCGAGATGCAGCGCGATCACATCTGCCTCAGTGGTGCTGCGCGGGTTGATCCCCTGCGCGCTCTGCACCTGGGTCAGCGCCTTGATCCGGTCACGCAGGGCCGCCGCCTTCTCGAATTCCAGCGCCTCCGAGGCGCGCGCCATCTCTGCCGCCAGCTTCTCCTGGATCTGGGTCGAACGCCCCGACAGATAGCGTTCTGCATCGCGCACCGCATCGCCGTATTCCGCCTCGGAGATCTTGCCGACACAAGGCGCGGTGCAGCGCTTGATCTGATACTGCAGGCAAGGCCGCGTGCGGCTCTCGAACATCGCGTCCGAACAATTGCGCAGCAGGAACACGCGCTGCAATTGCGCCAACACCCTGTTGACCGCGCCGGCGCCGGCAAACGGGCCGTAATAGCTGCCCTTCTCCTTCTTGGCGCCGCGATGCTTCTTGATCATCGCAAAGGCATGATCGGTGACCAGGATGTTGGGAAAGCTCTTGTCGTCGCGCAGCAGCACATTGTAGCGCGGCTTCAATTGCTTGATCAGGTTCTGCTCGAGCAGAAGCGCCTCGGTCTCGGTTCGCGTGGTCAGGAACATCATCGCCGCGGTCTCGCGGATCATCCGGGCAATCCGCGGCGAATGGCCGGTCGGGCGGGCATAGCTCGACACCCGAGCGCGCAAATTGCGCGCCTTGCCGACATAGAGCACCGCGTTCTTCGCATCGAGCATCCGGTAGACCCCGGGCGAGGCATCCAGCGTCTTGAGATAGCCCGCGACCACCTCATGCCCAACCTTACCTTGGGTCACCTTTTCGTCGCCATCCTGCGCCATCATTTCCCGGGCCTGATTCTCGTCGCGTGCTGCAATGTTACCGGCCCCGGGGCAAGATGAAAGGCATCCACGGTTCTTGTGGATAACTCTGGGTGTATCTTCCCGTGGGTTCGGATTTTTCCTTGTTTTTGGCAGAGTTCGTCAGTTTGCCTGTTTTTTAGGCAGTTTGTCAACCAGTTGAAATTACTGCGTTCTTTTTCGCGCCCCGGGCAAAACATTGAAAACATTAAAGTTTTCTTAGCGATTTCGTAACGCTTCGTGCGGCGGTGTAAAACTCTGCCGCGTGCGTCATTTGATGCCTTTGAAATGCCGCTTATTCCGGTCCCTGGATGTCCGGTGTCCGCCAGCCCAGATGTTGCCCGCCATCGACGCAAAGCAGCTGTCCCGTGACGGCGGGCGCGTCGATGAAATAGCCGAGCGCGGCAGCGATATCGCCCGGATTCGAGCCCCGCTTCAGAATGGTGTTCTCACGCTGGCGCGCGAAATGCTCCGGCGTCTGGCGCGCGCCGATCATCGTCGGGCCGGGGCCGATCGCGTTCACACGCACATCCGGCGCCAGCGCCTGCGCCGCGGTCTGGGTCAGCGCCCAGAGCCCCATCTTTGCAATCGTATAGCTGGCGAATTCCGGGGTCAGTTTGCGCACCCGCTGATCCACCATGTTAACCACCAGCGCACGCGCGCGTGCCTCGCCGTTTTCATCCGTTTCCGCCGCCGGAGCCTGGGCGGCAAACCCTTGCGTCAGCACAAAAGGCGCGCGCAGGTTCGATTCCATATGCCGGTCCCAGCTCTCGCGGGTGCCGGTACGGATGGTATCATACTCGAAGATCGAGGCATTGTTGATCAGCAGGCTCAGCGGTTTGCCCAGCCCCTCGCGCGCCTGCCCCACCAGCGCCGCCACCTGGCGTTCCTCCAGCAGATCGGCCCGAAGCGCCACCGCGCGCACCCCCAGCCCGGTCAGCTCGGCCACCAGCGCCTCGGCCTTCGCCGCGCTGGAATGGTAATGCACCGCCACATCCATGCCGCGCGCCGCCAGATAGCGCGCCATCACCGCGCCCAGCCGGTCGGCCCCGCCGGTGATCAGCGCCGCCCCGCTCATGACAACACGATCACGATATAGGCCGCATAGAGCGCCGTCAGGATGACGCCCCAGAGCCGGTTGATGTCCTGCCTGAAAAATACGAACGGGATCAGCAGCACCGAGGCCAGCAGCATCACCCAGAGATCGAACCGCAGGAACTCCGGGTCGACCGGGATCGGCCCGATCAGGGTGGTCAGCCCGATGATCGCCAGCAGGTTGAACATGTTCGAGCCGATCACATTGCCCAGCGCCACATCGGCCTGGTTGCGCAGTGCCGCCATAACAGTCGTGGCCAGTTCGGGCAGCGACGTGCCCACCGCCACCAGCGTCAGCCCGATCACCACTTCGGAAATGCCGAACATCCGCGCGATGTTGGTCGAAGCGTCGACCAGAAGATCCGCGCCCAGCGGCAGCCCGATCAGACCCAGCACCAGAAAGATGATGATCTTCCACCAGGGCATGTCCGGGTCGGCACCTTCCAGGCCCTCCACTTCCGCGTCCTCCTCAGCCTGCAACAAGGCCAGCCCGGCCATTTCCCGGCGATGGCGCTGCGCATGCAGGAAGGAATCGATCAGCACATAGCCCAGCAGTGACAACAGCACGATGCCGGATTTCCAGTCGAACACGCCGCGAAACGCCAGCGCGATGAAGACAACCGACGCGCCCAGCATCATCAGGTAGCTCTTGCGGGTCTCGCATTGCGAGCTGTGCATCGTCGCCAGCAGCGCCGGTATCCCCAATACCAGCAGCACGTTGGCGGTGTTGGAGCCAACGACATTGCCCATCGCGATCCCCGGCACCCCCTCCATCACCGCGCTGATCGAGATCAGAAGCTCGGGCGCCGAGGTGCCGAAGGCGACGATGGTCAGCGACACGATCAGCGCCGGAATACCAACGCGCAGGCTCAGATTGACCGCGCCGCGCACCAGGCTGTCGCCCGCCAGCAGCAGGATCACCAGACCGAGGGAGGCAAGGACCCAATCCATCGCGCCCTATCCCTTGGTGCAGTCGCAAGGCCCGCGCCCAAGCCGGAACTTGCCGCATTTAGGGCAGCGCTTCGACGCCAGACGCGCCGCACCGGGCATGCGCAGCTTGCCGAACATGCCCAGCACAGCGATGAACACCAGGAAAAGGACAACGATCTTGGCAATCATTGGCTACAGCCCAAACCGGGCAAACTGCGCCCGTTCTTCCAGAGCCGCCATCGCGTCTCCCGCAAAATCGACGCCAAATCGCTGCATGAAGGGGCGCTTGCGGCCGTATTGCAGCAGTTTGACATCGTCGCCGTAGAGCTCTTTCAGCTTGGGTTCGAGCTGCGCGATGCCGTCGATCAGGCCCAGCTCTTTCGCCCGCCCCGCCAGCCAGAATTCGCCGCTGAAAATCGCCGGATCATCGGCCAGCTTGCCGCCCCGGCCCTGCATCACATGGTCGATGAACACCTGGTGCATCTCGTCGAGAATGCCTTTCAGCCGCTTTACGTCCGCGGGTTTTTCCGGCTGGAACATGTCGAGCTGCGATTTCGATTTGCCGGCGGTATAGATGCGCCGCTCGATGCCATGCCTGGTGATGAACTCATGCGCGCCGAACCCGCCGGAAATCACTCCGATCGAACCGACGATCGAGGCCGCGCTGGCAAAGATGTCATCTGCCGCGCAGGCCAGCCAATAGCCGCCCGACGCCGCAACGTCTTCGACAAAGGCATGCACCGGCAGCTTCTTTTCCGTCGCCAGCCGCCGGATCCGCGCGGCGATCCGGTCGCTCTGAACCGGGCTGCCGCCGGGCGAATTGATCACCAGCGCCACCGCCTTTGGCTTGCCACGGCGAAACGCCTTCTCGATCACGGGCGCCAGCGCCTCGTCACTCAGCGGCAGCCGCCCGGTGCCGATGGCGCCTTGCAGCCGGATCACCGCCACACGTGGCGGCGTTTTCAAGAAAGGGATAAAGCGCTTCATGAAGTCCCATCTAGAGGCCGCGCCCTCCGCTGACAAGGCAGACCCCGCCGCTCGCCCCCTTCATCTTGCCAAAAATATTCCCGCCGGAGGCATAAAAGTCACTTGCCGCCGCGCCTGGCTCGCGCGCCCTCAGGGCTTGATGCGAAAGCCGGTCCTGAAAATCCACCCGATGATCGCGAGGCACAAGATCGTGAAACCCGCAATCGCCGCCAGCGAAACCGCCACGGGCACATCCGAGGTCTCGAAAAACGCCCAGCGGAAGCCCGAGATCAGATAGACCACCGGGTTGAAATACGAAATCTGCTGCCAGATCGGCGGCAGCATCGACACCGAATAGAACGCACCACCAAGAAAAACCAGGGGCGTCACCACCAGCAGCGGTACCAGTTGCAGTTGCTCGAAACTCCGCGCCCAGATCCCGATGATGAAACCGAATAGCGCGAAGCTGGTGCAGGTCAGCACCATGAAGGCCAGCATCGCCAGCGGATGCGCGATCGGCAGATCGACAAAGAACCACGCCGTTGCCAGGATCACCATCCCGATGAACATCGCCTTGGTCGCCGCCGCCCCGACATAGCCCAGCACGATCTCCCAGAAGCTCACAGGTGCCGACAGCACCTCGAAGAAGGTGCCGATGAACTTGGGAAAATAGATCCCGAAGCTGGCGTTGGTCAGGCCCTGCGTCATCACCGAAAGCATGATCAGCCCGGGCACGATGAATGCCCCGTATGACACCCCTTCGACCTCCTGGATGCGGCTGCCGATGGCGGCGCCGAAGACCACGAAATAAAGCGATGTCGACAGCACCGGCGAGATCAGGCTTTGCGTGAAGGTGCGGAAGAACCGTTTCATCTCGGAGGCATAGATCGCCCAGAATCCTTGCCAGTTCATGCCCGTTCTCCCGCTTGCCTGTCGCTTTCAACCCGATGATCTTCCTTCGCCACCAGCCCGACGAAAATCTCCTCGAGGCTCGATTGCCGGGTTTCGATATCCGCCAGTTGCAGCCCGGCTTCGGAAAGCCGCTGCAACAGCCGGGTGATCCCGGTGCTCTGCGCCGTGGTGTCATAGCCATAGATCAGCGTGTGGCCGCCGTCGGCCAGCTTCAATTCATACTCGGCCAGCGCATCGGGCACCGCCTCGGTCGGTTCGCGCAGCGCGATGCGCAGCTCCTTGCGGCCCATCTGTGCCATCAGCGCGCGTTTCTCCTCGACCACGAGCAGCCGCCCCTTGTGGATCACCCCGACACGGTCGGCGATCGCCTCGGCCTCCTCGATGTAATGCGTGGTCAGGATGATGGTCACGCCGGACGCCTTGAGATCGGCCACGATCTGCCACATGTCGCGGCGCAGCTCCACATCCACCCCGGCGGTGGGCTCGTCGAGAAACAGCACGCGCGGTTCGTGGCTCAGCGCCTTGGCGATCAGCACCCGGCGCTTCATCCCGCCCGACAGCTCGTTGATCCGCGCCTCCCGCTTGTCCCAGAGCGAGAGCCGGCGCAGGATCTGTTCCAGCGCCGCATCATCGCGCTTGAGGCCAAACAGCCCGCGGGTGAAACGCAGCGAATCCCACACTTTCTGAAACGGTTCGAGATGGATTTCCTGCGGCACCAGCCCGATCAGCGTCCGCGCCGCGCGATAGTCGGCGATGATGTCATGCCCGGCGATTCTCGCCTGCCCGCCCGAAGGCGAAACCAGCCCGCAGAGCATTGAAATCAGGGTGGTCTTGCCCGCGCCGTTGGGGCCGAGCAGGGCCAGGATCTCGCCCTCCCGGATCTCCAGATCGAGCGGCTCCAGCGCGGTGAAGCCGTCGTCATAGGTCTTGGTCAGCCCGTTGATATCGACAATCGCGGTCATGGTGGTGCTCTCCTCGTTCGCGCCGCGCAGCCTAGTGGCTTTGCGCCCCGCCGCAAGGGCAGGTGCCGTGACGTCGCGGTGCCGCCGACAGCCCGCTACCGCGCGGCAGCAATCGGTGCTATCAGCGGGCGCGCCGCTGTTGGCGCCAACCGGAAAGGAGCCTTCGATGACAGACGCGTCGTTCTGGAATCGCATGGCCGAACGCTACGCCCGAATGCCGATCCGCAACGAAGACAATTATGAGCTGACGCTCGACCGCACCCGCGCCCATCTCTCGCCGAGCGCGCAGATGCTGGAACTTGGCTGCGGCACCGGCTCCACCGCCCTGCGTCTGGCCGATGCCGTTGGCCATATCACCGCCTGCGACTATGCCCATGACATGCTCACCATCGCGCAGCGCAAGGCCGCCGAACAGGGCATCGGCAATGTCGATTTCGCCCTCGCCGACGCGGCCGGCAATGGCTTGCCCGACGGACCGTTCGATGCGATTTGCGCCTTCAACCTGTTGCACCTTGTTGCCGATCTCGACGCCACGCTTGCCGCTATCTTTGCCAGGACCCGCCCGGGCGGCGTGTTCATTTCGAAAACCATCTGCCTCAATGAACCGGGGATCAGCCTGAAACTGCGCGCGATAATGCTGGCGCTGCCGCTGATGCAGGCGCTCGGCAAGGCGCCGCGTGTGGCGAAGTTTTCGATTGCCGCGCTCGAAGCCGCGATCATCCGCGCAGGCTTTGACATCATCGAGACCGGCAATCATCCGGCCCATCCACCCAGCCGCTTCATCGTGGCACGCAAGACCGAGTGACCCTCCGGCGCCCGCCCGCTTCAGTTCCCGTGAAAGGAAACCCCCGCATGTTCCGCCCCTCAGCCTTCATGGCCATTACTGCGCTCGCCCTGTCGCTCCTGCTGCCCGGCGCCATGCGCGCCGAAAACGCCGCGCTCAAGACGGCGCTGCAATCGGGCTTCGAGGCGGGCGACCTGAAAGGGCTGCACGGCGCGCTGGTGCGGCTCGGCGGCGAAACCCTCGTCGAGATCTATTTCGACGGCGAGGATCAAAGCTGGGGTGCGCCGCTGGGGCTGCGCGCACATGGCCCCGATACGCTGCACGACATGCGCTCGGTCACCAAATCGGTGGTCGCCTTGCTCTATGGCATCGCGCTCGATCGCGGCTTGGTGCCGCCGCCCGAGGCGCCGCTCTATGCGCAATTCCCCGAATACGCCGATCTCGCCGCCGATCCGGCCCGCGCGAGGATCACCATCGAGGACGCGCTGACCATGCGCATGGGTGTGGAATGGAACGAGAGCCTGCCCTATTCCGATCCGCGCAACAGCGAGATCGCGATGGAAAACGCGCCCGACCGCTATCGTTTTGCGCTCGACCGCCCGATCACGGGCGCGCCCGGCGAGACCTGGGTCTACAACGGCGGCGCCACCGCCCTGATCGCGCGGCTGATCGAGAAAGGCAGCGGCCAGCCGCTCGATGAATTTGCCCGCGATGCGCTGTTTGCGCCGCTGGGGATCAGACGTTTCGAATGGGTCAAGGGCGGCGATGGCGCGCCATCGGCCGCCTCGGGCCTGCGCCTGCGACTGCGCGATCTGGCCGCGATCGGGCGCATGGTTGCCGATGGCGGGCGGCATCATGGCCGCCCCATCGTGTCGCAAGACTGGCTTTCACGTGCCACCGCCCCGCTGGCCGATACCGGGGTCGGCCTCAGCTATGGCTATTTCTGGTGGCATTCCGGCGCCACCAGCCCGGCCCAATGGAGCGCCGCGATGGGCAATGGCGGCCAGCGCCTCACCGTGCAGCCCAAGTTCGGCCTGGTGGTCGCGATCATCGCCGGGAATTACAACCAGCCCGACGACTGGAAACTACCCGTGCGCGTGATCGAGCGCTATCTGGTGCCGGCCTTGCGGGAAGTAGTCAGGTAAACAGACCGCAACGCACTCTTCCTGCCGCCAAAGCAATCCGGCACGCAGGGTGGGGCTTCACCCCACCTCGCCTTTGGTTCCCCTGAAAACCCGCGCCCGCCGCTACCGGTTCGATTTCGGCAAGGGCTCGTTCGCGGTCCAGTCCCAGGTTCCCTGGTCGCGATCCTCCACCGCCTGTTTCCAGCCCACCGTCTCGGAACGCGCCTTGAAATTCAGCCCCTCGGGCGAATGCCGCGTGATCCCGTCAAACACCGTGGCCAGCCGCTGGGTGGCCATGATCGAGGCTTCCATCGGCTGGTTGATCACCATCTTCTGCATCGCCAGCTGGTTGACCGGCACGCTGGCCATCCGCGCCACCAGCGCCTCGACCTCGTCGTCGAGCCGCTCTTCCGGCACCGCTTTCAGCACCAACCCCATTTCCGCTGCCTCGCGCCCGCTGATCTTGTCGCCGGTAAACAGCATCCGCTTGGCCTTTTCCGGCCCCAGCCGATAGACCCACATCGCCGTGGTCGGGCAGCCCCAGACCCGCGTCGGCATATAGCCGATCTGCGCATTCTCCCCCATGATCACCATGTCGGAACACAGCGCGATATCCGACCCGCCGGCCACGGCAAAGCCGTGCACCTTGCACACCACCGGCTTCAGCGCACGGAACAGCGACATGAAGGCTTGGGTGTTGGCCCACATGAAGCGATAGTCCTTGATCGGATCCCAGGGCATCTCCTGGGTCACGTTGTTGGCGCCATTCCGTTCGGCGTAATAGGCCAGGTCATAACCGGCGCAAAATGCGCGTCCAGCGCCGCTGAGCAGCATCACATGCACGCCGTTATCGGCCTCGGCCCGCGCCACCGCTTCGGCCAGCTCGCGCGGCAGATCGTCGTCTATCGCGTTCATTACTTCGGGCCGGTTCAGCGTGATCCGCGCGATCCGCCCGTCCTTTTCATAGATTACCTTGGCCATGTCTCGCCCTCCCTTTTGATGTGAGGCAATCAGCAAGGGCGCGGGTGGGCAAGCAGAAACATCCGGTGCGCGCACGCCATCCGGGCGCCTCCGTTTCGACCTGCTGCCTAAAATTGTATTCAATTCATTTTTCACCGATCCACAGAAATGGATTGACAAAACACGTTCGTGTTTCCCAACATGGTGACATGAACGAGTTGGGCCAGAAAGTTTCCCGGTTTTGCGAGCGCCAGTTCGGCGGTCTGAAAGCTGCCTGCACCACCGCCGGGCTGAAGTATTCCACCCTGCATGCGCAGATTTCGCATGAGCGCGAGATCCCGTTCGGCACCATCGAGCGGCTCTGCGATGCGGCCGGGGTCTCGCTCGAAGTGTTCCGCAAGTCCCGCGCCACAATCGGGCTGGCCGCGCTCGAGACTTCCGACGCGCTCCACCGCCGCGCCGCCGCCGCCTATACCCAGGCGCTGCGCGATGTGCAGACTGAAATGCGCCGCTCGGGCGGGGATATCATCTGTGACGACGTACTCAACTGGCTGCACCGCAACAACGGACGGCTGACCGATTTCGACGCCCTGCGCGAACGGGTGGATCTGTTCGAGGTGCCGACGACGGAGAGCCTGATCATGGAGCCCGAGAACATCGGTCATGTCAGTCTGGCGGCACGGTTCTTCAATATTGCGGATACATCAGAATACCGCAGCCGCATCAGAGACCTCGAACCCGGCCTGGTCAGCAATTCGCTCGCGGCACATTGGCGCGTCCGCAATACAATGCGCTACGATATCGAAGACGTCGCCGTGTGCCTTGACGTCAATGGCAATCACCTCGAAGGAAAATACCGCCGGATCATCGCGCCGGTCGAAACTCTCGACGGCAGGCAACTTACCCTGGTTTTCGCTCAAGTGATCGAGAACCGCTCACTCTCTGCCTGAGACGACGCCTGGCGCTGCTAAACAGATATTCGGCGTGCCGCCCCTCGAAAGCAACGATGACATGGCTGTTGAGCCGTCCTTCAGGCACTGGTTCGGCCCATGTCAGCGCATCGGGAATAGTCAGCGTGCAGCCATACAGGTAATCGAACTTGAGATGCTCTTGCGGAATAAACGCATACATCCAGTCGAAATCGGGCCATTTCAGCGCCGCCATGCCTTGCACGACCCGCACGAACGCTTCCAGAAGCTTTAGCCCGCCACGATGGTCCGAGGAGAATTCCAGTTCCGCGAAATAGATGATGCGCCCACCGAAGTAATCCGCCACTGGCGGTGCAAACGCCGCAATCGGGTCGCTGTCGCGCCCATACTGCGCCCGTGAGGTGCGTTGCAGGTAGGCTGTGAATTCTTCGCCCTCAAGGTCGA
>CBDUGF010000131.1:0-9680 GCA_965366835.1 uncultured Rhodobacterales bacterium
GAAGAATACCGATACGGTGCCCTGACCGGTTGGCGCCGAAGGTTTTGCATGCGACTCGAAGGCGGGCGCGGCAGCTATGAGAGGCCAGGGCTGATGGCCGCGCTTGACGAGGGCGGGCATTGCGACGGCGTCGTCTTCCGAATACCTGCGGAACTGGTTGATCGGGAAACCGAATACATGTGGCGGCGTGAGATGTTCTCAGGCGCTTACCACCCTGTGTTCTTGGAGGTCGCAACGCCGCAGGGCGCGGTTGACGCGCTGGTGTTTGTAATGGACCGGGATAATCACCGCTACATGCCGGACCTCTCCGAAGAGGAGGCCGCCCAAATGATTGCCGTGGCCGAAGGCGGACTCGGGTCCAATTTCGCCTACCTGGAGTCGCTGACCCGGCATCTCGCTGAGCTTGGCATCAAAGACGACGACATGCTCCGGCTGCACGCTCGCGCTGGTGCATACCGCGTCAGGGTTGTGGGAACGCCACTTTAGGTAGGCAATGTCGCCACAAGGCTGTGGCGGCCAAGGCCACTCCCTGCCGCCTGCATTCTGAACCAAGACGCTCACGGTGCAGGTTTCATGGTAGGATGTCGACCTGCCCACGAACGCCGGAGGGCAACCCGCCGCCTCACGCGCGCGGGATGCTTGCGAAACGCGAGCCAAACCGTTTGCCAACGCGTCGACCCTGCCCAACGCTAAAGGGGCAGGAAACTGTCCTCACCGCAAGGTAGAAGTTACGAATGCCCGGTTCGAACCCTAGTTACCACGTGCTGGTCGTCGGGTTTTACAAGCGCGGAATATCGTAAGCCACACGAACGGTTCTATGCGGACCTCCGCCGCTCGGTTGGATGCCGCATTGCAATTTTCACATTGCTGCCATTTGTGCGTTTCGCCGGGTTGGGTTTGGATATCCGTAGGTAGTCAAAATTAGGCCAACCATTGTCAGTTGTCGAGTTTTCGACAACTGCGAGCATTGTAATCTTGGGAAACATCCGCCGTACCTTATCGTGCAAAAAAACCTATCCAAGCGCGTATCCAGCGCCACGCACGGTGCGGATTGGGTCGTTACCACCATATCGCGTCAGCGACTTTCGCAACCGTGCGACATGAACATCGACGGTGCGCGAATCCACGAAAATATCGCGCCCCCAGACCTGGTCGAGCAGCATTTCACGGCTGAGAACCCGGCCGGGCCGTTCCATCAGAACGGTCAGCAACCGGAACTCTGTCGGCCCCAGTTTCAGTTCGTGGCCGTTGCGGATGACGCGGTGGCTTTCGGGATCGAGGCTGAGATCTTCGAAGCTCAGAACCAGCCCTGACACGGCAGGTCGCGACCGGCGCAGCTGTGCCCGCGCACGCGCCATCAGCTCGCTGACGGAATAGGGCTTGGTCACATAGTCATCGGCACCGGTTTCCAGGCCCCGCACGGCATCGACCTCTTCGGAGCGGGCCGAAAGCATGATGACCGGAATGTGCCGCGTGTCGCTGCGGGTCTTGATCTGGCGGCAGACTTCGATCCCGCTCATCAGAGGCATCATCCAATCCAGGATCACCAGATCGGGCAGCATTTCGGCGATCAGCAGCATCGCCTCTTCGCCGTTTTCGGCAACGCGCACCGCGAAACCCTCGGCTTCAAGGTTGTAGGTCAGGATCTCGCGCTGGGCCGGTTCATCCTCGACCAGCAGCACCTGCGGTTGCAACGTCATTGCTCGTGCTCTGCCGGGTGCGATGTCTGATCCGCTTTCGGGCGCTCCTCTTCCGGGTGCTTGCCGGTCGCCAGATAGATGACCTGCTCAGCGATAGAGGTCACGTGATCGCCCATGCGCTCGGTATTCTTGGCGATGAAATGCAGGTGCAGGCAGGCGGTGATGTTGCGCGGATCCTCCATCATGAAGGTCAGCAATTCGCGAAACAGCGCGTTGTACATCTGGTCGACATCGATATCGCGGGCGATCACATCGGCGGCCAGAGCAGCGTCGCGCTCGATATATGCATCCAGCGCGTCCTTCAGCATCACTTCGACGGCACGCGCCATGCGCCGCAGCGTGCCAACGCTTTCGTTGAACGGTGCAACCTGTGACAGCACTTCGGTGCGCTTGGCCATGTTCTTGGCATAGTCCCCGATCCGCTCGAGATTGCCGCTGATCTTGATCACGCTCAGGATCAGTCGCAGATCGATCGCGGTCGGTGCGCGCAACGCGATGATGCGGGCTGCGCCCTCATTGATGGTCTCTTCGAGCTGGTCGATCTCGGCATCTGCCGCCCGAACCTGATGTGCCAGTTCCTGGTCGCGGGTCTGCAGCGATTGCATGCCAAGGCGGATGGCATCTTCGACCAGCCCGCCCATCTTCATGATCTGCGCCTGAACCTCCTCGAGATCGGTATCGAACGCCGAGGAAATATGCCCATTCTTCATGAGTTATCCAATCCTGCCGGTAATGTAGCTTTCGGTTCTCGCATCCTGGGGCGCGGTGAATATCTGATCGGTATCGCCATATTCCACCAGCCTGCCAAGATGGAAAAACGCGGTCTTCTGGCTGATCCGCGCCGCTTGATGCATCGAATGGGTGACAATCACCACACAATAATTGCGCCGCAGTTCGTCGATCAGCTCTTCGATCTGCGCCGTCGCGATCGGATCGAGCGCCGAACAGGGCTCGTCCATCAGCAACACCTCGGGGGCGGTGGCGATGGCGCGTGCGATGCACAGCCGCTGTTGCTGGCCGCCGGAAAGCCCGGTGCCGGGGGCGTCGAGCCGGTCTTTGACCTCGTCCCAGAGTGCCGCCTTCGTCAGCGCGTCTTCGACGATAGCGCCCAGTTCGGCCTTGTTGCGGGCCAGCCCATGGATCTTCGGGCCATAGGCGACATTGTCGAATATCGATTTGGGAAACGGGTTGGGCTTCTGAAACACCATACCGACCTTGGCGCGCAGCTGCACCGGATCGACCCTGCGGTCATAGATATCCTCGCCGTCGATACGAATGTCGCCAGACACCCGGCAGGTGTCGATCGTATCGTTCATCCGGTTCAGGCAGCGCAGGAAAGTGGATTTGCCACAACCCGAAGGCCCGATGAAGGCGGTCACTGATTTGTCGGCGATGTCGACGGAAACGTCCTGGATGGCAATGGTGTCGCCATAGCTAACCTGCACGTTGCTGGCCGAAACTTTCCGTTGCGCCAAGGCGCTGGCGATCTCGGTCACACCGGTGTCTTTCATGTTCTTGTCCATCCTTACCAGCGGCGTTCAAAGCGGCGGCGCAGCAGGACCGCTACAGTGTTCATTACCGCCAGGAACACCAGCAACGTTATGATCGCGCCCGAGGCGCGTTCGGAAAATCCGGGGTCTGCTCTCTGGGTCCAGTTGAAGACCTGCACCGGTAGCGCTGTCGCGGCCTCGCCGAACAGCCCGGCGCTCTCGCTCCAGGCCGCCGGATACTCGCGCACGAAGGCGACCATGCCGATCAGCAGGAGCGGCGCGGTTTCTCCCAGGGCCTGGGCCAGCCCAATGATGGTGCCGGTGAGAATACCGGGCGCGGCGAGCGGCAGGACATGGTGGAACACCGCTTGCATCTTGCTGGCGCCGACCCCCAAAGCGGCATCGCGGATCGAGGGCGGCACCGATTTCAGCGCCGCACGCGCCGAGATTATGATCGTCGGCAATGTCATCAGCGTCAGCACCAGACCGCCGACCAGCGGCGAGGATTGCCGCAGCCCGGCGAAGTTGATGAAGATCGCCAGGCCGAGGATCCCGAACACGATCGACGGAACGGCTGCCAGATTGCTGATGTTCACCTCGATCAGGTCGGAAAGCCGGTTTTTCGGCGCGAACTCCTCGAGATAGATCGAAGCGGCAACCCCGATTGGCAGCGCCAGCACCAGCACCACCAGCATCATGTAGAGCGATCCGAGGATGGCAACCCCCAGACCCGCCGCCTCGGGGCGCTGGTCGCTGGCGTCGGGGGCTGTCAGAAACCGCCAGTTGAAGCGCGTTTCGATCACGCCGGCATCGGCCAGGCTTTGGGCGAGCCGCAACGCCTCGGGCGAAGTGTTACCGTCGAGTGCGGCGCTTTGCATCGTCACCCGGCCCTTGAAATATCCGTCGATCCGCCCCTCCGCCAGCACCTCGAGCGTCACGCTGCCGCCGATCAGATCGGGATTGGCGAGCACATGACCGCGCAGGGTTCCCGCCGCCTCCTTGCTGATCATACCGGCGATGTCCTTGGCCGACAGGGTCGTGGTGATACCCAGCTTCGCCATCCTGTCCAACAGCGCATCGCGCAGCAGCGGCGCGTAGCCGAAGGTCGTGACCTTGGCGAGCTGCGCCGGATCGCGCAGGCCGGTTTTGTCGAGCCTGGCCTCGGGCAATGCAATGTCGAGCGTGATGTAAGTCTGGCGAAATGCACCAACGCCGTTGACCACCACCGAGCTCAACAGCAGCACCAGGGCCAGCATGGCAATCGCGATCGCACCCAGCCCATAGGCGCGAAAGCGGGCTTCGGCAGCGTTGCGCCGCCGGGTGCGGTCATCGCGCACGAAAAGGGATTGGGTGGTCGCGGTCATTCGTAATGCTCGCGGTATCTGCGCACCACGATCAAAGCCACCACGTTGAGCCCCAGTGTCAGAGTGAACAGCGTCAGCCCGAGAGCAAATGCGACCAAGGTTTCGGGGCTGGCAAAGTCGGTATCGCCGGTCAACTGGCTGACGATCTTGACGGTGATGGTGGTCATCGCTTCGAACGGGTTCAGCGACAGCCGCGCGGCAGCGCCGGCGCCGAGCACGACGATCATCGTCTCGCCGATGGCCCGGCTCGCCGCCAGCAGGATCGCGCCGACAATGCCGGGCAGGGCGGCGGGGATGACCACCTGACGGATGGTTTCGGAGCGGGTCGCACCCAGGGCATAGGAGCCGTCGCGCATCGCCTGGGGCACGGCGTTGAGCGTGTCGTCCGACAGCGAGGACACGAACGGGATCAGCATGATGCCCATGACCAGCCCGGCGGTCATCACCGACGACGCGCTCTGCCCGAGCCCGAGCGGCTGGGCGAAATAGTCGCGCAGCAGCGGCCCGATGGTGATCAGCGCGAAAAGCCCATAGACGATTGTCGGAATGCCGGCGAGGATTTCGATCAGCGGCTTGGCGATGCTGCGCATCCGTGGTCCGGCATAATCGGACAGGTAGATCGCCGCGAGCAAACCCACCGGAACCGCGAGCAGCAGCGCGATGAAGCTGACATAGAGCGTGCCCCAGAGCAGCGGCAGGATGCCGAGCGCGCTGTCGCCGCGAAAGTTCGGCGACCAATCGGCGGAGAGAAAAAAGTCGCGCCAGTCATATTGCCGGAAGAACTGCATCGCTTCGAACAGCATCGACGCCACGATGCCGAGCGTGGTCAGGATCGCGACGCTCGACGCCGCGATCAGCAACGCCCTGATCCAGGCTTCCGAGGCGATGCGGGCGCGAAAGCCGATGGTCGAGCGCAGGATTGCGCCGACACCACCAAGCAGGGCGACCGCCAGCACCAGCCAGAACACCGTCGCGGCGGATAGGGTTTCGATGCCCTGGCGTTGCCCTGTCAGGCGGATGAGAGACAACACCGCGAAGCAAGTGACTGCCGGCACCAGAACGCTGAAAAAGGCGTTGGCGCCATGCGCGCCGGGCAGCGCCGCCAGCGCCCGCGGATCGCCGCCCGCAGCAAGGCTCGCCCGCGCCCTCGCACCGACCAGCCCAAGAAACGCCAGCCCGATCACCAGCACCGGCAAAGCCAAGGCACCATCGATTCCCCACATTACGGCAGCTTTCCTGTTGTTGGGTATCGGGCCAGCACCAGACCCGCCCCGCTGACTTGCAAACCCAATTGCCTCGCTGACTTACATACCGCCCATGAGCGCGCCGTCTGCAACTGCGCTCTGCGTCGCCGCCAACTCGGGATCGGAGACCAGGCCATATTCGGCCAGCGGCCCGTCGGGCCCGGCAATTTCATCGCTGACGAAGAACTCGGCGTATTCCTGCAGGCCCGGAATTTCGCCGAGATGCGCCGCCTTGATGTAGAAATACAAGGGCCGCGATACCGGGTAGTCGCCGGCGGCGATGCTTTCGGTTGTCGGCACCACCCCCGACATGGTCGCGACCTGCAACTTGTCGGTGTTGTTCTCGAAAAACGACAGGCCGAACACACCGATCCCGTTGCTATCGGCTTCGATCCGGGCCAGCGTTTCGGTATAGTCACCGTCGATATCGACCGACAGGCCATCGCTGCGCACTGCCATGCAGGCGGCCTCGGCGGCATCTTCGTCACCGCCGTTGAGCTTCAGGATCGCCGCCATCGCACCGCTGTCTTCGCAGCCCTGAAGCAGCACCTTTTCCTCGAACACTTCGCGGGTGCCGTGCTTGGTACCGGGAATGAATGCCAGGATCGGCTGATCGGGCAGATCGCCGTTCACGTTGTTCCAGCTGGTGTTGGGATTGGCGGCCATCGCGCCATCGCGCGGCAACTCGGCGGCCAGCGCGTTGTACCAATCGGCAGGGGTGAAGGCGAAGGTGTTGCCGTCTATGGCGCTGGCAAAGACGATGCCGTCATACCCGATGCGCACCTCGATGATTTCGCTCACGCCATTCCCGGCGCAGGCCGCGATTTCGGCAGGTTTGATGGCCCGGCTGGAATTGGCGATGTCGATCGTGTTGTCGCCGATGCCTTCGCAGAACCGCTTGAGACCGGCCGAGGAGCCGCCCGATTCGACCACCGGCGTCGGGAAGTCGAAGTTTTCGCCGAAGGCTTCGGCGACGATCGCGGCATAGGGCAGCACGGTCGACGACCCTGCAATCTGCACGTTGTCGCGGGCAGCGACGGCAGTGGCAGAGACGACCGCAAGGGCCAGCGAGGATAGCGTGAGTTTAGCAAGCGACATGATGGCTCCTGTCAGATCGGGTCCGATGACCACCGCGTTGGTGATCCTGACGCCCGTATAGGCGCCGCCGGCTTCGATTTTGTGACAGGCAGGTTACAGTTTTATGACAAGCCCCCTGCGGAGCGGAGGAAATGGGCGGCGCATCATGGCACGCTGCCGTCAAAAGGCAGGATGACGGCGAACTGCGCGCCCTGGCCCGGCTGGCTGGTGATTTTCAGGCGCCCGCGATGGCGGTTGAGGATGTGTTTCACGATCGCCAGCCCCAATCCGGTGCCCCCGAGGGCGCGGCTGCGGTGATCGTCGGCGCGGTAGAATCGTTCGGTCAGGCGCGGCAGGTGGATCGGATCGATGCCCGGGCCATGATCGGCCACTGTGATCTGCAGGGCCGGGCCGCGCAGAACCGGATCGCGCGCCAGGCGCTGGGCGATGATGTCGACCTGCTGGTTTTCGCCACCATATTTGATCGCGTTCTCCACCAGATTGGTAAACACCTGCAACAGCTGATCCGAATCGCCGAGCACATGCAGCGGCGCCTCTCCCAGATCGGGGCGCAGGGTCACGTTGCTGTCCGCCGCCAGCCGGCCGAGATTGCGCAGCGCGGTTTGCAGCACATCGCGCAGATCGAGTTGCCCGGTGGGCCGCGCCCGTTCGTCGGCCTCGACCCGGCTCAGCGACAGCAACCCGCTGACAAGCCGGTTCATGCGCTCGGCTTCGCCTGCCATGATGCCCAAAAAGCGCGCCTGCGCGGCGCTATCCTTGCTGGCACGCCCTTGCATGGTTTCGATGAAGCCCATCAGGGCGGCAAGCGGGGTGCGCAACTCGTGGCTGACATTGGCGACGAACTCGCGGCGCATCCGTTCCGCCTGTGCCAGTTTCGTCGCATTCTGAAAACTGAGCAGCAACAGCTCGGAGCCTTCGATGGCCCGCAAATGGGCCTGGTAGTGGGTGTCGCCGCCATTCTCGAACATCTGATACGACACCTCGCGCGACGCCCGGTCGCGCAGGCTTAGCTCGGTCGCCTCGACCAGCCGGGGATGTCGCAGGGCGATGGCGAAATGCCGCCCCAGAATAGTCTTGCCCAACAGCTCTTCTGCGGCGCTGTTCAGCGCCATGACTCTCCCCTCGCGCCCGATGATCAGCGTTGGCAATGGAAACGCCGTAATCAGATCTTGAACCGCTGGGATTTCGTCCAAGGCATTGTTGGCCATGGTTGCTTCTCTAAGTTGCTTCGCTTGACAGCAAACAACCAATTTTTTGCTTTATCAACGGCATCCGCCGCGATTACCGTAAGCTGCGGCGTCGCCATTGCGTTTGAGGCGCCCGCAGCGAAAGCCCCGAAGGTCTGTCAAACGTAAGTTCGGATAACTCCCATCTATCGTAATCGGTCTTCGTGCCGCGCGCTGAGGATGGGACGCGACGAAAATGGGACCACTATCCCAACTTGGGTGTTTGGCTGCACTTACCGGCTCGTTGTTGCCGAAGCTTCCGGCACTCGCCAAGCCTTTGAACTGACGGCTGACAAGCGGATCATGATAATTGTGCCGAAGGGTAGCACGGCCTTTCAGAAAGCTTGCTGGATGCAAGAATGGTATCGCAAGAATCTCGAGGAGAAAGCTCAACCACGCGTCCAGAAATGGGCCGACGACCTGCACCTTCCGCTGCCGAGATGCGGCATTGAGAAGATGAAGACAAAGCGGGAAGTTGCAATCCAAACAAGGGGCTGATCTGGCTGAATATCGATTTCGCCAAGAAGCCGATAGCCTGCCTCGAATATGTGACCCTCCACGAGATGGCGCACTTCGTGTCGCCGAAACACGATGATGCTTTCATAGCGGTTCCGGATCGATTCATGCCCAGATGGCGGCAAGTTCGTTCCGATTTGAATGCTCTGCCGTTGTCGTCTTTCGATGCTGCTGAAGCAGCGGCGCGGAGCTGATTTGCGCCAGTTGCGGATGACTGCTTCGATCACGAGCACGATGGGTAACGGTCAGGCTGCCACAGCAGAAGCCTGCGACTATCGGCTTGGAGTTTTGACGAGAGGGTTGACGTTGAAAGCACGATTCACCTTTCGGGGGGCGAAGTACTGTCGGCAACAACTGAGGAAAGGGCAAAGCATGAGCAACCGTAAAGACGGTTCAAATACGGCCCGAAACGATGACGGGACATTTGGGCCGGGAAACCGGGGAAAGCCAAAAGGCGCGCGTCACGCGATAACACGGGCGGTTGAAGAATTGCTTGAGGGCCAGGCAGAAGTGTTGACCCAGAAAGCCGTTGACCGGGCACTTGAGGGCGACGTGACGGCGCTGCGGCTTTGCATTGATCGTATCGCTCCCGCGAGGAAAGACGCACCTGTCGGCTTCGACCAGCCTTCCATGCAATCGGCGCAGGTTGCTGCCCAGGCGGCCGAGGCGGTTCTGTCTGCGGTGTCAGACGGTGAGATAACCCCGCTCGAAGGAGCCGCTGTGATGGGGATGGTGGAGCAATACAGGCGGACACTGGAACTTACCGAGTTCGAGAAACCTATCGACGCCCTGGAGGTGAGAAAATGAGGTGGCGAGCACGACTCTCCAAGATGGAGAGGGATTTCGTGGCGGAAAGCTCGGACGTTACCAAACTGACCGATGAGGAATTGGTAGAAGGTATTCGCGCAAATCTGAAGATCATAGGAATTGATTGGGAGGGGTTTAAAAACTCCCCGCGGGGCGTCGACGAACAGCACTTCGAAGGCATTGAGGAGAACACAGAATGGAACGCTCAGACGTGATAGACGCGATGGGAAAGCTG
>CBDUGF010000132.1:0-9453 GCA_965366835.1 uncultured Rhodobacterales bacterium
TGAAGGACATGGCGATCGTCGGCAATATCGGCCATTTCGACAATGAAATTCAGGTCGCCGCGCTGAAGAACCACAAATGGACCAACATCAAGGAGCAGGTCGACATGATCGAGATGCCTTCGGGCAATCGCATCATCCTGCTCAGCGAAGGGCGCCTGTTGAACCTCGGCAACGCCACCGGCCACCCCAGCTTCGTGATGTCGGCCAGCTTCACCAACCAGGTGCTGGCCCAGATCGAGCTTTGGACCAAGGGCGATCAGTATGACAACGAGGTTTTCGTTTTGCCCAAGCATCTCGATGAAAAGGTCGCCCGGCTGCATCTCGAGCGGATCGGCGTGAAGCTCTCGAAACTGAGCCAGGAGCAGGCCGATTACATCGGCGTCAGCCCGGATGGCCCGTTCAAGCCGGAGCATTACCGCTATTGATCACGAAAGGGGAAAACCCCTAAAGTTTTCCCTTTGTGGTCGCAAAATCTGAGGATAGGGTGCCGGAAGCGCCAACGGGAGCTATTGTAACCGGCGGAAACGCCAGACAGGTGGGAGAACACTCATGGGTAAGCGCGACGAGTTGATCGCAAAATATGCAGACGATCTGAAGAGCAAATGCGGCATGACGCCGGACATGGCGCTTCTGACCAAAGTAACCATCGGCTGCGGCCCGGCGATCTACAACGATGACGCTTCAACCGTGGCAGCGACGCAGGCAAGCGAGCTGGAAACGGTCAAGAACAATTTCCTGATCAAGAAGCTTGGCCTCGCCGACGGCCCCAAGCTGATGGAAGCGATCAATTCGGTGCTCGACACTTATGGCCGCTCGGAGCGCAACAAATACCGCGCCGTGGTCTATTACATGCTGGTCAAGCATTTCGGCAAGGAAGCGGTCTACGCCTGAGCCAAACGACAGGTCGATAATTCTGGCGCCCGAGGAATTCCCCCGGGCGCTTTTCATTTGAAGCGCATTCGAAACACTTGGGATTTGCCCGAAGGCGGGGTTTGCGCTAGCTTGAAATCACCGCGCCAGGATGGCCGGACCCAGTTTTATAGTCGCGTGTGGTGAGTAGGGAGCACGTGGGGAAACGGAGGGTTCAGGCTGGCTGCCCGGCCCTCCGTTTATTTTTTCAGAAGATTTGCAGCACCAGACCCATCAAGGTGCAGCCGAAGGTGGCATAGCCGCCGTCGATCAGCGTCAGCTTGAAGGGGCGATCGCCATAGGCGTTGTTGATCATGATCCAGGGGCTGATGAAGAACAGCCCGATTCCAAGCCCCGCCACCAGACCACCGCCCAGCGTGTCGATCGCCGCCATGCCGAAGACATGCCGCATCATGCCGGCGACGATGATCATCGCTATCGCTGACAGGATGAAGGGCATGGCGCTCTGGTTGGCCGGCTTGCCGTTTGCATCGCGCGCGATCTGCGCCGCCTCCATCCAGGGCTCTGACAGCGCCATATACCAGGCCGCCCCGAAGACCCAGGCCGCCGCCGCTGCGGCAAACACCGAAATCAGTTCCATCGCGTTTCCTCTCCCGCATGGCCTATGTCCGGCGATGCTGCCTCAGAATGGCAAATCGTCCCAGACATTTCTCGCCCCGGCCTGTCCCGGCTCAGGGCGCAATCCCCGCCATTTCGCAGATAATGCGCCATTCCGCCTCGCTCACCGGCTGCACCGACAGGCGCGAGTTCTTCACCAGCACCATTTCGGCCAGCCGCGGATCGGCCTTGATCTGATCCAGCGTCACCGGCGTCTTGACTGGCTTCACCGCCTTGATATCCACACATTCCCAGCGCGGATCCTCGGTTGTGCTGTCCGGGTGGGCCTCGGCGATCACCTCGACAATCCCGACCACCGCCTTTTCCTTCATCGAATGATAGAAGAAGCCGCGATCGCCGATCTTCATCTCGCGCATGAAATTGCGCGCCTGGTAGTTGCGCACGCCGTCCCATTCCTCGCCGGCGTCGCCTTTCCTTACCTGATCGTCCCAGCCCCAGGTGTTGGGTTCGGATTTGAACAGCCAGTAGCGCATCACCCGATCACCCTCTTCCACTGGATCAATTCGACCGATTGAAACAGCCCGGCCCCGGCATAGGGATCATCGGCCGCCCAGCGCTCCGCCGCCGCCATGTCGGGCAGATCGAGCACGATCAGCGATCCGGCCATGCCACCATCGGCGTCGAGCAGCGGGCCGGCCTGAACCACCGCGTCGCTGCTCGCCTCGAGATAGGCCAGATGGGCGGCGCGGTTGGCCTTGCGAAGTTCCAGCGCGCCGGGTTTGTCGCGCGCGATCAGGGCAATCAGCATCTATTCTTCCTTCAATGGCCGCGCCAGAAGCATCTCCATCGCCTGGCGCACGTCAAGCTTTGCGTCGATCAGATCGGTGACGGCGGCGGTGATCGGCATTTCCAGCCCCAGCTCGCGGGCGCGATCCTTGGCGGCATGGGCGGTGGCCGCACCTTCGACGGTGACGCTCCGGTCAAAGCTTTCGCCGCGCCCCAGGCTCAGCCCATAGCGGAAATTGCGCGATTGCTCCGAGGTGCAGGTCAGTGCCAGATCGCCAAAGCCCGACAGCCCGGCGAGGGTCTCGGGCCGCGCGCCCAGCGCCAGCGCCATGCGCTGCATTTCGGCATAGCCGCGGGTCATCAACGCAGCGCGCGCGCTTTCGCCCAGGCTGGCGCCGATCACCACGCCGCAGGCAATCGCGATCACGTTTTTCAGCGCTCCGCCAAGCTCGGCGCCGGTGGTGTCGCTGGTACGGTAGATCCGCAAGTTGGGCGTGGATAGAGCCTGTTGCAGCGCCTCGCCCGCCGTTTCATCCTCGCAGGCCAGGGTCAGCGCAGTCGGCAGCCCGCGGGCGATATCGGCGGCAAAGCTGGGGCCGGTGAGGATCGCCGCCGTGGCGCCGGGAACATGATCGCGGATGGTCTGCACCGGGCCGAGATGGGTGGCGAGATCCATGCCCTTGCAACAGGCGACCAGCCTGTGGCCCTGCAATTGCGCCGCCTGCGTCTTGAGCACGCCGCGCAGTTTCTGCATCGGCACCGCCAGCAGAACCGGCGCGCCCGCCTCCAGATCTCCGAGCGACGTTACCGGCTTGATCGCCGGATCGAGCGGGATGCCGGGCAGGCGTCGGGCATTCTCGCGCGCCGCGCAAATTTCGGCCACATGCGCCGCGTCATGCGCCCAGAGCCGCACCGGCGTGCCATTGCGCGCCAATGAGACGGCCAATGCGGTGCCGAACGCCCCCGCGCCCATCACAGTGATCATGCCTTGGCTCCTTTCCGCCCCGATCCCAGCAGGGCCGGGCGGGACTCGTCAAGCGGCCAGCGCGGGCGCGCCACGAGGCTCATGTCATCCTGTTCGCCATGGGCAAACCGCTCAAGCCCGGCATAGGCGATCATCGCCGCGTTATCCGTGCAGAGCGCCAGGGGCGGCGCCGAAAACGCCACGCCCAGATCACGAGAAACAGTCTCTAACCTCGCCCGAATTGCGCCATTTGCCGCCACCCCGCCGGCCACGGCCAGCACGGGCGTTTCGGGCGTTTCCTCCAGGTAAATCGCCAGCGCCCGCGCGGTCTTCTCGGCCAGCACATCGACAACCGCCGCCTGGAACGAAGCGCAGAGATCGGCGCGGTCCCGGGAGCTCAGCCCGCCCTGTTCCGCGACCAGCGCATCGCGCGCCCTGAGCAGCGCGGTTTTCAGCCCGGAAAATGACAGATCGCAGCCGGGCCGATCCAGCAGCGGACGCGGAAAGCGGAACCGGGCGGCATCGCCATGCATCGCTTCGGCCTCGACCGATGGCCCGCCGGGCTGGGCCAGCCCCAGAAGCCGCGCGGTCTTGTCGAATGCCTCTCCGGGGGCGTCGTCGATGGTGCCGCCAAGGCGCGAAAACCGGTCATGCGCGCTGACCAGCAGAAACTGGCAATGCCCGCCGGAGACCAGCAGCATGAGATAGGGAAAACCTGTGCCATCGGTCAGCCGCGGGGTCAGCGCATGGCCGGCCAGGTGATTGACACCGATCAGCGGCAGTCCGGCACCGGCGGCGATACCCTTGGCACACATCACCCCGGAAAGCACCCCGCCGATCAGCCCCGGCCCGGCTGTAACGGCCACGGCGTCGATCTCGCCGAGGCTCAATTCGGCCTGTATCAGAGCCTGTTTCACACAGATGTCGATGCGTTCGGCATGGGCGCGCGCCGCGATCTCGGGCACCACGCCGCCAAAGGCCTCGTGCAGATCGCCCTGCCCCATCACCACCGAGGACAGCACCCGCGCCGCACCGGGCCGCCCGCGCACGACTGCGGCGGCGGTATCGTCGCAGCTGCTCTCCAGCCCGAGGATGGTCAGATCGTCGCTCATGGTGTTTCCGTTGCAAGGCCCATGGCGCGCAGGTAACACCGGAGCAGACCCGAAAACAACATGGCAGACACCATGCCCGCGATCCTTCTCACCCGTCCCGAGCCCGGTTCTGCGGAATTCGCCGCAGCGCTGCGGGCGCGATTGGGTGCGGTCGAGATCGTGATCTCGCCGCTGCTCAGGATCGAATTCACGCCGACGGCGATGGCAAACCGTTCGGCGACGCCGATCTTCACCTCGCGCAACGGGGTCGAAGGCTTTGTCAGGGCGGGTGGAGCGGCAAACGGCCCATGCTGGTGTGTCGGCGCGGCAACGGCAGCGGCGGCGGAGGCGGCGGGCTTCACCGCACGCGCCGCCGAGGGCGATGCCGCGTCGCTGCTCGCGGCGATACTGGCCAGTGGCGACAAGGGCCCGTTTCAGCATTATCGCGGCGCACATGCGCGCGGAGACCTGGCCGGGAGGCTCAGCGCCGCAGGCTGCCCGACCGGCGCCGAGGTGGTCTACGCCCAGGACTTTCGCGAGCTGTCGGACGAGGCGAAGGCGGTGCTGGGCGGTGAAACTCCGGTCATCGTTCCGCTTTTCTCGCCGCGCAGCGCCGCCCGGTTTGCCGGGGTTCATGCCGGGCGGGCGCCGCTTTTCGTGGCGGTGATCAGCGCCGCGGCGGGCGCCGAATTGGGCGCTTTGCCGATCTTTCGGATGGAAACCGCGGCCCGGCCCGACGCCGCCGCAATGCTGGACGCGACAGAGAGACTGTTTACCGCAGCGGTTCGCCTTGAGGGTGGTCCGGGCGCAAAGTAAGATCAGACCTGCTGCGTGTCGGCGGCGAAAAGAATCGGGAAGGGCATATCCAGTGGCAGATAAGCGCAAAAAGAATGAAAAGCCCGAGGCAGAGGCTGTAGAAACCCCGGAAATCAAGCAACAAGCGGCGACAGACGCCAAGGCCGAGGCGCCCGGCGCAGCGCCCGAAGAGGCCGGGGCCAGGCCCGAACATGCCGAGGGCGATACTCCTGGGCCGACCGCCACAAGCGACATGGAAACGCCCGAAGATCAGGCCGACGCGGCGCATGAGGAGCCCCAGGAGGCAGCGCAGGCCGACAAAACCGACACCGCCGCGCCGCCGGTCACGCCGCTTCCCGTGGTCGCGCCCGAGCCCGTGGTGATCCGCAAGGGCGGCTTCGTGCCGATGTTCCTGGGTGGTATCGCCGCCACCGCGATCGGCTTTGGCGCCGCGCTCTATGTTTTTCCCGAGGGCTGGCCCGGCGCCGACGACAGCGCATTCGAGGCCGAAGTCACCGGCAAGCTCGAGGCCCAGTCGAAAGCGCTGGCCGATTTGCAGGCCGAGGCCGGCAAGGCGCCGGATTTCACGCCGCTGCAAGACGATATCGCCGGGGTGCAAACCGCGCTCGATACACTCGCCGGGCAGCTCGGCAGCGCCAGCACGCGGCTCGATGGGCTCGACACCCGCCTGACCGAGCTTGAAAAGCGGCCCCTGACCGAGAGCGTCTCGCCCGCCGCAATTGCCGCCTATGAGCGCGAGATGAAAGCGTTGCAGGAGGCGATGGCCGCCCAGCGCGCCGAGATCGAGAAGATCGCCGCCGAGGCTGCCAGCAAAGAGGCCAGCGCCGAGATCACCGCGCAGCAGGCGATGCAGCGCGCCGCGCTCAGCCGTATTCTTACTGCGCTCGACACCGGCTCGGGCTTTGCCGATGCCGCCGCACAGCTGCAAGCCGCGGGCATCGCGCTGCCGCCCGAGCTGGCGCAGGTGGCCGGTGATGGTGTCGCCACACGCGGCGATCTGGCGCAGGACTTCCCCGAGGCCGCCCGCGCCGCGCTGTCGGTGGCGCGCAAGAGCGGCGAGGGCAGCGGCATCGGCACCTTCCTCAAGACCCAGCTGGGCGCGCGCTCGCTCGAACCGCGCGAGGGCAATGACCCCGATGCCGTGCTCAGCCGCGCCGAAGCGGCGATCAACGAAGGACGCCTCACCGATGCCATGGCCGAGCTCGATGCCCTGCCCGAAGCGGCCCGCGCCGAGATGACCGACTGGCTGTCGCGCGCCGCCACCCGCGCCGCAGCGCTCAAGGCCGCCGATGCTTTGGCGTCCGAACTGAACTGAAGCCGAGGATAACAAAATGCTCTGGTCACTTATCAAGATTGTCCTGTTTGTTGTTCTCGTCGCCGCTGCGACGCTGGGCGCGGGCTTGCTGCTGGAAACCGAAGGCGGGGTGCGCATCGCCTTTGCCGGTCAGGAATACAGCCTCACGCCATTGATGACGGTGATCGCGCTGGTGCTGCTGGTGCTGGCGGTCTGGCTGTTTCTCAAGCTCCTGCATTTCGCCATCGCGACATTCCATTTCCTCAATGGCGACGAGACCGCGATCTCGCGCTATTTCGATCGCAATCGCGAGGAGAAGGGCTTTCAGGCGCTGTCCGACGGGATGCTGGCGCTGGCCTCGGGCGAGGGCCGCGTGGCGCTGGCCAAGGCCGCGAAGGCCGAGAAATACCTCAAGAAGCCCGAAATCACCAGTCTGCTCACCGCCCAGGCCGCCGAGCTGGCGGGCGACAGGCGCAAGGCCGAAGAGGTCTATAAACGCCTGTTGCAGCATGACAGCACGCGTTTTGTCGGGGTGCGCGGCATCATGAAGCAAAAGCTCGACGCCGGCGATACCGAGACCGCGCTGCAGCTGGCCAAGACCGCTTTCGCGCTGAAGCCCGCGCATGGCGAGACCCAGGATATCCTGCTGAAGCTTCAGGCCGGCAAGGCCGATTGGAAGGGCGCGCGCGAAACGCTTCAGGCCAAGCTGCACAACGGCACCATGCCGCGCGACGTGCACAAGCGCCGCTCGGCGGTGCTGGCGCTTTCCGAGGCCAAGGAGGTGATCGCCGAGGGTGTCAGCGTCGAGGCCCGCGAAGCCGCGATCGAGGCCAACAAGCTGTCGCCCGATCTGATCCCCGCTGCCGCGATGGCCGCGCGCAGCTATATCGCCGAGGGCAAGCCGCGCCCCGCTGCCCGGCTGCTGAAAAAGGCCTGGGAGGCGCGCCCGCATCCCGATCTGGCCGCCGTCTTTGCCGAGATCGTGCCGGATGAGACCCCCGCCGAGCGGCTCAAGCGCTTCCGTGCGCTGACCAAGCTGCAACCCAATCACCGCGAAACCCGGCTGCTGCTGGCCGAGCTCAACATCGCCGCCGAGGATTTCCCGCAGGCGCGGCGCGAGCTGGGCGATCTGATCGAGACCGATGCCGACGCCCGCGTGTTCACCATCATGGCGGCGATCGAGCGCGGCGAAGGCAAATCCGATGCCGTGGTCAAGGGCTGGCTGGCCCGCGCCCTGACCGCGCCGCGCGGCCCGCAATGGGTCTGCGACAATTGCCACCAGATCCATGGCGAATGGGGTCCGGTCTGTGTCAATTGCGGCGCCTTCGACACGCTGAGCTGGACCACGCCGCCGCAACAGGACGTGGCGATGCCGTCGGGCACGGAAATGCTGCCGCTGATCGTCGGGGCGATCGAGGACCGCTCGGAAGAGGCCGCCGAGTTCGACAGCGGCGAGGACATCGACCAACCCGGGGAGCCGGAGGACGCCGAGATCGTCGATCCCGAGGATGTGCTGATCGAACCGGCGCCGGAACGGGTGAGAAAATAGCACTTTTCCAGCGCCGGGCGCGGTGCTATAGCCCCGCCCCACAGGACCATTTCCTGTGCCGCTGTAGCTCAGCTGGTAGAGCACGTCATTCGTAATGATGGGGTCGGGGGTTCGAGTCCCTTCAGCGGCACCACTTTTTTAAAAAATATAAAATAAAAACAGAAGCCTAGTGGATTTTGCTTTCTGTTAATCCACCCTTTTGTCCACTTTCGAGTCCAGTTATCCGGTAGGTGACAAATGGCGCCGAGGCCGAACCGCAAATGGTGAATCCCTTTCCAGCATTTCAGAAATGACTGCTAACTTGTTCTCTCCACATCGCCGACTAACTCGTCCATAGCATTTTGCAATAGGGTCGGCACTTAAGGTTACTCACAGCACACTATTGCAGTAAAATGTTTCAAAATTGCGCCCACATGGGGTACTTGCTGAGACTCTTGCAATCATTCTTGGGATGTTTAACGTTTCAGTGGTTGTTTCTATGAGAAAAAATATGACATTTGACAATACACAGCCCGTCGCTGGAGATACCCTAAGCCTTGAGGAACTCGAACTCTATCATCAGCTGATGGACTATCGGGCAACAGTGGGGCTTGACCCGATCGAGCTATCGTTGGCACTCACAACAACCGCAGGTCGCCACGCCAACGATACGCTTTACAATATCTGGGAGGCAGGGTTGGTGCTTCCGCAAGACGCTAACCTTCACAGTTGGAGCGACGCGCCATATTACAGCGACCATCGCGATCCTGAGGTTATGTGGCTTGCGCCTCAGCGAATTGGCACAAGCTACGCCAGTCACGGGTATGAAATCAGCGCTGCAGGATATTCTACCATTAGTCTAGCGCTCACCGGTTGGCAGAATTCAGCCGGGCACAACAACATAATTCTCAATCTGGACATATGGGCAGCAATTGGATTTGAAGCCATCGGTATTGGCGTGGAACATGATCCTAGCATTGGCACCTTTGGCGGCAATATATATCACGTGTGGTTTGGCGCAGCCCAGGACCTTGCTGGACCGCCGGAAATCATAGGTACAAGTGCGAGTGATCAGATAGGTGGAACGGCATTTGACGATTTTGTTAACGCTCATGATGGAAATGATCAAGTGGACGGTAATGCTGGCAATGATCGGATTAACGGTGAAGGTGGTGACGATACTCTGACAGGGGGGGAAGGTCAGGATACTATCACCGGTGGTGTGGGAGATGATCAAATTGATGCCGGAGCGGGTAATGATAAAGTTTGGGCCGGTGCGGGAGATGCCGGAGATGATCATCTGACCGGCGGAACTGGCAACGACACTATTGGCGGAGCGGCTGGGAATGACACTGGCTTTGGTGGCGATGGGTCCGATGTGCTTTATGGCGGAGTTGGTGATGATAACCTGTTCGGTGAAGCTGGCACCGATGTTATTTGGGCCGGACCTGGCGGTGATTTGATCTATGGCGGCACTTCTTCCGAC
>CBDUGF010000133.1:0-9193 GCA_965366835.1 uncultured Rhodobacterales bacterium
TCCACGCGCTCGACCATCTCACGGTGATCCGGTTTGCCATGCCGCGCGCGGTGCTCGATGGCCCACAGGGTCACATGGCGACAACCGCCTATTCCTGGCGGTTGAACCAAAGCTTTGCGCCCCGGCGCGACTGGCGCGCGGATGTGGCGAAACTGCCCGAGTTCCTGCTGATCGCGGGCGCGCAGGACGAAGCCTTCGATGCCGCGCTCTATGCGCCTGCGATGACGCCCGCCAATCCCAACGGGCGCTACGAGATCGTGCCGGGCGTGGGTCATCTCGGCATTGTTGACGCGCCGCAGACCCTGGCCCTGATCCGGGATTTCCTGCGGTGAGCGATGATCTGGCGGCCTGCGCCGGCATCGTCGCACGCGGTGATCCGGCGCGCTTCAAGGCGGTGATGGCGGCGCCGCCGAAGGCCCGCGCGGCGCTGTTCCCGCTCTATGCCTTCAATGTCGAGGTGGCCCGCGCGCCCTGGGTCACGTCCGAGCCGGGTATCGCCGAGATCCGCCTGCAATGGTGGATCGACGCGCTAGAGGAAATCGCGGCGGGCGGTGTGGTGCGGCGCCACGAGGTGGTGGTGCCGCTGGCGCTGCGGCTCGGCCCGCAACAGGCCAGATCGCTGATCGCGCTGGTCGAGGCGCGCAGCCGCGATATCTACAGCGATCCGTTTTCCGGTGACGCCGAGTTGCTGGCCTATCTCGATGATACCTCGGGGCGCTTGCTGGAGGTCGCGGCCGGGCTGCTTGGGCCGAGCGCGCCGGAGGTTGCGCGCAAGGCGGGCAGGGCGCAGGGCATTGCCAACTGGCTGATTGCGGCGCCCGCGCTGAAAGCGGCGGGGCGGCATCCCTTGCCGGATGAAAGCAACGATGCGATCGCGCGGCTGGCCGGCGAGGGGATCGCGGCGCTGACAGAGGCACGAATTGCCCGGATCGAAGCCTCGGCGCAGCCTGCGTATCTGGCGCTGGCGGGGGTGCGCCGCGTTCTCAAATGCGCCGAAAGGGATCCCGCGCGCGTGCTGAGCGGCGCGCTGGCGCCGAGCCCGTTTCGCGCCAGTCTCGATCTGATGTCGGCGGCATTGCTGAAGCGCTGGTAGGCAAAGGCGCGGCCGCCCGTCAGGGCGGACAAGCGGCTCAGGCCATGTCGTCGCGCCGCAAGGCCAGCCAGATCAGCGCGCCTCCGGCCAGCACCAGGAATGGAGCCATGGCAAGGTTCACGGCCGACCATCCGGCCTGGGCATCGCCGCCCGAACAGTTCATCAAGCCGCCGCTCGCCAGCGAGGCCACGGTCACGCCGCCGAACACGATCAGATCGTTCAGCCCCTGCATCCGCCCGCGCTCTTCCGGCGCGTGCGACCCGGCCAGCATCGTGGTGGCGCCGATGAAGCCGAAGTTCCAGCCGATGCCGAGCAGGATCAGCGCGACATAGAAATTTTCGACCGCAACGCCCTGCAAGGCCACGGCCCCGGCGCCCGCCAGAATGACGAGGCCGGTCGCCATGATCGTGCGAGTACCGAACCGCGCGATCAGGTGACCGGTAAAGAAGCTGGGAACATACATCGCCAGCACGTGCATCGAGACGATATTGGCGGCAGTGCTGGTCTCGAAGCCGCAACCGACCACCGCCAGCGGTGTCGAGGTCATCACCAGATTCATCAGCGCATAGGACACCATGGCGCAGATCACCGCCACGGCGATGACCGGTGTGGTGAGCAGTTCCAGGCGCGTCCGACCCTTGGGCGCGCCTTCCTCGGGTGCCTTGGGCGTCGGAATGTCGAGGAACAGGAACAGCGCCGAGCCGAATACATTGGTCAGGATCACGGCCAGGTAGGTGCCCATGAAGGGAATTGCCATCGCATCGGCAGTGACTTTCACGATCTGCGGCCCGATGATCGCCGAAGCCAGCCCCCCGGCCATCACGTAGGAGATCGCCTTGGGGCGGAATGCGTCCGAGGCGGTATCTGCGGCGGCAAAGCGATAGAAGCCGTGCGCCGACATGTAGACCCCGGTGAGCAGCGAGCCGAGCAGGAAGATCGGGAACGACGCCTGATAGAGACCATAGGCGCCGACAGCGCCGCCCAGGGCGCCGAACGTGGCGCCGACGAAAAAGCCGGTGCGTCGGCCATATTTCTGCATGATCGCCGAAACCGGCGTCGCCGCCAGCATCGAACCGAGCACGATCAGCGAGATCGGCAGGGTGGCGAAACAGGGATTGCTGGCCAGCGATTGCCCGGCCAGCCCGCCGATGATGAAGATCATCGGCATCTGCGCGCCCAGGATCGCCTGGGCCAGCACCAGGATGGCCACATTGCGCTTGGCGCGGGTATCGTCGTGCAGGGCTGCGGCGTCTGTCATGAAATCCGCCTAGCGCTTTGCCGGGGGGCCTGCAAGTCCGTCCTGACGTCGCGAAATGCGCAGGCCAGCCGCCTCAGCCCTGTTCGGCGGGCCTGCCCCGGCCCAGCGGATCGAGATTGCGCGGCGGGTTGCCCTCTGCCATCGCCTGCCAGTCGAGTACCTGACGCATCAGCACGGCCCGCCCGACGCAGACGATGGCCGGCGGCGCCATGCCCGAAGCGGCGAGATCTGCGGCCAGCCTGCCCAGCGTGGTTTCCAGAACCGTCTGATCCGGCGTCGTCGCCTGGCTGACCACGGCGACGGGCTCCTCCGCCGGCCGCCCCCCCTCGATCAGCGCATCGGCGATCCGCCCGGCATGTTTCATGCCCATATAGATCACCAGGATCTGCCCGCCCTGGGCCAGCGCCTTCCAGTTCAGCGTGTCCGGGGTCTCGCCCGCCGTGTCATGCCCGGTCACGAAGGTCACCGCCTGGTTCACGTCGCGATGGGTCACCGGCACCCCGGCATAGGCCAGCCCGCCGATCCCGGCGGTGATCCCCGGAATGATGCGTACCGGCATGCCATGTTGCACCAGCGTCTGCGCCTCCTCGCCGCCGCGCCCGAACATGAACGGATCTCCCCCCTTGAGCCGAAGCACCCGCTTGCCCGCGCGCGCCAGATCGACCAGTTGCAGCGAAATGTCGCGCTGCTTGGCCGAGGGCTTGCCGCCGCGCTTGCCGGCATAGACATGCTCGGCCTGTGGCGCCCAGTGCAGAATCGCCGCATCGACCAGCGCGTCATAGATCACCACATCGGCCTGACGCAGGGCATTCAGCGCATGCAGCGTCAACAGGCCCGGATCGCCGGGGCCGGCGCCGCAGAGCCAGACCGATCCGGGCTCCATCCGGGGCCAGGCATGATCGGGCAGGGCAGAAAGGCTGTCTGAATCACTCATGGCGCCCCTTATGCCGCGGTTTTTCGCCGGGGGGAAAGGTGCCAATTTGCGCCCAAACGCGGCTTTGACGCAAAAACCCGGGGCCAAAATCGCGAAAAACCGGGCGCGGGCGCGAGTTGCGTCTTTCATCCATCGGCGCAAGCCACTAGATACCGTGGCAGCAACATCCCGGTCTGCGCTTGTCTCCCGTGCGCGGCACCGGTCAAGGGAGAAGAGACATGCTTAACAATATCGGCCTTCCGGGCCTTCTTCTTATCGCCGTCGTGGTGCTCGTGCTGTTTGGCCGCGGTAAGATCAGCTCCTTGATGGGTGAGGTCGGCAAAGGCATCACCTCGTTCAAGAAGGGCATCAGCGAAGGCCAGGCGGAGCTTGAAAAAGACGCCTCCGAGACGGCCAAGGACATCACGCCCGAAGACGAAAAAGACAAGGTCTGACATTTAGATGTTCGACCTTGGCTGGACCGAGCTTCTGCTGATTGGCATCGTCGCGCTGATCGTGGTGGGGCCAAAGGACTTGCCGGTGCTGTTCCGCAAGGTCGGTCAGTTTGTCGGCAAGGCAAAGGGCATGGCGCGCGAATTCAGCCGGGCGATGGACGAGGCGGCCGACGAAGCCGGCATCAAGGAAACCGCCAGCAGCCTGCGCAACATCGCCGACCCCAAGAAGATGGGGCTCGACGCGGTGAAGGAAGCCACCAACAGCTTCAAGGACTGGGATCCCGGCAGCCACACCGCCAAGCTGGCCGAAGACCGCGCCGACGCGGCCAAGAAGATCCACGAAGCAACGGCCAAAAGGGCGCAGGAGCGCAAGGCGGCCGAAGCGGCCAAGGCGGCGGAGGCCGGCGCAGACGCCGCGAAACCTGCAACTGAAGCGACCCCGGCAAAGACCGCCACGGCCAGGAAACCGGCGGCCAGGAAACCGGCAGCGAAAAAGCCTGCCGCCAAATCGCCAGCGGCGAAACCGGCGGCGAAAAAGCCTGCCGCCAAGGCGACCGCTGAGAAGAAAGCCGCCGCCCGGAAACCAGCCGCCAGGAAATCCGCGCCCAAGTCGAGCGGATCCAAGGCATGAGCAAGAGCGATACCGAAGACGATATCGAGGACAGCTCGGCGCCGCTGATCGAACATCTGGCCGAGCTGCGCACAAGGCTGATCCGTTCGGTTCTGGCCTTCATCGTCGGCATCGTGATCGCCTTTACCGTGGCCGAACCGATCCTCGAATTCCTGTTGCAACCGATCGAGCAGACCCTGCGCGATCTGGGCGACCCGTCGCCGACGCTGCAATACACCTCGCCGCAGGAATACCTCTTTACGCTGTTCCGAATCTCGATGGTGTTCGGCTTCATGCTGGCCTTTCCGGTGATCGCCTTCCAGATGTGGCGTTTCGTGGCGCCGGGGCTTTACCGCACTGAAAAGAACGCCTTCCTGCCGTTCCTGATCGCTTCGCCGGTGATGTTCCTTCTGGGCGCCGCATTCGCGCATTTCGTGGTCACGCCGCTGGCGATGGCGTTTTTCCTCGGCTTCGCCGATGTCAGCTCGATCTTCGCCAACCTCTTGAGCACGACGGTGGATCAATTGCCGGAGTCCGTGGTTGTGCCGCCCGAGGCCGCCATGGTGCCGGAAACCGCCGAGGGCGTGAAGATCACCTTCTTCGGCAAGGTCAACGAATCGCTCGATATCACGCTGAAATTCATCATGGCCTTCGGCTTGTGTTTCCAGCTTCCGGTGCTGCTGACGCTGATGGGCAAGGCCGGGCTGGTCAGCGCCGCGGGCCTGGGCGCGGTGCGCAAATACGCCATGGTCGGCATCCTGGTGCTGGCCGCGCTGGTCACGCCGCCCGATGTCATCACCCAGGTGATCCTGTTCGTTGTCGTCTATGGTCTTTACGAGATGTCGATCTTCCTGGTCGCGCGTGTCGAGAAGACGCGTGAAGCCAAGCTGCGCGCCGAGGGGCTCTGGTTCGAGGATGACGACGAGGAGCCCGAGGCCGCCGCCGATGCGGGGCTGGCAGATGACGAGGAAGCGTTTGACGATCCGCTGATGGCCGAATTCGATGAAGATGAGGACGATGACGAGGATGAAGATCCCGGCATGGTGAACAAGTCCTGATGGGCAAGAAGGCTCTGAAACGCATCGCCGCCGCGCTCGAGCGCATTGCACCCGCAGCGCAGGACGCCCCCGATTTCGCAGCGGCCAGCGCCTTTGTCTGGCATGTCGAGCCGGATCGGCTCGAGCCGGTCGCGAATGTCAGCCGTGTCGATCTGAGCCTGCTTCTCGGGGTGGACCGCGCCCGCGATACGCTCTTGGCCAATACCCGCCAATTCGCCGATGGCCTGCCAGCCAACAACGCGCTGCTCTGGGGCGCGCGCGGCATGGGCAAATCGTCACTGGTCAAAGCGGTGCATGCGGATGTGCAATCGGCCTTCCCCGATCTGAAGCTGATCGAATTGCAGCGCGAGGATCTGCCGTCTGTCGGGCGGCTGTTGAACCTCCTGCGCGGTGTCGAGGCCCGGTTCGTGCTGTTTTGCGACGACCTGTCGTTTTCGCATGACGATCAGCATTACAAATCGCTCAAGGCGGTGCTCGATGGTGGCATCGAGGGGCGGCCCGACAACGTGGTGTTCTATGCCACATCCAATCGCCGTCACCTGATGCCGCGCGACATGATCGAAAACGAGCGCGGCTCGGCGATCAATCCGTCCGAGGCGGTGGAAGAGAAAGTCTCGCTGTCGGACCGCTTCGGCCTATGGCTCGGCTTTCATGCCTGCGATCAGGCCGAGTATCTGGCCATGATCCGCGGCTATTGCGATCACTACGGGATCGCGATTTCCGATGCGGATCTGCGCGCCGAGGCGATCGAATGGCAAGCCACGCGCGGCGCCCGCTCGGGCCGGGTCGCCTGGCAATATGTCACCGATCTGGCCGGGCGCCGGGGCGTCGCCCTGGGCTGACCGGCGCGCGATGGGTTAACCACTTTCCTAACGGATCGTTACCAGCCTCGCGGCAGCCGGGAGTCAGCCGGATGTCAGACGGGAGTCATACACCTGGTTTTCGGCAAATGCGTGCCGTTAACCGTCCTGGACGCGGCGTTAAGGCTTATTTCAGGTAGGGCAGCGGATCGACGCTGTCGAATCCCTTGCGTACCTCGAAGTGAACATAGGCGCTCTTGCCCGAGCGGATCTTGGCGATCTGCTGGCCACGTTTGACGCTGTCGCCCTTTTTCACTGCGATTCCATCGACATTGGCATAAACGGTGAGCAGGTTGTCGGCGTGTTTGACCACGATGATCGGCACCTGATCGGCATCGGCGGTGATGGCGGCAACACTGCCCGAATCGGCCGCCTGGATCGGTGTGCCGGGGGCGGCGGAAATGTCGATTCCGTCGTTCTTGCCCTTCTTGTATTCACGAATGATCTTGCCCTGCACCGGATACCCCAGCCTACCACCTGTGCTCACGCTGGTCTGGGTTTTGCCCATATCTGGTGCCTGCGCCTTGGCTTCTTCCTTCGCGTCAGCGACCGGCTTGGTCGCTTCCCCGGGCAACGGCTGGGTCGAGCTTGGCGGCGTCGGGGTTGGCGTTCCGGTGCCGGGGGGTTCGGTCTTGTCGGCCGGTTTCGTCTGCTGCGGCGCCTGCGCCTCGGGCACCGGAATCAGCAGGTATTGCCCCTCGCGGATGGCGAAATCGCTGCCCAGCCCGTTCCATTCGGCCAGCGCGCGCACCGACACGTTGTAGAGCCGCGAAATGGTGTATGCGGTTTCGCCACGCTGCACCTTGTGACGTTCGGGTTCCAGCCCGCGGGCGATGACCGGCGCGGGCGCAGCGGCGGGCAGGGGCGTGGTCTCGATCTTCTTTTGCCCGGCCCGGTCGATGGCACCCCCCGCAAGCGTCGTGATGTCCACCCCCGGCGGCTGGATCGGTCCGCTGCTGAGCGAACCTGTGGCAGGCGAGGGTTCGGCCACCCGGCGCGGCAGCGCCACGATCTCGCCTTCGCGCAGGCTATCGGTGGGCTGTATGCCGTTGTATCTGGCAAGTGTGCTGGCATCGAGACCGACACGCGCCGCCACATCGACCAGCGTATCGCCGCGCCGGGCCACGGCGACTTGATAGTTGGGATAGGAAATGATGCCGCGATTGTCGGGTTTGGGGCGGTCTGTAGTCGCCTGATGGGCGGCTTTGGCGGTGTCGAGCCCGCCGAGCGCGCCGCGCATGTCAAGATCGAGCGGGCCATCGCAGCCTGTCAGGATCATTGCACCGCCCAAAACCATCACACGGGCTGTTCCGGTTTGAAACCGCATCTCGATATCCTCAATCCCGCTCCCTATTGCCGGAGCTTGGGTTTACCTCTCAGCGTCTTACGTGTCTTTTCCCAAGCCTTCAAGCAGGGGCACGAAGCGCACCGGCCGCAACTCCTGATACTCGAACCCGTCTTCGCTCCGCTGCACCTTGATCAGGTGCTGAACGGCATCCGACTGACCCACCGGCACCACCATGATACCCCCGATTTTCAGCTGGGCCAAGAGCGGGCCGGGCGGGTCTTCGGCGGCGGCGGTCACGATGATGCGGTCGAATGGCGCCTGTTCGGGCAGGCCGAAGCTGCCATCGGCGGTCATCACGGTAATGTTGGTCAGATCCATCTCGCGAAAAATCGCGCTGGCTTCGCGCACCAGCCGACGATGCCGGTCGACGGTATAGACCCGCCGCGCCAGCTGGCTGAGGATCGCGGCCTGATAGCCTGAGCCGGTACCGACTTCGAGCACCTTGTCGCGCGGGCTGACATCGAGCGCCTGCGTCATCAGCCCGACAACGGAGGGTTGCGAGATGGTCTGACCGCAGGCGATCGGCAGCGGCATATCCTCATAGGCGCGCTCCGAAAACAGGCCGCGCACGAAGGGGCCGCGATCGACCTTCTCCATCGCCTGAAGAACACGTTGATTTGTCACACCTTTTGAGCGCAGCGCATAGAGAAACTGCATCTTGCGTTCGGAGATTTCGTCGGGCTTGCTCATTGCAATCCTTCGAACGCGGCGAGCGCATCATGCGCCGTCATGTCGGCCCGCATCGGTGTGACCGAGACATAGCCTTCCAGATTGAGTGCGGCATCGGTTCCCGGCGCGGTCGGCATGTGCTGTTCGCCGCCCTTGATCCAGAGAAACTTGCGCCCCGAAGGTGAATGGTGTGGCTCGGTCGAAAAGCGGGTGTTGCGGCGGAAGCCTTGAGTGGCCACCCGAATGCCGAGCACGCGATCGGCTGGCTGGGGTGGAAAATTGACATTGTAGAACAGGCGGTAATCCGCCTGATCCACGGGCGCGGCGGCAAGCACCTTGCGGATCACCTCGGCGCCATAGCGGCGCGCGGCCTCGAACGGATCCTCGGCATGAAAATTCGCCGGGCCGAGATATTGCGAAAGCGCGAAAGAGGTGACGCGTTGCAGCGCGCCTTCCATCGCCGCGCCCAGGGTGCCGGAATAGAGCGCATTTTCGGCCGAGTTGTTGCCGCGATTGACACCCGAAAGGATCAGGTCCGGGCGTTCTTCCAAGACTTCGTGCAGGCCGGCCAGAACGCAGTCGGCGGGACTGCCTTCGGCGGCATAGCGGCGATCGCCCATTTTCGAGATCATCATCGGGTGGGTATAGCTGATGCAATGGCCAACGCCGGATTGTTCGAACGCCGGCGCGACCGTCCAGACCTCGCCATCGGCACCGGCAAGATCAGCGGCGATCTCGGCCAGCACCGCAAGCCCCGGTGCGTTGATTCCATCGTCGTTTGTTATCAGGATGCGCATTTTTCGCCCCGCTTGCCCTGCTGATTCCTATACCGGTTCGAACGCAATCTGAACCATCGAAAATGCGTGGCTCCCGCATTCCGGGGGATTGCGGGGGATTTGACACAGACGCGCGCGATGCATGCGGCGCGT
>CBDUGF010000134.1:0-8990 GCA_965366835.1 uncultured Rhodobacterales bacterium
GACTGGTCGGGAGAGGATACGGGATGCGCAACGCGGCATTGATCTTGGGGATTATCGGTGGGCTGATCGCGATGCTGATCGGATTTTTCAGCTTCGGTTACACTCAGGTCATTGAAAATCATGGAGAAATCGAAGGCCTTGCGACGCAGGTCGACAACGTGCAGTTGGTCCGGGTGACCAGCTTCCTGGCCCCGCTGCTGGCAATTGCCGGCGGTGCGATGGCCAAGGTCAGGGCGCTTTGGGGCGGGGTTATGATGTTGATTGCAGGCGGGCTGATCTATCATGCGTTCGGCTTTGGCGTCTTCACCATGTTTCCGATCGGGTTCTGCCTGATCGGCGGTTTGCTGGCGCTGGCGGCGGGCAAGCCGGACGAACCCAAGGCGCATTTCTGAACATTTTTCCTGTATGAATGTTATGCAAGATAGGTCTGGGGTCCCGAGGCCTGAAGTGTGGTGCTTGATCCGAATCGCGGGTTCGGCTAGGAAATGAACAACTGTTCAATAAACCGGAGGGGCGGCCATGTTCATGGGCTCTATGAAGTTCGATCTCGGCGAAGATGTGTTGGCGATGCAGGAGATGGTGCATCGCTGGGCCCAGCAGCGGATCAAGCCGATGGCGGCGGAGATCGACCGGAGCAACGAATTCCCCAATGAACTGTGGAAGGAATTCGGCGATCTGGGCCTTCTGGGCGTGACCACGCCCGAGGAATATGGCGGCGCCGGGATGACCTATCTCGCCCATGTCATCGCGGTGGAGGAGATCGCCCGCGCCTCGGCCAGTGTCAGCCTTTCCTATGGCGCGCATTCAAACCTATGCGTCAACCAGATCCGGCGCAATGCCACGCATGAACAGAAGATGAAATACCTGCCCAAGCTGATTAGCGGCGAGCATGTCGGCGCGCTTGCCATGAGTGAGCCGAATGCCGGTTCCGACGTGGTGTCGATGCAGTTGCGGGCCGACAAGAAGAACGACCGCTTCGTGCTCAACGGCAACAAATACTGGATCACCAACGGCCCGGATGCCGATGTTCTGGTGGTCTATGCCAAGACCGACATGGATGCCGGGCCCAAGGGGATCACGGCGTTCATCATCGAGAAGGACATGGTGGGCTATTCGACCTCGCCGCATTTCGACAAGCTGGGGATGCGCGGCTCCAACACCGCCGAGCTGATCTTCGAGGATGTGGAAGTTCCGTTCGAGAACATCCTCGGCGAGGAGGGCAAGGGCGTTGCCGTTCTGATGTCGGGGCTTGATTACGAACGCGTGGTGCTTTCGGGCATCGGCACCGGCATCATGGCGGCCTGTCTCGACGAGGTGATGCCCTACATGCTCGAGCGCAAGCAGTTCGGCCGCCCGATCGGGGATTTCCAGCTGATGCAGGCCAAGATCGCCGACATGTACACGGGGATGAACTCGGCACGCGCCTATGTCTATGAGGTGGCCAAGGCCTGCGATCGTGGTGAAGTCACCCGTCAGGACGCGGCGGCCTGCGTGCTTTATGCCTCCGAGGAGGGCATGAAGGTGGCGCATCAGGCGGTGCAGGCCTTTGGCGGCGCCGGCTATCTCAGCGACAACCCGGTGGGGCGGATTTTCCGCGATGCCAAGCTGATGGAGATCGGCGCCGGCACCAGCGAAATTCGCCGCATGCTGGTCGGGCGCGAGCTGATGGGCATGATGCGCTGATGGAAGAGCTGGTCGAGGTCGAAACCGAAGAGGGTATTCTGCATACCCAGCTCGACTGGCTGTTGCCGTATCTGGAATGGATCGCGGTGCTGATCGAGGTCATGGCCATTCTCGTCATGCTGATCGGCGTGCTGCGCTATCTCAATTCCTTCGTGCGCGCCGAACTGGCTCGCGTGACCCAGGAGCGGCTGAAAAAGCTGCATCACGCGCGGGTCGATCTGGGGCGATACGTTCTTGCAGGGCTGGAGCTTTTCATCGTTTCGGACATCATTCACATCGTGTTGAGCCTGAAACTGAGCGATCTGTTGTTCCTGGGCCTGCTGGTGGTGATCCGCACGATCGTCAGTTTCTTCCTGGATCGCGAGATCCGCGAATTGAAGGAGGATGAACATCTGTGAGCGATCATGATTTCAGCGGGCTCAAAGCCCTGTTCATCAACACGTCGCTGAAGAAAGACGGCGACGCCAGCCATACCCGCACCTTGATGAACGTGTCGGCGCGGATCATGGCAAAGGCCGGTGCGAAGGTCGACCACCTGCACATGCTCGACCACGAGGTGCCGCCCGGTGTCTATCCCGACATGACCGAGCATGGCTGGGCGCGCGATGACTGGCCCAAACTTTGGCAAAAGGTGCACGCCGCCGAAATTCTGGTGATCGGCACGCCGATCTGGCTGGGCGAGGAAAGCTCGGTCTGCCGGGTCCTGATCGAGCGGCTCTATGCGATGAGCGGCGAGTTGAACGACAAGGGCCAGTCGATCTTCTACGGCAAGGTCGGCGGCACAGTGGTGACCGGCAATGAGGACGGCATCAAGCATGTGGCGATGACCACCGGCTTTGCCCTGTCGCATCTGGGCTATACCATCCCGCCGCAGGCCGATTGCGGCTGGATCGGAGAGGCCGGGCCGGGGCCGTCCTATGGCGATGCGCTCGACGATGGCTCGCGCGCCGGTATCGGCAATGAATTCACCCAGCGCAACACCACGATCATGTCCTGGAACCTGCTGCATCTTGCGCGGATGCTGAAACAGGCGGGCGGATATCCCAACCATGGCAATGATCGCCGGGCCTGGGATGAAGGACAACGATTTGGCTATGAAAACCCGGAGGACAGCGCGTGAAGCTGATGTCAAAAATCCTGACGGCGTCGGAAGAATTCGGCGCCAACCGCAGCAGCCATCTCGAGGCATTGCGGGTGGTGCGGGAGGCCGCCGAAGAGGCGGCGCTCGGCGGCGGCGAGAAAGCGCGCGCGCGGCACCTCTCACGCGGCAAGATGCTGCCGCGCGAGCGGGTGGCAAACCTGCTCGATCCGGGCTCTCCGTTTCTGGAAATCGGCGCGACGGCGGGTCACGAGCTTTATGACGGCGCGGCACCGGGTGGCGGCATTGTTGCCGGGATCGGGCGGGTGCATGGCCATGAGGTGATGGTGATCTGCAACGACGCCACTGTGAAGGGCGGCACCTATTTTCCGATCACGGTGAAGAAACACCTGCGCGCGCAGGAGATCGCCGAGGCCAACCATCTGCCCTGCATCTACCTGGTCGACAGTGGCGGGGCGAACCTGCCGCAGCAGGACGAGGTGTTCCCCGATCGCGACCATTTCGGGCGGATCTTCTATAATCAGGCCAACATGAGCGCCAAGCACATCCCGCAGATCGCCGTGGTGATGGGCTCGTGCACGGCGGGTGGCGCCTATGTGCCGGCGATGTCGGACGTGACCATCATCGTGAAGGAGCAGGGCACGATCTTCCTGGCCGGTCCGCCGCTGGTCAAGGCGGCGACGGGCGAGGTGGTGTCGAGCGAGGATCTGGGCGGCGGCGAGGTGCATACGCGGCTGTCCGGCGTCGCCGACTATCTCGCCGAGGACGATGCCCACGCGCTGGCGTTGGCCCGGCGCGCGGTCGAAAGCCTGAACCGGGGCAAGCCCCGGACGGTGCAATGGCAGAGCGTGGAAGAGCCGGCCTATGACCCCGAGGAAATCCTCGGCGTGGTCCCGGCGGGATCGCGCACGCCCTATGATATCCGCGAGGTGATCGCGCGGGTTGTCGATGGCAGCCGGTTCGACGAGTTCAAGCCGCGCTTCGGCGAGACGCTGGTCACCGGATTCGCCCATGTGAAGGGCTGTCCTGTGGGCATCGTGGCCAATAACGGCGTGCTGTTCAGCGAAAGCGCCGTGAAGGGCGCGCATTTCGTCGAGCTCTGTTCGCAGCGCCGCATCCCGTTGGTATTCCTTCAGAACATCACCGGATTCATGGTCGGCCGGAAGTATGAAAACGAGGGCATCGCCCGCCATGGCGCCAAGATGGTGACGGCGGTGGCCTGCACCGCCGTGCCCAAGATCACGATGATCCTGGGCGGATCGTTTGGCGCCGGCAACTATGGCATGGCCGGGCGTGCCTATTCGCCCCGGTTCCTGTGGACCTGGCCCAATTCGCGGATTTCGGTGATGGGCGGCGAGCAGGCGGCGGGCGTGCTGGCCACGGTGAAACGCGACGCGATCGAGCGCGCGGGCGAGCAGTGGAGTGACGAGGCCGAGGCCGAGTTCAAGCGCCCCACTGTCGAGATGTTCGAACGCCAGGGCCACCCGCTCTATGCCAGCGCCCGGCTCTGGGATGACGGCATTATCGATCCGCGCAAGACCCGCGATGTGCTGGCGCTGTCGCTGTCGGCATCGCTGAACGCGCCGATCGAGGAGACACGCTTTGGCGTGTTCCGGATGTAGATGGATGATCGGAGTGCATTGATGGCGGGTCGCAGCGATCAAACCGAAAAAACGCGAGCGCCGCACAAGCGGTTCCGAGTGAAGCCGATGAGGCAGAGAGGTATGCCATGTTCGACAAGATCCTGATTGCCAACCGGGGCGAGATTGCGGTGCGGGTTGCGAAATCCGCGCGCGCGCTGGGGGTCAAGGTGGTGGCGGTCTATTCCGACGCGGATGCCAGCGCGGCGCATGTGGCGGCGGCAGACGAGGCGGTCCATATCGGTGGCTCGGCCCCGGCTGCGAGCTACCTCAGGGGCGATGTGATCATTGCGGCGGCCTTGAAGACCGGCGCCAAGGCGATCCATCCGGGCTATGGTTTTCTCAGCGAGAACCCGGGCTTTGTCGACGCGGTGGAGGCGGCCGGTCTCACCTTCATCGGGCCGTCGGCCAGCGCGATCAGCGCGATGGGTCTGAAGGACGCGGCCAAGCACCTGATGGAGGAGGCCGGGGTGCCTGTGGTGCCGGGCTATCATGGCAAGAATCAGGATCCCGAGCATCTGAGCGGCGCCGCAGATGCGATCGGCTATCCGGTGCTGATCAAGGCCGTGGCGGGCGGCGGCGGCAAGGGCATGCGGCTGGTCGAGACGCCCGACAGGTTCATGGACGCGCTGGAGTCGGCCAGGGGCGAAGCCAAGACCGCGTTCGGCAATGAGGACGTGTTGATCGAGAAATTCGTCAACCAGCCGCGCCATATCGAGGTGCAGGTCTTTGGCGATGGCGAAAAGGCGGTGCATCTGTTCGAGCGCGATTGTTCGTTGCAGCGGCGCCATCAGAAGGTGATCGAAGAGGCGCCGGCGCCGGGCATGACCGCGGCGATGCGCGACGCCATGGGCAAGGCGGCGGTGCGCGCCGCCGAAGCGATCGGCTACAAGGGCGCGGGCACTGTGGAATTCATCGTCGATGGCTCGAAAGGGCTGCGCACCGACGGGTTCTGGTTCATGGAGATGAACACCCGATTGCAGGTCGAGCATCCCGTCACCGAAGCCATCACCGGGGTTGACCTGGTGGAATGGCAATTGCGGGTGGCGAGCGGCGAGAAGCTGCCCAAACGGCAGGAAGAGCTGAGCATTTCGGGCCATGCCTTCGAGAGCCGGCTCTATGCCGAGGATGTGCCGAAGGGATTTCTGCCCGCGACCGGCACGCTGACGCATCTGAGCTTCGGATCCGGTGCGCGCGCCGACAGCGGGGTGCGGGCCGGGGATACGATCTCGCCCTATTACGATCCGATGATCGCCAAGCTGATCACCCATGGCGCGACCCGCGAAGTCGCGCTGAAGAAGATGGCGCAGGCGCTGCGCGAGACCGAAGTCGGCGGAACCGTCACCAACCTGGCTTTCCTCGGGGCGCTTTGCGACCATCCGGGCTTTGCCAGGGGCGATGTCGATACCGGCCTGATCGGTCGCAATCTCGACAGCCTCGTTGTCGCGCCGGTGGCGACTCCGCAGCTGGTGGCGCAGGCGGCGATGGCGGCGCTGGGCCTGATGGGCGCGCCGGAATGGGATCGCGGCTTCACGCTCTGGCAGCCCGAGGGCCACATCGTGGAACTGGAGGTCGCCGGCGAGGCGCAGGATGTTTCGGTGACGCTGCATGGCGCGAAATCGGCTGTGATCCGCGTGGAGGACTCCGAGGTCGAGGCGCTTTGGCAGGACGGCTGGCGGTTTGACGGTGACATCGCGGCGCCCTGGGCGCGGGCCGGAGATATCATAACCATCTTCGCCGCCTATGGCATGAACTTCCGCGTCGTCGATCCATTGCTGCACGGCATTGCCGCCCGGGGCTCGGGCAATCTGATCGAGGCGCCGATGCCGGGGCTGGTGAAACAGGTGTTTGCCAAGGTCGGCCAGGAGGTCAGGCAGGGCGACCGCATGGCCGTGCTGGAGGCGATGAAGATGGAGCATTCGCTGCTGGCCGAGCGTGACGGGGTGGTGGCCGAGGTTCTGGCAGCGGTCGGGTCGCAGGTTGAAGCCGGGGCGGCGCTGATCCGGCTGGAGGACAGCGCGGAAGAAGCCGCCTGAGCGTTGCCGCTCCGAGGGCGGCGGCGGCTGAGAGGTTGCATTTCCAGGCGATGCGCATGCAGGGTTGGGCAGGACGCATCGCGGTGTCGGGAGGAGCAGACATGAGCGACGACAAAATACGATTGCATTCGGTCGCGGGCAGCCGGTCGTTCCGCGTGCTCTGGCTGCTTTATGAAATGGGCATCGAACCCGAGGTGATCTCCTACGATCTTGGGCGCGGCGATCTTCGCACGCCCGAGTTTCAGGCGCTTTCCCCTGCCGGGCGGGTGCCGGTGCTCGAGGTTGACGGTGAGGTGCTGTTCGAAAGCGGCGCGATCACCGAATACCTGTGCGAAACCCGCCCCGAACATGGCCTGGCGCCCGGCGTGGGCGCGCCGGAGCGGGCCCAGTTCCTGACATGGCTGCATTACGCCGAGACCATCGGCGTGCTGATACAGAACCTCAATCTGCAACAGGTGTTCCTGCCGGATCCGGCAATGCGCTCGCCGACGGTGATCGGCATCGAGGTGAAGCGGCTGGCGATATCCCTCAAGCCGCTGGAGCGGATCCTGGCCGATCAGGAGCATCTGCTGAAGGCCGGTTTTTCGGCGGCGGATACGATGATGGGTTTCACGCTGGAAAGCGCGCGCCACTACGTGTCGTTCGACCGGTTTCCCAATCTGCTCGACTACAAGGCGCGGATCGAGGCGCGCCCGGCCTATCAGCGCGCGCTGGAGGCGGAGGGCTTGCAGCAGTTCTATGACCGGGAGTTCTATGAAGTTCCGCAAGGCTAGTGCGCGCGGCGGGGCAGGGAGCCTCCGGCTGGGATATTTCCGGCAAGATGAAGGGATGGGATCGCGGCTATGGGCGAACGGGTTGAGATTTTCGAGGTCGGGCCTCGGGATGGATTGCAGAACGAACAGCGGCAGATCCCGACGGCCGAGAAGATCGCGCTTGTCGATCTGTTGAGCGGCGCCGGCTTCGCCCGGATCGAGGTGGCCTCGTTCGTCAGCCCGAAATGGGTGCCGCAGATGGCGGATTCGGCGCAGGTTCTGGCCGGGATAAGGCGCGCCGAGGGCGTCAGCTATGCGGCGCTCACGCCCAACATGCGCGGATTTGAGGCGGCGGTGGCGGCGCGGGCCGATGAAATCGCCATTTTCGGATCGGCATCGGAAGGCTTTTCCAGGGCCAATATCAATGCGTCGATCGAGGAGAGCATCGCGCGGTTCGTGCCGATCACCGAGGCGGCGCGCCGCATCGGCCTGCCGGTGCGCGGCTATATTTCCTGCGTCAGCGATTGCCCCTATGACGGGCCGACCGATCCCGGCGCGGTGGCGCGGGTGGCGGAAATACTCTGGGCCCAGGGCGTCTATGAGATATCGCTGGGCGATACCATTGGCCAGGGCACGCCCGAGCGGATAGATGCGATGCTGGCGGCGGTCTCGGACGTTGTGCCGGCCGGGAAGCTGGCGGGGCATTATCACGACACCTCCGGCCGCGCACTTGCCAATATCGAGGTCTCGCTGGCACGGGGTTTGCGGGTGTTCGACGGTGCCGTGGGCGGATTGGGCGGGTGCCCCTATGCGCCCGGAGCCGCCGGGAATGTGGCGACCGAGCGGGTGCATGACCGGCTGGTCCAGTTGGGCTATGAAACCGGGCTGAAACGCGATGTGCTGGGCGAAGCCGCGGCACTGGCACGGGGCATGAGAACGGAGACGGACAATGTATGAAACGCTGAGTATCGAGCGCGATGAGCGCGGTGTGGCGACGCTCTGGCTCGACCGCGAAGACAAGCACAACGCCATGTCCGGCGCCATGATCGAAGAACTGGCGCAAGCGGCGGCCGCGCTCGGAGCGGATGAAACCGTGCGGGTTGTCATTCTGGCGGCGAAGGGCAAGAGCTTCTGTGCGGGCGGCGATCTGCGCTGGATGCAGGACCAGATGGCGGCGTCTGCCGAAGAGCGCCGCGCCGGCGCGCGCAAGCTGGCGATGGCGCTGTTTGCGCTCAACACGCTGCCCAAGCCGCTGATCGCGCGGGTGCAGGGCAATGCCTTTGGCGGCGGCATCGGCATGATCTCGGTGGCCGATGTGGCGATCGGGGCGCAGGGCGCGAAATTCGGCTTGACCGAAGTCAAGCTCGGGCTGATCCCGGCGACGATCTCGCCCTATGTCCTGGCCCGGATGGGCGAGGACAAGGCGCGCCGGGTGTTCATGTCGGCGCGGCTTTTCGATGCTGAGGAGGCGCGCGCGCTCAATCTGCTGGCAAAGGTCGTGGCGCCCGAGGCGCTGGACGATGCGGTGGAAGCCGAGGTGCTGCCCTATCTGAGCGCCGCCCCGGGCGCTGTTGCCGAGAGCAAGCGATTGGCCCGGATGCTCGGCCCCGCGATCACCCCCGAGATCGTCGATGCGACGATTGACCGGCTGGTCACCACCTGGGAAGGTGATGAGGCGCGCGACGGAATCGCGGCGTTTTTCGCCAAGCGCAACGCGCCCTGGGTGCGATAGCGGCCCGGGCGGTTGCTCGGCGTGGCGCGAGTTGACGCCAGGCGCGCC
>CBDUGF010000135.1:0-8792 GCA_965366835.1 uncultured Rhodobacterales bacterium
CATGCGCGTCAAAGCCGCGTCGATCACCTCCGCCGCCGCCGCGCCGCGCGCCTGCATCTCCTCGGCCAGCGCCTCGAATCCGGCAATCCCGGTCTCGCGTTCCAGCATCGCCGCCCCTCCGCTGCCCACCGCCTCAGGCGCCAGCGGCTTCTCGCTCAGAAGCCGCGCCACCGCCTGCACCTGCCAGCAAAGCCGATAGGCCGCCTCGAGCACTGTCTTGTCCGCGGCGCTCAGCCAGCTGATTGCGACAGCGCCGCGCAGCCCCGCCGTCACGTTGCGCCGCACCACACCCGCCATCAAGGCTCCGGCCTGCGCCACCAGTTCAACATCCTGCAACCGCCCCGGCCCGATCTTGCCGTCCCAGCGCCCCTCGGGCGCCTTGGCGGCGGCGATCCGCGCGCGCATCTCGCCCAGTTCCTTCAGCACCGCGCCCCGATCCGCACCCTTTTGCGCCAGCAGACCGGCGCGAAACCTCTCGATATCCGCGCCCAGCCCGTCATCGCCCGCCACCACCCGCGCCCGGGTCAGCGCCAGATGCTCCCAGACCCAGGCTTTCTCGGCCTGATAGCTCCGGAAACTGCCCCAGCTCGTCGCCACCGGCCCCTGGGTGCCCGACGGGCGCAGCCGCATATCGACCTCGTAAAGCCGCCCCTCCGCCATCTGCGCGGTGACGGCGGTGATCATCGCCTGGGTCAGGCGCGCGTAATAGGGCCGCACCGCCAGCGGGCGCCGCCCCTCCGACATCTCGGCGTCCTCGGGGTCATAAATCACGATCAGATCCAGATCCGAGGTCGCGGTCAGGCGCTGCGCCCCGAGGCTGCCCATGCCCAGCACACAGGCGCCGCGCCCCGGCGGGGCTCCGTGCTTGGCGGCAAACTGCGCCACCACCTCGGGCCAGAGCGCACGCAGACTGGCCCCGGCCAGATCGGCGTATTCGCGCCCCGCCTCCTCGGCCCCGATCAGCCCGCGCAGATGATGCACCCCGATGCGGAAATGCCATTCCTTGGCCCATCGCCGCGCCATATCGAGCTTGCGCTCATAGTCCGACTCTTCGCGCAGATGCGCCGCCAGTTCCACGGCCAACGCGTTCTCCCCCGGCCAGTCGGCAAAGAAATCGCCGCCGATCACCGCGTCGAACACGCCCGAATTCTGCGACAGGTAATGCGCCAGCGCCGGCGACGTGCCGACGATGTCGATCAGCAGATCGACCAGCGGCGGATTGGCCTCGAACAGCGAAAACAGCTGCACCCCCGCCGGCAGCCCGGCCAGAAAGCCATCGAACGCCAGCAATGCCTCATGTGGATGAGCGCTCTCGTTGAGCCGGGTCAGGATCTCCGGGCGCAGCCGTTTGAAAACCTGCACCGCGCGCCCCGATCGCAGCGCCGCGTAGCTCGGCCAGCGCGCCAGAACCTCCTGATCGAAGTCGCTCTCGGCCTTGGCCGGCGCGGCTTCGTCGGGCGCGAAAAACCCTTCGGTCAGCGCATGCACCTCCTCCAGCCGCGCCCGCAGCCCGGTCTCGAACGCCGCCTGCTCCAGCCCCATGAACGCCGCGATCCGCGCCATGCCTTCTGGCGAATTGGGCAGCACGTGGGTCTGTGCATCATTGACCATCTGGATGCGATGCTCGACCTCGCGATGCGACCGGTAATGCGCGCTCAGCGTCTCGGCCGCGCTCTCGGGAAGCCAGTCCTTCGCCGCCAGAACCCGCAAGCCTTCCACCGTGCCGCGCACCCTGAGATCGCGGTCGCGCCCGCCGGCAATGATCTGCCGCGTCTGGGTGAAGAACTCGATCTCGCGGATCCCGCCCCGCCCCAGCTTCATGTCGTGACCCTGAAGCGCGATCGCCCCGCCCAGCCCCTTGTGCTCGCGGATCCTGAGCCGCATGTCATGGGCATCCTGGATCGCCGCGAAATCCAGATGCTTGCGCCAGACAAACGGTTTCAGCGTGGTCAGGAACCGCTCCCCGGCGGCGATATCCCCGGCACAGGGCCGCGCCTTGATATAAGCGGCCCGCTCCCAGGTCCGCCCGAGGCTCTCGTAGTAGCGCTCGGCCGCCTCCATCGCGATACAGACCGGCGTCACCGCCGGGTCGGGGCGCAGCCTCAGATCGGTGCGAAACACATAGCCCTCGCCGGTCTGATCGTTCAGCATCGCCGACATCTTGCGCGTCGCGCGCACGAAGCTGGCCCTTGCCTCGTGAAAATCTTCGCGCTCATAGCGGCTCTCGTCGAACAGGCAGATCAGGTCGATATCCGAGCTGTAATTCAGCTCGGCTGCCCCCATCTTGCCCATCGCCAGCGCGACCCATCCGCCCGCCGTCTCCAGATCGTCCTCGCGCGCACCGGGCAGCTTGCCCCGTTTGATCTCCGGCAGCAAGGCGGCGCGCATCGCCAGCACCACGCTCAGATCGGCAAACCGGGTCAGCCACCCGGTCACCTCCTCCAGCGCCCAGACTCCGGCCAGATCGCACAGCGCCACGATCAGCGCCACGCGCCGCTTGGCCCGGCGTAACGCCACGCCGAGATCGCCGGGCGCGACCTCCGCCAACGCAGCGAATTCGGCCTCCAGCGCCGCCTCTGGGCCGTCCAGCGCGGGCGCCAGCCAGCCGGCCTCCCTTTCCAGCAAGTTGCAAAGATAGGGGCTGCACCCGCCGGCGCCTTCGATCAAACGCGCCACATCGTCCTCGGCTCCGGGCAGCAAGGCGCGCGCCTCGGCGCCCCGCTCGGGGTCAAAGGCATGCGGCAGGCGGGTGATGCGGGATGCAAAATTCATGCCATGGTGATGGCGCGCACGCCCGCAGAGGTCAATGACCTAACGCAACATCCACCCCTCGCCGCGCCCTGACCCGGCGCCCCGCCTCAAGGCACCGCTGGCCCCACCGGCGTGTCCTGGCTGAAAAGATTGCGCCAGCCCTTGGCGTCGCGCTGCCAGAGCGAACTGACATACATAGCCTCGCGTGCATCGCCGCCCACGCGGCGAAAGCTGGCCCGGTAGCACAGCATGACGTGATCCGCGCCCACCGCGAAAAGCCGCGCCTCGCCCAGCGTGAACTCGGCCACGCTCGGCCCGGCTTCGAGCTGGCCCGCATGATCGGCGCGCCCGGCAAACCCGTCGGGATAGACGCCGAGGAATTCCGGCAGCAGCAGTGCCGCATCGCCCGCCGCATCGCCATCCACCAGCGCCTGCCAGACCCGCCGTTCCAGCGTCAGCATCTCGTCAAGGCTCGGGGCGGTGATCTTGCGCGTCAGGTCCATGAACCGATCATAATCTCCGGCGCCCTGATCTGGCCAGCCTCCGCCGCGTCCGGCGCCACGCCCCACACCCGATTGCGCCCGCCAAAACGCCTTGCTAACCTTTTGCGATGAAAGCCCTCGTGATCCTCGCCCACCCCCAGAAACCCAGCCTCTCGGCGCATTTCGCCGCGCTGGTCACCGAACATCTCGGGCAAAACGGCCATTCCGTACGCCTGCGCGACCTCTACGCCGAAGGCTACGATCCGGTGCTCAACGCAAAGGAACGCGCGGCCTATTACCAGGACGGCTTCGAAGACGCCGCCGGGCTTTCCGACACCGAAGCCCTTGTGCTGGTCTTCCCGACCTGGTGGTTTGGCTTGCCCGCCATCCTCAAGGGCTGGATCGACCGCAGTTTCCTGCCCGGCGTCGCCTATGATCACGCCGACGCGGGCGGGCCCCTGCGTCCGCGCCTCAAGGCGCTGCGCCATGTCCTTGTCATCACCACCCTGGGCAGTCCCGGCTGGTTCGATCGCTTGCTGATGCGCCGCCCTCTGCGCCGCACCCTGAAATCGGGGCTGATAAAGCCCTGCGCCCCCAAAGCCCGTTTCCGCATGTTGTCGCTCTACAAGGCGGAAAACCCCTCGCCCGACCGGATCGCCCGCTTCAGCGCCCGCATCCGCACAGAACTGGACGCCCTGCAATGAGCAAAAGCCTGAAACGTGTCGAAGCCGCGCTCAGCGGCATTTCAACGCTGGTTGTGGAAACCGGCGAGGCCCGCACCGCTCAAATGGCCGCCGACGAACTTGGGGTAGACCTCGATCAGATCGCCAAGTCGATCATCTTTCGCGGCGAGACCAGCGGCAGCGCGATCCTGTTCATCACCGCCGGCGGCAACCAGGTCGATCAGGCCAAGGCCGCCGCGCTGGCGGGTGAACCGCTGGGCAAGGCCGATGCCGCCCTGATCCGCGCCCAGACCGGCTTTGCCATCGGCGGCGTGGCGCCGGTCGGCCATCTCGCTCCGATCCGCGCCTTTCTTGATCCGCGTCTGCATGATTTCTCGCTGGTCTGGGCCGCAGCCGGCACGCCGCGCCATGTCTTTTCGGTCGCCCCGACCGATCTCGAACGGATTTCCGGCGCGCAACCCGCTGATTTCATTGCCTGAACAAAAATAATGTAAAAAACGTTCACATAGCCTCTTGCCAAACCGCCGCGTGATGCCAATCTATCCAATGTGAAAGGCATTTACATCTCGCCTTCACGACGCACCTAGCAACGGAGAGAGACATGACAACCGCAGCCACAAACGCCGCCGCAACCGGCCCGCGCGCCTGGTTCGCCAAATCCGAGGCGTGGCTCGACGACAAAGGGAAAGGCGCCTGGATTGCCGCGATGGTTCTGGGCTTCATCTTCTTCTGGCCCGTCGGCCTCGCCCTTCTCTTCTACATGATCTGGAGCAAACGCATGTTCAACGGTTCCTGCCGCACATCCCGCCGTCACGCCCGCCACCATTATCATTCGGCGCGCCACAATACCTCCGGCAACTCCGCGTTCGACGCCTACAAGGAAGAGACGCTGCGCCGGCTGGAACAGGAACAGGACCAGTTCGAGGCCTTCCTGCAACGTCTGCGCGAAGCCAAGGACAAGACCGAGTTCGACCAGTTCATGGAAGAACGCGCCTTCGACGCGGCCGCAGAGGCCGATGCCGATGACAGCGACGACGACACTCCCAAGGGCGACAAGAAAACCGCCTGACCTCCCAGGACGCCCCTCGCGCCCGGCCCTCCCCCGGCCGGGCGCATATCCATATCGAAAGTTTCGCGGATGAGCATGCACGACGATCCCGACTGGCACCTGCCCGACCCTTACTCGCAAGGCGAATTCTACGCCGATGTGCCGCTCAAGCGGCTGCTGGCGTTTCTGGTCGACACCGTGCTGCTGCTGCTGGTCACGGTGTTGCTGGTGATCGTCACGCTCGGGCTGGCGGCGATCTTCATCGTCCCGGTCTGGTGGCTGCTCAACCTCGCCTATCGCGCCGCGAGCCTGGCCAATTCATCGGCCACGCCGGGGATGCGGCTCTTCGCCATCGAATTCCGCAACGCCCGCGGCCGCCGCTTCGATGCGACCGAGGCGTTCCTGCACAGCCTCGGTTTCATGCTGTCCTTCGCCTTCTTCCCGATGCAAATCCTTTCGATGGTGCTGATGGCCACATCGGCCCGCGGTCAGGGCCTCAGCGATCTCGTGCTTGGCTCCGTGGCGCTCAACCGCCGCGCCGCTGCCTGATGCAGGGCTGCACCCAAGATCGCGCGCCACAACCCTGAAGATCCATACGATCTGGCCAGGGAAATCGCAAAGGCCGACGCCAGCGTCGCCCCAGGCCACGCCAGGAAAACGGCCGAGCTGCTCTTCACTCGCCTGAAGAGGCTCCTGCGCCTCGACCGCCTCCGCCTCCAAGGACCAGACGGAGCGAGGGACGAATCCCTCATGGCAGCAACCGACCAGACTCTTCTCAACCTCGCCAACATGCGCCCAGCACGGATTTGAAAGGTCGGCGGCACTCAATCGGATCAATCCAGCCGCTCAAGATCAGGCGATCCCTGTCAGCACCGACGGCGAAGCAGCCATTCGGCAGCCCTTGCTCGCTGCGCACCATTCATTTTTCTCGCGAATTACCCTCCGCAAGCATGTGCTGGAAGCGAAAACAATTTCCACTCGCATGACGTCGAGGAATGCGGTAATATATAGTTTAACGTTAAACCACTTTCACGTGAAGGGAGGCGAGATTTCATGGCCGCCAGAAAAACCACCAAGAAATCAAACACTTCCGGAGACGAACTGAAAGCCTACTACCGCGACATGCTGTTGATCCGGCGATTCGAGGAAAAAGCCGGCCAGCTCTATGGCATGGGGCTGATCGGCGGGTTCTGCCATCTCTACATCGGCCAGGAAGCGGTCGTCGTTGGCCTGGAAGCCTGCGCCGAAGAGGGCGACAAGCGCATTACCTCCTATCGAGATCATGGCCATATGCTGGCCTGCGGCATGGACGCCAAGGGCGTGATGGCCGAACTGACCGGGCGCGAGGGCGGCTATTCCAAGGGCAAGGGCGGCTCGATGCACATGTTCTCCAAGGAGAAGCATTTCTATGGCGGCCACGGCATCGTCGCCGCGCAGGTGCCGCTCGGCGCCGGGCTGGCTTTCGCCGACAAGTATCTCGACAACAAGCGCGTCACCTTCACCTATTTCGGCGATGGCGCCGCCAACCAGGGCCAGGTCTACGAGACCTTCAACATGGCCGCGCTGTGGCAATTGCCGGTGGTGTTCGTGATCGAGAACAACAAATACGCCATGGGCACCTCGCAGCAGCGCTCGACCTCCTCGGCCGATATCCACACCCGCGGCGAGGCCTTCGGCATCCCCGGCGAAACGGTGGATGGCATGGACGTGCTGGCAGTGAAAGAGGCCGGGCAGAAGGCGGTGGATCACTGCCGCTCGGGCAAGGGCCCCTATATCCTCGAAGTGATGACCTATCGCTATCGCGGCCATTCGATGAGCGATCCGGCGAAATACCGCACCCGCGAAGAGGTCCAGAAGGTGCGCGAGAAATCCGACGCCATCGAACATGTGCGCGATCTGTTGCTCACCGGCAAACATGCCAGCGAGGACGATCTCAAGGCGATCGACAAGGAGATCAAGGCCATCGTCAACGACGCCGCCGAGTTCGCCCGCGAAAGCCCCGAACCGGCGCTCGAAGAGCTCTGGACCGACATTTACGCAGAGGCCTGAGCGATGCCGCATTTCGAGATCCACGCCGGCGATGTCGACGCCGCCAAGGCGTTCTACGGCGGCTTGTTCGGCTGGCGATTCACGGCGATGCCGGGCGCCGAGGAGATGCAATATCACCTGATCGAGGGCAGCGACATCGGCGCTGACAAGGGCGTCACCGGCGGGCTGATGCTGCGCATGGGCGCCACGCCCGCAGCGGGCAGCCCGGTGCGCGGCGGCACGATGACATTCGAAGTCGGCGATTGTGATGAACGTTACGGCTGGGCGCTGGCCAATGGCGGCGCCGAGGCGCTGCCCCCCACCGATTATCCGGGCATTGGCCGCGCCGCATATGTGGAAGATGGCCAGGGAAACATCGTCGGAATGATAACCCCGGCTGAAGGAGAAGACTGATATGGCAACCGAAATTCTCATGCCCGCGCTCAGCCCGACCATGGAAGAGGGCACATTGGCGAAATGGCTGGTCAAGGAGGGTGATACCGTGTCCTCCGGCGATATCATGGCCGAGATCGAGACCGACAAGGCGACGATGGAGTTCGAAGCCGTCGACGAGGGCGTGATCGGCAAGATCCTGGTGGCCGAGGGCACCGAGGGTGTGAAGGTCAACACCGCCATCGCCGTGCTGCTCGACGAGGGCGAAAGCGCGGATGACATCAAGAGCGCGGCGCCTGCCCCCGCGCCCGCCGATGATGGCGATGCCGCCCCCGTCACAGCGCCCGCCGCCGCGCCGGTCACCGTGACCGACCGGCCCGAGGAAACCCCCAAGCCCGACCTGACCCCGGATTGGCCCGAGGGCACCGAGGTCAAGCAACAGACCGTGCGCGAGGCCCTGCGCGAAGGCATGAGCGAAGAGATGCGCCGCGACGACACCGTGTTCCTGATGGGCGAGGAGGTGGCCGAATATCAGGGCGCCTACAAGATTTCCCAGGGCATGCTCGACGAGTTCGGCCCCAAGCGGGTGATCGATACGCCGATCACCGAGCATGGCTTTGCCGGCATCGGTGTCGGCTCGGCCATGGCCGGCCTGCGCCCCATCGTCGAGTTCATGACGTTCAACTTCGCCATGCAAGCCATTGACCACATTATAAATTCAGCCGCCAAGACGCTCTATATGTCGGGCGGCCAGATGGGCGCGCCGATCGTCTTCCGCGGGGCCAATGGCGCCGCCGCGCGGGTCGGCGCGCAGCATTCCCAGGATTACGCCGCCTGGTATTCGCAAGTCCCCGGCCTCAAGGTGGTGATGCCCTATTCGGCCTCCGATTACAAAGGCCTGATCAAGACCGCGATCCGCGATCCCAACCCGGTGATCTTCCTCGAAAACGAGATCCTCTATGGCCGCAGCTTCGATGTGCCGGTGCTGGAGGATTACACCGTGCCGTTCGGCAAGGCGAGGATCTGGCGCGAGGGCTCTGACGTCACCATCGTCAGCTTCGGCATCGGCATGCAATACGCGCTGGAAGCCGCTGAAAAGCTTGCAGAAGACGGCATCGAGGCCGAGGTGATCGACCTGCGCACCCTGCGCCCGCTCGATTACGACACGGTGCTGGCCAGCGTGATGAAGACCAACCGCTGCGTCACCGTCGAAGAGGGCTGGCCGGTCTGTTCGATCGGCAATCACATCTCGGCCACGATCATGCAGCGCGCCTTCGATTATCTCGACGCGCCGGTGATCAACTGCACCGGCAAGGACGTGCCGATGCCCTATGCCGCCAACCTCGAAAAACACGCGCTTCTGACCACCGACGAGGTGATCGAGGCCGTCAAGCAAGTGACCTACCG
>CBDUGF010000136.1:0-8729 GCA_965366835.1 uncultured Rhodobacterales bacterium
TCCGACGGGCTTGGCAATATCGTCTACCTGCCCGAAACCATCCGCCCCTGAGCGCCGCACGGCGCTTTGCAGAGCGCCACGCCCGCGCTATCCTTGCGCCGGATTCGCCTCCCCGCCGCAAGGAGCCTGCGCCATGATCGCCCAATTCGGACCCGACACCGCCCTCTTGCTGATCGACGTGCAAAAGGGCGTGCATGTGCTTGAGCATTGGGGCGGCCCCACCGGCCGCATGAACAACCCGGCCTGCGAGGACAACCTGCGCGCGCTGCTCGTCGCCTTTCGCGCCGCCGGGCGCCAGGTCGCCTTCACCCGCCATGACAGCCGCGAGCCCGACAGCCCGCTGAAATTCTCCCTGCCCACCGGCGCACAGCTCCCCGGTCTCGATATCGCGCCCGGCGATATCGTGGTCGAGAAGGACGTCAATTCCGGCTTCATCGGCACCGATCTCGAGATCCAGCTGCGCCGCGCCGGCATCCGCCGCCTGGTGATCGCCGGCTATTTCACCAATTTCTGCGTCGAGACCACGACCCGCATGGCCGGCAACATGGGTTACGACACCTATCTCGCCCACGATGCCTGCGCCACATGCAACCGCATCGCGCTCGATGGCAGGGATCACGATCCCGAACTGGTCCATGATCTCGCCGTCGCCGCCATGCACGGCGAATTCTGCACCGCGCTCGGCACCGCGCAAATCCTCGCCCTGCTCAGCGCCGACTCCCCCACGCTCAATCGGGCCCAGGGCAACGAGGACAGCTCGCCCAAACCCGAACTGCGGATCGCCTGATCCGGCACACCTATCATCTTTCCCCAAATACTCCCGCCGGAGGCAACGGGACGGCGGGCGGGGCGACCTGCGCATGCAGGAGCGCCGTCCCGCCGTCAACAAGAGGCGTCACAGAGGCTCGATATCCCCCTCGGCCCTCCCGGCATGAAACCCCGCCTCCCAGGCGTCAAACCGCCCCGCGGCAATGGCATCGCGCATGCCGGCCATGATCGCCTGGAAATAATGCAGGTTGTGCCAGGTCAGCAGCATCGACGAGATGATCTCCTGGCTGCGGAACACATGATGCAGATAGGCCCGCGAATAGCCCCGGCAGGCCGGGCACAGGCAATCCTCGTCCAATGGCCGCGGATCGTCCGCATGGCGCGCATTCTTGATGTTGAGCACCCCGCGCCGGGTAAAGACCTGCCCGGTGCGCCCCGAGCGGCTCGGCAAAACGCAATCCATCATGTCCACCCCACGTTTCACCGCGCCCACGATATCATCCGGCTTGCCCACCCCCATCAGATAGCGCGGGCGGTCCTCGGGCAGCATCCCCGGCGCATGATCGAGCACACCGAACATCGCCTCCTGCCCCTCGCCCACGGCCAGCCCGCCAATGGCATAGCCATCAAAGCCGATGCCCTTCAAGGCCGCCGCACTCTCCTCGCGCAGATCGCGCTCCAGCCCGCCCTGCTGAATGCCGAACAAGGCATGGCCGGGCCGGTCGCCAAATGCTTGCTTCGAGCGTTCGGCCCAGCGCATGCTCAGCGCCATGCTCTCGGCAATGCGCTCCCGGTCCGCCGGCAAGGCCGGGCATTCGTCGAAACACATCACGATATCGCTGCCCAGCAACCGCTGGATCTCCATCGAGCGTTCCGGCGTCAGCTCATGGCGCGAGCCGTCGATATGGCTCTTGAACGTCACGCCCTGTTCGGTGAGCTTCCTCAGCCCGGCCAGGCTCATCACCTGAAAGCCGCCGCTGTCGGTCAGGATCGGCCGCTCCCAGTTCATGAACCGATGCAGCCCGCCCAGCCGCGCGATCCGCTCGGCCCCGGGCCGCAGCATCAGATGATAGGTGTTGCCCAAGAGGATATCCGCCCCGGTCGCGCGCACGCTTTCCGGCAGCATCGCTTTCACCGTTCCGGCCGTACCTACCGGCATGAAGGCCGGCGTGCGGATCTCGCCGCGCGGTGTCGAGATGACACCGCAGCGCGCCGCCCCGTCACTGGCCTTCACGGCAAAGGAAAATCGCTCACTCATGGCGCGCCCCTGTTCTGGTCGGGCCTGCATAAACCAAGCCGCGCACGGCTCCAACCCGTAGGCTGCGTGATTTCACGCACCATGGACAAACACGCGCCGTTTGCGCAAAACTCTCCGCAAGGAGGCCCGTCCGATGAACCAGATGACCAATCCCGATCTCGTCACCACCGATCTCGCCGATGGCGTCTGCACCCTCACGCTCGGCAATGGCAAGGCGCATCCGCTCTCCGCCCCGATGATCGCCGCGCTGCACCAGGCAATCGACGCCGCCAATGCCGACAGATCGGTGCGCGTGATCGTGATCCACGGCCCCGGGTCGATCTTCTGCGCCGGGCATGACCTCAAGGAAATCGCCCGCCACCGGCGCGATACCGACGATGGCCAGGCCTATCTCGCCGAATTGTTCGAAGACTGCGCCGCGATGATGCAGGCCGTCGCCAATTCGCCCAAACCCACCATCGCTCAGGTCGAGGGCATCGCCACAGCGGCGGGGCTGCAACTGGTCGCCGCCTGCGATCTCGCCTTCGCCGCCGAGGGCGCCACGTTCTGCCTGCCCGGCGTGCTCAATGGCGGTTTCTGCACCACGCCCGCCGTGGCGGTCTCGCGCGCCATCGGGCGCAAGCACCTGATGGAGCTGCTGCTTTTGGGCGCCGCGAAAGACGCCGCTTGGGCGCATCGCGCCGGCCTCGTCAACGAGGTGCTGCCCGCCGACGTGCTGGCCGATCACGTCGGCAATTTCGCCCGTATCCTGGCCACCCGCAATCCCGGCCCGATCGCCGCCGGCAAGACCTGCACCTACGCCCATCTCGACATGGACCTCGCCGCCGCCTACGCGCACGCCACCGAGACCATGATCGGCCATTTCATGGATCCCGACAGGATCGCCTACGAAAAATCCTCACGCTGGAGCGATCCGTCCTGAAGCGAATTCTGACGCAGAATTCGGTTCGAAATCCGACGCGGATTTCGCGCACCCAGTCCTCCCCTCACGCGCCCTTTTTCCGCGTCGGAAAAAGGCCCGAATTCCGCGTCGGAATTCGGCCCACCGTACGCCCGATTAACCCCGACACGCCCTGACCCATCCGGATTCAGTCGGCAGCCGGATGTCAGCCGGGCAGCAGCCGGGAGTCACCCCCCCCGATTTCGCACCGCACGGCGGGGTTAACCTTTGTCGCACCCCGCCCCCTTTACGCGCCCGCCGCAAAACCTTATATGTTTCGTCAGGAAATACAGAGGCCGCCCCATGACCCAGCAACCAGAACCGTTTGAAGGCACTCCGCTGATTGCACCTTCAACCACGACCCACCCGCTCTACGACCAGATCGTCGAGGCTTGCAGATCCGTCTATGATCCTGAAATTCCAGTGAATATATACGATCTCGGCCTGATCTACACGATCCTGATCAGCGATGAGGGCGACGTCAACGTGACCATGTCGCTGACCGCGCCGGGCTGTCCTGTCGCCGGTGAGATGCCGGGTTGGGTTGCCGACGCGATCGCGCCGCTGCCCGGGGTTCAGTCGGTCAATGTCGAGCTCACCTGGGATCCGCAATGGGGCATGGAAATGATGAGCGATGAAGCCCGGCTCGAATTGGGTTTCATGTAAATAATTCAACGGACTGACAGGAGAAGCTCATGTTTGGCATTCCCGGTAAACAGGCCGTGACCATGACCGAAAAGGCGGCCGCACAAATTGCGAAGCTGATGCAGAAACAGGGCCACCAGGGCCTGCGCATCGGCGTCAAGAAAGGCGGTTGTGCCGGCATGGAATACACCATGGACTATGTCGACGAGGTCGATCCGCATGACGAGGTCGTGGAGCAGGACGGCGCCCGCGTGATGATCGCGCCGATGGCCCAGATGTTCCTGTTCGGCACCGAAATCGACTATCAGATCAACCTGTTGGACTCTGGTTTCGTGTTCAACAACCCCAACGTCTCCGAAGCCTGCGGCTGCGGCGAGTCGATCAAGTTCGACGAAAGCCTGTCCCAGACCCCGAAGTAACGCCCCCCTTTTCTCGGACCGCCCAGCGCGCTATCACGGCGCGATGGCGATGTGGTGAAAGGGGATCGGGATGCGGCGCAAACTGGCAGCGGGCAACTGGAAGATGAACGGCACCAGCCGCGACCTTGCCGAGGTCGAAGCGCTGATGAAAACCTTTTCAAATCCGAAGGTTGACCTGCTTCTCTGCCCGCCCGCAACCCTTCTGCACCGGATGGCCGCGCTGACCGCGAAAAGCCCGATTTCCGTCGGCGGTCAAGATTGCCACGCCGCCGCCGCCGGCGCCCACACAGGCGACATTTCCGCCGCCATGCTGCTCGACGCCGGCGCCAGCTCGGTGATCCTCGGCCATTCCGAACGCCGAACCGATCACGAGGAGGATTCCGAACAGGTCCGCACCAAGGCCCGCACCGCCCAAGCCGTTGGCCTGACAGCGATAATCTGCCTCGGTGAAAGCCTTTCCCAGCGCGAGGCCGCCAACACGCTCGACATCATCGCCGGTCAGCTCGCCGCCTCCCTGCCCGACAATTCCACCGCCGAAAACCTGGTGATCGCCTACGAGCCGATCTGGGCCATCGGCACCGGCCAGGTGCCGACGCTGGCGCAGATCGGCGAAGTGCATGATTTCATCCGCACCCGGCTGGAGCGCCGCTTCGGCGCCGGTGTCGGGCGCGGCACCCGCATCCTCTATGGCGGCTCGGTCAAGCCCGACAACGCCGCCGAAATCTTCCGCGTCCCCAATGTCGATGGCGCCCTGGTCGGCGGCGCCGCGCTCAAGGCGTCCGATTTCTCGCCGATTATCAAGGCGTTGGAAGCCAGCGCCCACCCCGCCAATTGATCTGAGCGCCAAATTTTCCGCTGGGTCAGGGGGCTCCTGCACCGCCCAGCGCGCTCAATAGATCAGGTTCATCATCAGCATCGACACGACGAGGAAGATCACCGTCATCACGCTGCCTGAGCGGACGAAATCGGCCACCTTGTAGCCTGCCGGCCCCATGATCAGCGCATTCACCTGATGCGTCGGGATGACGAAGGAATTCGAGGTCGAGATCGCCACCGTCAAGGCGAAGATCGCTGGATCCCCGCCGGCTTCGATCGCGATCGAAACCGCCAGCGGCACCAGCAGAACGGTCGCCCCGACATTCGACATCACCAGCGTGAACACGGTCGACAACACCGCGATTCCGGCCTGCAAGGCCCAGACCGGCCAGCCATCAAGAAGCGACAGGACGTGCTGCGCGATCCACGCCGCCGTGCCGGTGTTCTGCACCGCCTGCCCCAATGGAATAAGGCTCGCAAGCAGGAAAACGGTCGACCAGCTGACCGCGTTATAGGCCTCGTCCATGCGCAGCACCCGCGTCGCGATCATCCCTGTGGCGCCGACCAGCAGCGCCAGCGACAGGCGGATATCGCTGAACAGGATCAACGACAGCGCGACGGCGAAAAAGAACAGCGCCCAGCCGACCTTCTTGGGGCGCAACTCCTCGCGCGGGAAATCGGTGGTGACAACCACGAATTCGCGCCCCCGCGCCAGCCGTGCCAGCCCGTCCCACGAGGTGAACGCCACCAGCGCATCACCGGCCTGGATCGGAATGCTCAGGATGTCGTGCGGCTGGTGGTCCTGGGTCTCCACCAGGCTGAAGGTCTCGCCGCCCCGATGCACCGCCAAGAGGCTCAGCCCATAGGTTCGCCGCAGCGCCAGCTCCAGCGGCGTCTTGCCGATCACCGGGCTGTCGGGCGGCACCACCACCTCGCCCACCCCGGCCACGGTGGGCGCGAAATCCTCGGCGAAGATGTCGAGATCGGAAAGCACCTCGAGTCCATACCAGCTCGCCACCTCCTCGATCACCTTGCGCCGCCCCAGAACCGCCAGCCGGCACGGGGTTGCGATCTTGGTATCCACCGGCGGCGCAAACCAGCGTTTGCCGCCGTGATACGAGCCGATGATGTAAAGATTGTGGGCCTGCATCACGTCGCGAAATGTTTCCCCTTCCAGCAGGTTGCCGGCCGGAAACACCACCTCGACGATATCGGATTTCAGCCCGTAGGCGCGCTTGAGATAGTCCTTCACCGAATGGCCCGAACTGCCATCCTTGCTGGCCTCGCGGCTGGGCAGCACCCAGCGTCCGAAAATCACGAAATAGGCGATCCCGGACAGCACCAGCGCCAGCCCCACCGGCGTGACCGAGAACAGCCCGAACGGTTCCATCTCGGAATGCCTGGGCAGGGTCTTGTTGGCGGAAATGATCAGATCGTTGAGCAGGATCATCGGCGATGAGCCGACCAGCGTCATCGTCCCGCCCAGGATCGCACAGAACCCCATCGGCATCAGCAGCCGGCTCATCGGCAGCCCGGTGCGCACCGAAATGCGGCTGACCACAGGCAGGAACAGCGCCGCCGCACCGACGTTCTGCATGAACGAGGAAATCACCGCCACGGTGCCGGATATGATCGGTATGATCCGCCCCTCGGTGCGCCCGCCATATTTCAGGATCGTCGCCGCCACCTTGCTCATCAGCCCGGTCCGGTCGAGCCCGGCTCCGATGATCATCACCGCGATGATCGAGATCACGGCATTGGAGGCGAAACCGTCGAACAGATGCTGCGTATCGGCGAGGTTTTCCAGCCCCGGCAGCTGGCTCAGCACCCCCAGCAGCACCATGATCAGGATCGCCGACAGGTCGATCCGGAAAACCTCGGTCACAAACAGCGCGACGGTCAGGCCCAGCACCGCCAGGACCACCATCATCTCGAAGCTCAACGTCAGCGGATCCATTCCGGCCCTCCCATTCACGGATCAGCATATGTGCTTCTTGGCGCCGCTCCTACGAAAAAATCGTCGCTCCGCGCAAGACCGGCCGACAAAGGAAAAGGCGGCTCAAACGGCCGCCTTTTCGCGTTTCTATCCATCGAGCTTGCCGGCTACTTGATGACGATTTCCGGTCCCATGAACGAATTCGGCAACCAGGTCGACAGGAACGGGATATACGTGACCATGATCAGGAATACGAACAGCACGGCCAGGAATGGCAGGGCGGCGCGCACCACGCTCATCATCGGCATGCCCGCCACGCCGGAGGTCACGAACAGGTTCAGACCCACCGGCGGCGTGATCATCCCGATCTCCATGTTTACCACCATGATGATGCCGAGATGGATCGGGTCGATGCCCAGCTCCATCGCAATCGGAAACACCAGCGGCGCGACGATCACGATCAGGCCCGATGGCTCCATGAACTGGCCGCCGATCAACAGGATGACGTTGACCACGATCAGGAACATGATCGGCCCGAACCCGGCGCTCAGCATCGCCCCCGCGATCTGCTGCGGGATCTGCTCGTCGGTCAGAACATGCTTGAGGATCAGCGCGTTGGCGATGATGAACATCAGCATGATCGTCAGCTTCGCGGCATCGAGCAAGGTATCGCGCACGTCCTTGTGGAAGAACGCCGTCGCCAGCGCCATCGGCCTGGTCAGGATGCTCTTGTTGGGTGCTCCGTCCTTGCCCGCAAGCGGCCCCATGTCGCGGTAGATGAAGCAGGCGACGATGAAGGCATAGACCGAAGCGACGGCGGCGGCCTCTGTCGGTGTGAAGATCGCCGAGGTGACCCCGGGAATGCCGTAGATGCCGACCATGATGATGACGATCAGCAGCAGGCCCCAGATCGCATCGCGAAAGCTCTCGCCAACTTCGCCCCAGCCCTGCCATTCGCCCTTGGGCAGCTTCTTGACGATGGCGATGATGTAGATCGTCAACATCAGCATGGTCCCGGCCAGCATCCCCGGGATCACACCGGCCAGGAACATCCGGCCGACAGAGACATCCGTGGCGCTGGCATAGACCACCATGACGATCGAGGGCGGGATCAGGATGCCCAGCGTGCCCGCGTTACAGATCACGCCGGCGGCGAATTCCTTGGAATAGCCGACCTGTTTCATCGCCGCGATGACAATGGAGCCGATGGCCACGACCGTGGCAGGCGACGATCCTGACAGCGCGGCGAACATCATGCAGGCAAACACGCCCGCGATCGCCAGCCCGCCCGGCAGATGACCGACGCAGGCGATCGAAAAGCGGATGATCCGCTTGGCCACACCGCCGGTCGACATGAACGACGAGGCCAGGATGAAGAACGGGATCGCCAGCAGGGTATAGTGCCCTTCCATCGCCTGATAGAGCGACTGCGCGATCGAGGCCAGCGAAGTGTTGGAGAACATCAGCAGGAACAGCATCGAGCTGAAACCCAGCGACACCGCGATAGGAACGCCGATCAGCAACAGACCGACGATCATCAGGAAAAGGAGTGCAACATCCATGGATTCAGGCCTTCCCGACAGTGGCTGCGGCTTCTTCGACCGCATCTTCGGCTTCGTGGCTGACGATCAGGCTGTTCTGTTCGCCGCGAATGATGCGCAACGTGACCTGTCCGATACGGAACAGCATCAGCGCGGCGGAGAACGGAATGATCGCGTATGGGATGACGCGCGGAAACTTGTCATAGCGCTCGCCTTCGTTCAGCCAGTCTTCCATGAACCGCAGCCAGTCCAGCATCGGGATCTGCTCGGTGATGTAAAAGGCCTGATTGCGGGTCTTTTCGTCAAAACCGGTGGGAAACCAGCGCCCGGTGGTCTTGTCGAGGCCCGCGAAGGGGGCCCAATAGTCCCAGGCGCCTTTCAGCAGCAGCGCCGCATAGGCAAGGCA
>CBDUGF010000137.1:0-8564 GCA_965366835.1 uncultured Rhodobacterales bacterium
ACGCGGCAGGGCAGCGCGCCGCACCGCGCTCAGCGCGGCGCTGTCAAATGCCGGATTACCAGAGGAGCGAGTCAGCCCGGCGCCCGCGAGTTGCCCGGCGGTGGTGACCTTGAGCCAGAGCCCAACCTTGCCCTGCCCCGCAGCGCCGCTGGGAAACCGCTTGCGGCGTTCCACCCGGGCGCGGATCGCGCCGCCCCAATTTGCCATCAGGCTGGCGCTGGGCCTGGCGGCCTGTTGCGCCCCTGATCCGGGTTTGCCTGCCTTGCCCGCCGCCTTGCCGCCGGTGCCTGCGGCGGTCTGCTTCGGTGGTGCGGCGGCAGCTTGCGGTTTGGGCTTTGGCGCGGGTCTGGCGGCGGTTTCGGCTTGATCCGGGCGCGGCTTCGGGCGCTGCGACGCCTCGGGCGCAAGAGCCGAGCGCGGCGCGGGCGGCGGCGCGAGATCGACCTCGGGCAAGGCCGCAAGCGGGCCGGGCATCACCGGTGCCAGCGGTGCGATGGCCGGTGCCGTTCCGGCCAGCGGCGCAGGCGCGGCAAGAACCGGCGCCGCCTCTTCGGGTACCGTCATGACCACAGGCAGCGGCGCGGGCGCGATCTCGGGCGGCCTGTCCCATTCCGCCACCAGCGCGCTCAGCGTCTGTGTGCCGCCGCTCAGCGTGATCGTCGCCGCGCCGCCTGCCCCGGCGGCGGGCGCAGCGCCGTCCGGCGTGCCCTGCCACAGCGCCAGATGCGCCGCGACCGACAGGCCCAGAAACCCGGAGAATTCAAACAGCGCCCTCATCTCACCCGCACCGCCAGTTCAACATCGCCAATCCCGATTGCCGCCAGCCGCGCCAGCGTCTCCGCCAGCAGAGCCGCGGACATGTCCATATCGGCGCGCAGCGTCAGCGGCCCCTGCCCGGCCTCGGCCAGCGCCGTCCAGACTTCCTCGCCCCGGTGGGCCTCGAATGCCAACACGCCATCACGCGACAGGTAGAGCACGCGCGCACCATCGGGTCGGGCCTCGCTAGCGGCTTGCGGCGGGGTCAGATCGAACGGCTGCGGCGGCGCGATCCTTGCCGCCATCATGAAGAAGATCAGCAGCAGAAACACCACGTTGATCATCGGCACGACGCTCTCGGTGGCGCGGCGGCGAGGGGGCTGGGCAAATCGCATCGCGCCCTACTCCACGATGGCCAGCGCGGTGAACCCCGCCGCGCGCAGGGCCTCGGCCACATCGACCAGCCGTTGCAGGCGCGTGCCCGACGCGGCGCGCAACACGATGGTATCATCGGGCCGCTCGCTCAGCCCTTCCAGCGCCCCGGCCAGCGCCGCCTCGTCCAGCACCCTCCCGTTCAGTGTCACCGTCTCGGGCGCGATCTCCACAAGGCGTGGCGGCCCGCTGTATTCGGCGCTGCCGCCACCGCCCAGCGCCAGAGGCACCACCGCCTCGCGGCCAAACTGCGCCGCCAGCATGAAGAACACCAGCAGCAGGAACACCACGTCGATCATCGGCGTCAGGCTGGGCCTGCGGCGCGGTGGTCTCGCTGGCGTGGCAAATCGGATCATCACGCGGCCTCGTCCTTGCCCGCCGTGGCGATGAAGAAGCGTGTCGCCATGGCTTCCAGATCGCCCTGGATGCGCTCGCCGATACCTTCGAACCAGCTCAGCGCAACGGCGGCGGGAATCGCCACCGCCATGCCCGCGGCGGTGGTCAGGAGCGCCTCCCAGATGCCCCCGGCCAGCACCGAAGGATCGGCCTGCCCGCCGCTGTCCTCCAGCGCCTGAAACGCCTCGATCATGCCCAGAACCGTGCCCAGCAGGCCAATGAGCGGCGCGATGGTCATGATCAGTTCGAGCGGCCGCAGCCCGCCGCGCAGCCGCATCAGCTCGCCCTGCGCCACGGCGGTGACATGCTCGCGCGCCAGCGCCTCGGGCAACCCGCGCCCGGCTTGCAAGGCGTTGACAAACCGCAGCCGCAAGCCGCGCGGGCGTGCCGCAACCGTCGCCGCGCCCTGCCCCGCCAGTACCGCCTCGAGCGCCCGCTCGGCCCGCGCCGTCGCCCAGGCGCCATCGAGCATGAGCCGCCACAGCTTCCAGGCGATGATCGCCACCGTCAGAACCGACAAGAGCGCGATCGCCCAAAGCGCCGGGCCGCCGGTATCGAGGAACCCTTGCAGGGCGGTCATGTCGATGCGCATCGGCGCGGCTCCTTCTTCTTCGCTATGCTCATTCCAGCACCTCCAGCGGCTGAAAAACCGGCCCCTGGGCGGTCTGTTCATACCAGGCGGTGATCCCGAACGTCTCGCGGATCAGCCCGGGCGTCAGCACCTCGCCGGGCGGCCCATCGGCCACGATGCGGCCCTGCCCCAGCACGATCAGCCTGGTGCAATGGCGCGCCGCAAGGCCGAGGTCATGCAGCGAAACCAGAACTGAACGGCCCGCCCCGGCCAGCCGGGCAAAGCTCTGCATCGTCGAGATCTGATGCGCCGGATCGAGCCCGGCAATCGGCTCATCCGCCATCAGCAAGGGGGTTTCCTGCGCCATCGCCCGGGCCAGCAGCACACGCGCCTGCTCGCCGCCCGAAAGCCGCGTCGCGGTGCGCCCGGCAAACTGTTCCAGCCCCATTTCGCCGAGCGCGCGCGCGACCGCGGCGTGGTCGGCTTCCGACGGGCGCTGCCCCGGCCCGAGATGCGGCGTACGCCCCAGCATCACCAGCGCCTCCACGCTCACCGGCCAGGCGATCTCGCGCGCCTGCGGCATCCAGGCCGCCGCCTGCCCGCGCGCCCTCGGCGTCATCTCGGCCAGGCTCGAGCGTCCGGAATGCGGGATCAGCCCGAGGCAGGCGCGCATCAACGTGGTCTTGCCCGCGCCATTGGCGCCGACGAGGCCGATCAGCTCTTGCGCGCCCACATCGAAAGACACGCCTTGCAACACGCGGCGCCCACGCAACGCAACCGACAGATCGTTGACGGCAAGACAGCTCACAGCCCCTCCCTCCGGGTGCGATAGATCAGGTGCAAAAACAGCGGCGCCCCGATCAGCGCGGTGACCACACCGAGCTTCAGATCGCGTTCGGGCACGATCAGCCGCACCGCGATATCCGCCGCCAGCAGCATCGCCGCCCCGCCCAGCCCCGAAGCCCAGAGCAGCCGCCCCGGCCGCGCCCCGACCAGCCCGCGCAGCATATGCGGCACCACCAGCCCGACAAAGCCGATCGCCCCGGCCACAGCCGTCGACGCCCCGATCACGCAGGCGCACCCCAGCACCAGCACGAGGCGCAGCCGGGTCAGGCTGATGCCCATCGCGGCGGCGGCATCCTCGCCCAGCGTCAGCGCATCGAGCCCGCGCCCGAGGCTCAGGAGCATTGCCGCGCCAAGCGCGATGAACGGCAGCGCGATCCAGACATGCGCCATCGAACGGTCGGTCAGCGAGCCCATCATCCAGAACACGATCTCGCTGCTGGCAAAGGGATTGGGCGAGAGATTGAGCACCAGCGAGGTCAGCGCGCCGGCCAGCGCCGAAATCGCGATCCCGGCCAGGATCAGCGTCAGCGAGGTGCCGCGTGGCCCGGCCAGCGCCAGGATCAGGAACACCCCCAGAAGCGCGCCGCCCAGCGCCGCCAGCGGCAGTCCCAGCGGCACCATCGCGGCAAATCCGGTCTGCAGCGCCAGCACCGCGCCCAGCGCCGAGGCGCCCGAAACGCCGATCAGGCCGGGATCGGCCAGCGGGTTGCGCAGATAGCCCTGCATCGCCGCCCCGGCCAGCCCGAGGCTACCGCCGACCATTAGCGCCAGCAGCGCCCGCGGCAGCCGGATCTCGCGCATCACCAGTGGCAGCGGCCCGTCGCCGCCCTGAACCAGCGCACGCAGGCTTTCGCCCGCCCCGATCGACGCCGGACCGATCACCAGCGACGCGCCAAACAGGGCCACAAGCACGGCGACTAGAGCGATCCGCATCATTCGTCCGCCCCTCGCGCCAGCGCCCGCCGGCGCAGCCCGGCCATGTCCTCGACCGAGGTCAGCACGTGCGGCGTGCCGCAGATCCAGTCGCGATCCGACAGCCCTGCCGTGGGCAGGCTCCGGCGCAGCCGCGCGACAACCGGGTGGCGCAGGATTTCTTCCGAGCGCGACGCGCCGGGATAGGGCGTGCCGGTGATCAGCGCCTGCGGAGCGCTCAGCACCAGAAGTTCCAGCGGCAGCGTCCCCGAACGGGTGATCCCGGTCTCGCTGGCGACATTGGCCAAGCCCGCCGTCAGCAGGATCTGCCCGGCCAGCGAGCCATCGCCAAGGGTATAGCCATTGGCAAAATAGAGCGCCGCGCGCGGACGCTCGGCGAGGTCGCCGCTCTCGGCGCGCAGCCGCGCAAGGCGCCGCTCATAGGCGCGCACCAGTTCCGTCGCGCGTGCCTCCCGGTGCAGCGCCGCGCCCGCCGCCGAGATCAGCGCCGCCACGTCATCGAGCGACGTCACCACGTCAAGCTCGACCACCTCGATGCCCAGCCGGCGGAGCATCGACACGGTGGCGCGGTCGGAATATTGCCCTGCCAGCACCAGATCGGGCCGAAGCAGATAGATTTCCTCGGCCAGCCCATGGTTCCTGTGATATGCCGCGGCTTCCTCGGCCATGGCCGAGCTGAGCGGATCGAAGGCCAGGTGCGAGACCGAGACCAGCTGGCCCTCGGCGGCGATCATCATCGCCAGCTGATCGGTGCAGAGATTCATCGACACCACACGCGCAGGCGCGCCCTGCGCCGCGTCATCGGCGGCGCCCGGCGCGGCGGCGAGCGCGAAAGCCACCGCCGCCGCCAGCGATATGAGCCTAGAACGCCGCACGCAGCCCGAAATAGACCGCCCGGCCCGGCTGGTTGAAGCCGCCGGTGGTCTCGTAATCTTCGTCGAGCACGTTCTCGACCCTGAGATAGGCCTGCGCCGCGTCGCTCACATCATAGCGCAGGCCGAGATTGACCAGCGTGTAATCGCCCACCTTGTGCCCGGCGGGGGCAAAGGCGCTCGCCAGGTTGCCGGCGACATTCTGGGCCTCGACATTGGCCGAAAACCGCTGGCCCAGCCTGGCATCGAGCCCGAGCACCAGATCGTGCAGCGGCACCTTCTGCAGCCGCGCGCCGGAGTTGCGCGCATCGGTATAGGTATAGTTGCCATAGATCGTGGCGCGATCGCTGAGCGCATAGCTCGACGAAAGTTCGAGCCCCTTGCTCACGGTCATGCCCGGCACCTGGTTGTAACAGCCAAAGCCGCTGGCGCAGACGACAGAAGCGCCGTCAAACCCGATCAGATCGTCGATCTCGGTGTAAAACAGCGTCGCCTTCACTTCGCCCGCGCCACCGGCAAAGCGGTGCTCGACGCCCAGTTCGGCGCTGCGGCTCTTTTCCGGCTTCAGCGACGGATCGCCAAAGGCGCTGTAAAGCTCATAGAGCGAGGGGGCGCGGAAGCCGGTGCCGAGCACGGCGCGCAGCGTGGTCTGCCCGCTCGCCCGCCAGGCCGCGGCGATGCGCCCGCTCCAGTTGCCGCCAAAGCGCGAATGATCGTCAAACCGCGCAGTCAGCGACAAATCGAGATCCGGCGTCGGGCTGAGCTGCAATTCGGCCATCGCCGAGTTGGTGTCATAGCTGCCGGCGTCGGTGGTGGAGCGAAAGCTCTCCTCGGTCTTGTCGAGGCCGAAATTCAGCTTGGCCGCGCCGCCCAGCTCGGCACTGGCGAGATAGGAGAGCTGCTTGCGCTCGCCATCGAACATTGTGGTAAAGCCGCCGGGATCGCGGCGCTCGGAGTTGAACACCGCATAGCTCAGCCTGTGCAGCACCGGCCCGGTGGTCAGCTCGGCAAAGATGCGCCCGCCACGCTGGGTCGAATAGGTGATGCCGCTGTTGTCGGCGGCAGAGCGGTCGATCTCGACCTCGACATCGCGCCATAGTGCCGAGGCGCCGACGGTGAGGTTGTCGCTCAGTTCGTGGCGCAGCGAGAAGGTCAGCATCTTCTGCTCGAAGCCGTCTTTCTCGGTGTCGCCCGCGCGCGCCGAAATACCTTCGGAGCGCAGCGTCGAGAAGGTCAGCGCGACCTCGCCTTGCTCGCTCTTCTGGCCCAGCGACAGGCTGCCCGACCAGGTGCCGAAGCTGCCCGCTTCCGCCGCCGCCTTGCCGGAAAAGCCCAGCCGCTCGGGCCGGAACGTGGTGATGTCGATCACCCCGCCGATGGCTTCCGAACCGTAAAGTGCGGATTGCGAGCCCTTGAGCACCTCGACCCGGCCGATCCCGGCGGTGGTCAGCCCGCCGAAGTTGAAGCTGGTCTGGGTGCCCGACGGGTCGGTCACGTCGATCCCGTCGATGCGCACCCCGACATAGCTGTTGGAAAGGCCGCGAATGCGCAGGTTGGTCGACCCGCCCAGCCCGCCATCGACCGACGCGCTGACCCCGGGAACCCGGCTCAGCACCGACGACAGCGGCGCGTCGGCGCGTTCCAGCACCTCGCCGCCCAGAATGTCGACACTGGCGCCGCTGCGCGCCTGCGCCGTCGGCGTCAGGTTGCCCGATACGGTGATCTCGCCCAGGTCATAGCTCTCTTCGGCCAGGCCCGGCCCGGCCAGAACAACGCCGCTCAGCGCGGTGGCGGCCAGACTGGCCGTGAAATTGGAAGGTCTCATCATGTTTTCCCCAACAAGAACGGCTCGTGCTTTGCGGCCGCGTCGATATCCATGTGTCTCCGGGAAAAACGGCGCTCCCCCCGAGACGGTGAAGACACCTCGGCGGAAGAACGCTCCGCAGCCCATGACGCCCCTCGCGCATGGACAGGGTGTTCGCTGCGGCAGGTCTCCTGACTTGCGGGTCAACGCTCGGCCGGACCTTCCCGCCGCGTCCTTTGCGGCAGTGGTGTATTCCGGCTTCGCTCGCCGCTTACAGTTGCGGGGGCAGTCGTGGATTTGGCACCCTTTGGTGGGGCCGCACCACATTCCCTATTATCCAAACGATTCTGGTGTTCGGACCGAAGCACGCCCGGACTAGCGCGTGAGGGGGCGGTTTGTAAAGCCCAACGTCCGGCTCCTGTCGCCAAGAGCGCAGCGGTTTCTTGAAATCGGTGGATGATCGCTTGGCGGGACGTCGTTGCCATTGGGTCCATTGGAATCACGAGGATCTGCGCTCCCAAACGACGATTGATTAGTATTTGCGGGAGGAGAAGCGCATCAAAGTTTGACGGTCTAATTCGTTTTGGAATGCCTCAGGATGTCCCGGTAGCTTTTGGCGATGAAGCTGTTTGCCTGAATGCCCCGAGCGCCATGATGGCCAGTAACATCATGCACGCGCCCAAAAGGAAAGCGACGTTCACATCGCCCATGTAATCTGCAAGCCCCCCAGCCAGTGCTGGAGCTATCATCATCAGCAGGTAGTAAATCGAATAGAAAACGCCTGTACCGAAGGCACGCGTTTCGGGAGCAAGGATCAACCCGGGCAAGGAAACCACGGGCCCGGGTGCCAATCCGGCAAACAAGCCACCCAAGACAAGTGCCGCCAAGACATAGGTGTCCGGGAGATAGAGAACTGCAGGAAAAACCAACATTCCGCCAAACAGGCTCGCGAGAATTACCCAATTTGCGCTGCCGGTTCGATCCGCCAACCATCCACCCAGCGGAATGGAGAGAGCAGCCGAAATAATGTAGAAACTGATGGCGGAACTTGCGGCGGTGAGCGGCATGCCGCGCTCAGTGAGAACGAGCGTGCCAAAGCTGAAGATCATCGCGAATGCGGTATTGTAGAGCCCCCACAGCACTGCGGCGAATGCCAGCGGCGTCCAGGGCAATGCGGTAAACTTGATACGCGCGTTGCCAGGCGCCGCACCTTCCGGTGCCTTGTAGATGACTGTGAAGATCGAAAGCGCCATGACAGTGCATATCGTCAGCACAGTCCAAGCCAATTGCAAATTGACGCTGGCAGCCAGCGCGGGGAGTATCAGCAAGCTAAGAGCGATCCCGATCGGCCAGGAACTTATGAAGATCGCCAGAGCCGTTGAAATGTTTCGTCCGGCGAACCAGTCGATAACCATTTTGGTCATAAGGACGTTCACAACGACGCCGCCTGCGCCGGAAACAATTCGGCCCGCCACGGCCCATCCAAGGGTTGAGGCATACGCCACCATCACGCCGCCCAGAACCATAAGCATCAGACTGGCAACAACCGTTCGCTTGTCGCCAAACCAGGTCGCCACCGTACCGCCGCCAACCGCGACAATCACGCCTGGGCCGAGGTAGAGGCCGATCAGAAGACCGATATCAGTCAGCGTGATTGCCAGACTCTCCATGATGAAAGGAGACAAGGCTCCGATCGACTGGAACTGGAACGCCATCACCGTTCGGGCCAAGAACAGCACAAGCAGGATAATCCATCGCATCGCCATAGCGGAGATCCTTTGAGACAACGATGCGATGAAGGAATTTGCGCAAAGCGTCACTGGCAACTTAAGTTCGTATCTTGAAAGCAGACAAGTTTTTTTGCCTGAGTTTCGACTGCAATCTGGTACGCTACTGTCCGCTTCTCTAATTGGGCGTTTGGGTCAAGCTCGTTTTCCTTGATTGTTAGGGATCG
>CBDUGF010000138.1:0-8547 GCA_965366835.1 uncultured Rhodobacterales bacterium
TCTATACCGACATGGGCGGGACAAGCCTCTATTTCGGCAAGCCGCATCCGCCGATCTACGATCTCGCCCGCCGCCGTCTGTCCGAACTGGGCAACCTGCCGGCGGATTCGCGCATCCTTGCCATCGGCGATGGCCTGCATACCGATATTCAGGGCGCCCAGGGCGAGGATATCGATTCCCTATACATCACTGGTGGCCTGGCGCGCGACATCACCAAAACCGCGCAACAACCGGATGAAACCGCGCTAAACGCCTATCTGCAAAAGGAAATGATCAACCCCACCTATGCCATGGGCCAGCTGCGCTGAGCATTTTAGGGCTTGATTTTCTGCGGTTGCAAAGTAATAAAGTTGCGAACAAAGGGCGCTGCACGCCCGATAATTACCCGCTGACAGCCCGGGGAGGGCGATATGTTGGACAATCTGCCGCGCGGAACCATCACCATCGAAGAGATCGAGATGGGCATGGTGCGCCACCTGCGCAAAACCATCACCGATGAAGATATCGAGATGTTCGCGAAGGTTTCGACGGATCACAACCCGGTCCATCTCGATGACGATTATGCCCGCGACACGATCTTCGAGGGCCGTATCGCCCATGGCATGCTGACCGCCGGCCTGATCTCCGCTGTGATCGGCGAACAGCTCCCCGGCCACGGCACGATCTACATGGGCCAGTCGCTCAAATTCCTCGCCCCCGTGCGCCCCGGCGACAGCGTGCTGGCCGAGGTCGAGGTGATCGGCATCGATCATTCCAGGCGCCGGGTTCAGCTCGATTGCCGCTGCATGGTCGATGGCAAGAAGGTGTTGGTCGGCGAGGCCACCGTGCTGGCGCCGTCGGGCAAGTTCGACTGAGCGTAGGTTGCGTGAAATAACGCACCCCGCACGCGCCACGTCACGGCTTGCACCCGCCTGCCACGGGCGTTAACCCTGCCTCATGCGTATCATCCGCGACTATCATTTCGTGAACGATGACAACCGTGGCGCCGCCGCGGCGATCGGCAATTTCGATGGCGTGCATCTCGGCCATCAATCGGTGATCGACATCGCCCGCCGTGAAGGTGCGCGCATCGGCGCGCCGCTCGGCATCATGACGTTCGAGCCGCATCCGCGCCAGTATTTCGCCCCCTCCGCCCCGCCGTTCCGCCTGATGGGCGCCAAGGCCCGCGCCCACCGCCTCGAAAAGCTCGGCGTCGAGCGGCTTTATGAGCTGAATTTCAACGCCGCCCTCTCGAGCCTCACACCCGAGGAATTCGCCCGCAACGTCATCGTCGATGGGCTCGGGCTGCGGCATGTCGTGGTCGGCTCCGACTTCTGTTTCGGCAAGGGCCGCGCCGGGTCCGCCGCCGATCTGCAACGTTTCGGCGCCGAAATGGGCTTCGGCGTCACCATCGCCGAGCTGCTCGAAGGGGCGCAGGGGGAGGTCTCCTCCACCGCCATCCGCAACGCACTCTCCGAAGGCCGCCCGCGCGATGCCGCCGCCATGCTGGGCCATTGGCACCGCATCGAATCCTCGGTGGTCGGCGGCGACCAGCGTGGCCGCGTCCTTGGCTATCCCACCGCCAACATGAGCATCGACGGGCTGCACCCGCCGAAATTCGGCGTCTATGCCGTGCTGGCCGACGTGCTGGAAGGCCCGCACAAGGGCAGCTATCACGGCGCCGCCTCGATGGGGGTGCGCCCGATGTTCGGCGAGAACAAACCCAATCTCGAAACGTACCTCTTCGATTTCTCCGGCGATCTCTATGGCACCGAGCTCTCTATCGGTCTGGTCGCCTATCTGCGCCCGGAAGAAAAGTTCGACAGCATCGAGGCGCTGATCGCCCAGATGGACGCCGATTGCGTCCGCGCCCGCGAAATCCTCGCCGCGCTATGAACGATCCGATCGACAGAACCGGCCTCAGGCCGCGCTTCTGGGAGAGCACCGCGCTCGACAAGATGAGCCGGAAGGAATGGGAAGCGCTCTGCGACGGTTGCGGCAAATGCTGCCTCAACAAGCTCGAGGACGAAGACAGCGGCGAGGTCGCACTGACCCGCGTCGCCTGCCGCCTGTTCAACGATGAAACCTGCCGCTGCGCCCAGTATGACATCCGCCACCAGTTCGTGCCCGAATGTATCTCGCTCACGCCCAGGACCATCGCCAGACACGCCTACTGGCTGCCCGAAACCTGTGCCTATCGCCGCCTCTGGAAGCATCAGCCCCTGCCCCAATGGCACCCGCTGATCACCGGCTCGGCGCAATCGGTGCATGATGCAGGGGTGTCGATGCAATACCGCACCGTGCCCGAATTCGAGATCGACGAAGACGACTGGGAAGACCACATCATCGAGGAACCCGTTTGATGCATTTCGCCTCCGACAACGCCGGCCCGGCCCATCCACAGATCATCGACGCCCTGGCAAAGGCCAACGAAGGCTACGCCATGGGTTACGGCGCCGATCCGATCATGGCCGAGGTGCGCACCCGCCTGCGCGACGTGTTCGAAGCCCCCGAGGCCGAGGTCTTTCTCGTCGCCACCGGCACCACCGCCAATTCGCTGGCGCTGGCCACGCTGACCAAGCCCTGGGAGACGATCTTCTGCGCCCCCACCGCCCATATCCACGAAGATGAATGCAACGCCCCCGAGTTCTATACCGGCGGCGCCAAGCTCACCATCGTGGGTCGCGATGACAAGATGACCGCCGAATCCCTGCGCCGCGCGATCCTGGCCGAAGAGACCCGCGGCGTGCACGGCCCCCAGCGCGGCCCGGTCTCGATCACGCAAGTGACCGAACGCGGCCAGATCTACACGCTCGACGAGCTTTCCGCCCTCACTGCCACCGCGCATGAGTTTGGCCTCCAGAGCCATCTCGACGGCGCCCGCTTTGCCAATGCGCTGGTGGCGCTGGGCTGCTCTGCGGCCGAGATGACATGGAAGCTCGGCATCGACGCTGTCTCCTTCGGCGGCACCAAGAATGGCTGCCTCGGGGTCGAAGCGGTGCTGTTCTTCGATCCCGTCCACGCCTGGGAATTCGAGCTTCGACGCAAGCGCGCCGGTCATCTCTTCTCCAAGCACCGCTTTCTTTCGGCCCAGATGGCCGGGTATCTCGAGCGCGATCTCTGGCTCGACAACGCGCGCCGCGCCAACATGGCCTGCGCCCGCCTTGCCAAAGGGCTGCGCGCCCTGCCCGGCGTCAGCTTCGATTACGAGCCGCAGGCCAACATCATCTTCCTGCACATGCCCCGCGCCATGCATCAGCGCCTCCAGGCCCCGGGCGCTGTCTATTACGTGCTCGGCGGCGACGTGGAAAACGGCCCCCCCGACGAACAGCTCCCCGCCCGCCTGGTCTGCGATTGGTCAATGAGCGACGACGGCATCGATCGCTTTCTCGACCTCGCCAGCGGCTAACGGCCGATCACGACCCCTTTCATCTTTCCGGCAATACTCCGGGGAGCGCGAGGGGCTGGCCCCTCGGTCCGCCGTATCGACTTCGCAAAAACGCCGATACTTACTCAGGCACGCCGTCGAGAAACGCGATGATCTCGCCCGCCACCTCCTTGGGGTGGGTGATCGGCACCATATGCCCCGCGCCTTCGATGGCGACGCTGCGCGCGTGCTGCATCCGCCGGGCAATCGCCGCGTGGGTCGGCGCGACAAAGGCGGTGCTGTCAGCCCCCCGGATCAACAGGGCCGGCGCACGCACCTGCTCGATCAGGCGGTTCTTCAAAAGGCCCGGCCGATCCTGATGAACGGTCGGGTCATTGGCCTCGATCAGATGAATCCGTTCGCTCAGAAAGGCGCGCTGCTCCGCCGGCAGACTGTCCCAGGGTTGCCCATCGCCCCAATCGCGCATGAACGCCCGCGCCGCCGCCGTCCGATCGCCACGACGCATCGCCTCCAGATAATCGCCCATCAGTTCCGGATATTGCTCGCGCATTTCGGCATGATCGGCCAGCGCCGCGGCCACGAACACGCTTTCGATCATCACCAGGCTTCGCACCAGTTCGGGCCGCTCGATCGCCAGGCGCAGCGCCACCGTAGCGCCAAAGGAATGGCCGATGATGTCCATCGGCCCGTCATGCCCGATCACATCCGTCGCCATCGCGGTCGACATTTCCTGGATGTCGCGCTCACCGGTCCAGTCATCGCTGCGGCCATGGCCGGGCAGGTCGAACGCGTGCATGTTGAGCCGGTCTTCCAATATCCGCGCGACACCGTTCCACGCCCCGGAATGGGCCAGCGAACAATGGATCAGAAGTACCCTGCGCGCGCCGGTGCCGAAGGTGGTCCAATAGGTCGGGTGTCCGCCCCGCAGATCCTTGGGCATGTCAGGCCGCAGCCGCGCCGAGATGCGCATCGAGATCGACGAGCCGGTCCTGGCCCCAGAATTTCTCGCCATCTTCGCAGACGTAGAAGGGCGAGCCGAAAACCCCGGCCTCGACCGCCTTTTCGGTGTTGCGGGCATAGGTCTCGGCCCCGGTCAGCATGCCGCTCATCGTCAGGCCGGGATCGAACCCCGCAGCGCGCAGGCAGTCCTGCACCACCGCATCGTCGGCAATGTCCTTTTCCTCGGCGAAACAGGCCCGCAGGATGGAATGTACCAGCGCGCCCAGATCGCCGCCGCCCGCGTCCTGCGCGGCGATGATCGCATAGGAGGACGGCGCCGGATTGGTCGGCCAGAAGGCGGGCTTGAGGTTGAGCGGCAGGCCTGTCTTCTTTGCCTGGCGGCGCAATTCCTGAAGCCGGTAGTCCTGGCGCGCAGGGTGGCGCTCGCCCACCGGCGTGCCACCGGTACGCGCGAACAGCGCCATGATATCAATCGGCCGATAGTTCAGTTCGGCGCCGTGGCGGGCCGCGATCTCCTCGGCCCGCGTCCCGGCCAGATAGGCATAGGGGCTCAGAGTGGAGAAATAATAGTCGATCCGTTGCAAAAACCGCCTCCTTGGCCGCATTCCTTGGCCCGATGTCTTTGCCCGAAACTAGAGAGATGCTAAGCGGTGTCAACGTCGCGATTCTGTCAAGCCCGCGCATGGCAGAGCAGCCCTGGGGAGCTCACGAGACCATGCCGCATACCAATGAACCGAAGCTGATTTCGGGTAATGCCAACCTGCCGCTTGCCAAAGCCATCGCGCGGCGCATGTCGATGCATCGCGGGATCAGCACCCAGCTGGTCGATACACGTGTCGAGCGGTTCAACGATGGCGAGATATTCGTCGAGGTGTTCGAAAATGTCCGCGGCGAGGACATGTTCATCATCCAGCCGATCTCGAACCCGGCCAATGACAACCTGATGGAACTCCTGATCATGGCCGATGCGCTGCGCCGTTCCTCGGCCAGCCGCACCACCGCGGTGATCCCCTATTTCGGCTATGCCCGTCAGGATCGCCGCACCAAGGCGCGCACGCCGATCTCGGCCAAGCTGGTGGCCAACATGATCGTCGGTGCGGGTATCGAGCGGGTGCTGACGATGGACCTGCACGCCGCCCAGATCCAGGGCTTCTTCGACATCCCCGTAGACAACCTCTACGCCTCGCCGATCTTCGCGCTCGACATCAAGAACCAATTCGCTGGCAAGATGAATGACGTGATGATCATCTCGCCGGATGTTGGCGGCGTGGCCCGCGCCCGCGAATTGGCCAAACGGATCAATGCGCCGCTTGCCATCGTCGACAAACGCCGCGAGAAGCCCGGCGAAATCGCCGAGATGACGATCATCGGAAATGTCGAGGGCAAGCGCTGCATCATCGTCGACGATATCTGCGACACTGCCGGCACGCTGTGCAAGGCCGCCGAGGTGATCATGCAGGGCGGTGCCAAGGAGGTGCATTCCTATATCACCCACGGCGTGCTGTCAGGGCCTGCGGTGGAGCGGATCACCAAATCGGTGATGAAATCGCTGGTGATCACGGATTCGATCCAGCCGACAGAAGCCACACTTGCCGCGCCCAACATCCGCATCGTGCCCACCGCCCCGATGTTTGCCCAGGCGATCCTCAATATCTGGAACGGCACGAGTGTAAGCTCGCTATTCGACACCGAAATGCTCGAACCGATCTATGAAGGCTTGTTCTGAGGCGAACCGAGGGCCGGCTTGAGCCCTTTGCTGACGTAACCTCGTTTGACGTGCTATCGTTCCAGCATGTTGCACAAGTGACGGTGAAGGGGGCTTTCATGGACGACGAACAAATCAGTTTCTTCACATCTTCGCACAGGGCCCTGCAGGACCGATTTGATACCAGACGCCTGGCAGATAGGCTCGAGTCCGAAGACATCATGGATTGTCTTGGTGACTGGGAGAGGGAATTCGTCCAATCCGCCGCGATGTTCTTCATGACCACGATAGACCATACCGGGCAGCCGACAGTTTCGTATAAAGGCGGGAACCCCGGCTTCGTCAAGGTTCTGGACAATCGGCTTATTGCATTCCCGAACTACAACGGAAACGGGATGTACTATTCGACGGGAAACCTTGGCCAAAACCAGAAGGTCGGCCTGCTGTTCATTGACTTCGAGAAACCGCGACGGCTTCGGATACACGGCGATGCAATGGCCTCGCTTGACGATCCCTTGCTCGCGGAGTTTCCAGGAGCGCAGTTCATCGTGCGGTTGCGTGTTCGTCAGGCTTTTGACAATTGTCCAAGATACATCCACCGCAGGAAGTTGATCGAGCACTCCAGGTATGTCCCCTAGCGCGATGGCAGGGCGCCTCGCCCGGCCTGGAAACGACTCGGATATGTCCAGGATGTCTTGACAGAAGATGATCGCGAACAGACCAAATCGGAGGGCGGCCCTCTGTCAATGGAAGAGTACATGATCCAACTCGATAAGGGCGATGCCTGATCGATGGTGGATTGAACTCAGGTTGTTGGCGTGCGCCAGATTTGCCGAGCTGACCTGCCGATGCTAAGCCACAGACCTCCGCTTTGTCCCGCAAAGCCGCCCTCAATACAACTCCCACTCATCCTCATCCTTGACCGTCCCGATCGCCATCCAGCCGATCCGAACGCGCGCCACCTTGGTATCGCCCCAGGTCCGGAACACCAGCTCGAAGCCGTCGGTGCCGATATTCTCGGCCTCGATATCGGCCCGCACGTTGGTGGCGCTGTCAACGTCCCACAGGGTCAGCGAACAATGCACCATGGGGATGTCCTGAAACGATTCCTTGAAGGCAACCCATTTGGTGGATTCGCGATGCCCGGTGCCGGTCCACATCTCGCCGCCATCCTCGAAATCCTCGAACAGCACGTCATTGCCCTGGGCAATTGCAATGGTATGAGCAGAGATCTTCTTCATGGCGGTCCACTAATCGGCTCGGGGTCTGGCGCAGAATTCCCGCAATTGCCGGGGATTGCAAAAGAAAAAGGCCCGCGCAGTCTGTGCTGCCCGGGCCTTTCCGGTCGTTTTAAAAGGCTTGCGCCTCAGGCGATCGCGTCGCGCAGCGCCTGAAGGTCTGCCAATTGCTTGTCGGCCATATCGCGCCCGGCTCCGGAGGCCTCGGATGCTGCCGCCTGCGCCGCTTCGATCAGCGGATCGAGATCGGCGGGCTTGGCTTCCGCCACCGGCGTGGCTTTTTCCGCCAGGATCGAGGCACCTTCGGCGTTCACTTCCGCAAACCCGCCGGTCACGACGAAATCCTGCGTCCCCTCCGGGCCGCTGACCTTCACCACACCGGGCCGCAGCGTGGTGATCACCGGCGCATGGCCGGGCATCGCCACCAGATCGCCATCGGCACCGGGAATCTGAACCTCGGCCACCTGCATCGAGGCCAGGCTCCGCTCCGGGCTCACCAGATCGAACTGCATCGTATCAGCCATGTTTCTCTCCTTTGTGAGAGCCTAAGCGCCCACCCCCTGCAAGAGAGAGCGGGCAATAGGCCGAGATCAAGCGGCTTCGGCGGCCAGTCGCTCGGCCTTGGCGAGCACTTCATCGATGCCGCCGACCATGTAGAACGCCGCTTCGGGCAGGTGGTCGTATTCGCCGGCCACAACCGCCTTGAACGACGCGATCGTGTCTTCCAGCGGCACCTGCACACCCGGCGAGCCGGTGAACACTTCGGCCACATCGAACGGCTGGCTCAGGAAGCGCTGGATTTTCCGGGCGCGTGCCACGGCCAGCTTGTCTTCCTCGCTCAGCTCGTCCATGCCGAGGATGGCGATGATATCCTGAAGCGATTTGTAACGCTGCAGGGTTTCCTGCACATCCGTTGCCACCTTGTAGTGCTCTTCGCCCACAACTGCGGGGTCAAGCAGGCGCGAGGTCGAGGCCAGCGGATCAACCGCCGGATAGATGCCCAGCTCCGAGATGGCACGGTCCAGCACGGTGGTCGCATCGAGGTGCGCAAACGATGTCGCCGGTGCGGGGTCGGTGAGGTCATCCGCAGGCACGTAGACGGCCTGCACCGAGGTGATCGAGCCCGATTTGGTCGAGGTGATCCGCTCCTGCATCGCGCCCATGTCGGTGGCCAGCGTCGGCTGATAGCCCACGGCCGAAGGGATCCGGCCCAGCAGGGCCGACACTTCCGAACCCGCCTGGGTAAAGCGGAAGATGTTATCGACAAAGAACAGCAC